>CAJBLH010000197.1 GCA_903953895.1 uncultured Desulfobacteraceae bacterium | reverse complement strand
AGGATAAAAGTTTTTTTTATCCTATAGCGGAAGTCTCAGCATTTGTCCTGCAGAAAATGAATATTGGAAAATTTATCAAAGAGCATGGAACAAATTAAGTGGTAGGCGGGCCACCATGCCATGAAAATGTACAAAGTCGAGCATGTATTCTTGAACGCAAAACCTTTCTGGGTATCTATTAAATCCCCAAGATTTACCTGTTTCCACTTTCTGGAAGCATTCATCTCTCCCCCTCCAACAACTTTGCCACATTCTCAGCGATTCGCGATTCCAGCTCCCGGGCTTCAGCGTTGAGGATTTCCAGTTCTTCATTCTGCTCCACCAGCCGAACCTTGAAGTCAAAGTCGTCTTCCTCTCGGGCAGCCACTCCCACATAGCGGCCGGGGTTGAGACTCCAGCCTTGGGCTTCGATCTCTGCCAGGGTTGACACCTTGCACAGACCGGGAATATCAACATATCGGCCATCAGGGAAGTGTTCTGTCAAAAGGTCGGCGCTGTCATGCAGGTTTTCAGCGCTTTCGCACCGGTAGATACGGGTGATGTTGGCCAGGAACTCGATCTGAGCCGGAGTCCAGTCGCGGTGGGCGCGATCGATCTGGCGGTAAATATGTCGGGCATCAATAAAAAGCACCTGATCGGCCCTGGAAGCGCTCCCGGACTTGCCCTTATCCAAAAACCAAAGAGTACACGGTAGGGTTACGGTATAAAAAAAGTTGGACCCGACGGACACCATCACATCCACAGCCCTGGCTTCGATGATCTGTCTGCGGACATCCATCTCCGACCCCCTGGCGTCGGATGCGGAGTTGGCCATGACAAAATCGAATTTTCCGGTTGAGCGGTGCAGGTCTTCGTAGTAAGCGTTGGCCTGGCGGATATCACCGGCCAGACCATGAACGGATAGATTCATCTTGCCCAGCCGGACAGTCTCGGTCACCTTCTCCTGGCCGTAGATGCTCAGCTCAGCTTCTGGGTTCTTCTGGTGTTCGGTCACAAAACGGGCACTTTGAACGAACATATCGCCGGAACCGCAGGCAGGGTCGAAAATGCGGCCGTGGAACGGCTCAATGATTCCGACGATAAGCTGGACGATGGCAGTGGGAGTGAAGAACTCGCCGCCCTTCTGGCCTTCACTCATGGCAAAGTGGCCAAGGAAGTATTCGTAAATCTTGCCGAAGGCGTCCCCCTCGATATCCATGGGTACCGGTTCAGAGTTTTGAGCAGTTCGTTAAGCAGGGCGTTTTCGAAACGGTTGTAGGTCTTGGGCAGCACATCCTTAAGATCAGGGTTTTCCGACTCGATGGCGCGCATGGCGTCGTTGATGGCGGCACCCATATTGGACCCTTCGGGTAACTCGATCAGCGATGAGAAACATGCCGTTTCGGGCAGGTAAAGCACACCTCTGGCCTGGTAGTCCGCAGGGCCGATCTTCCGCCGGACGCCAGCTTGTCCGGTCAGCTCTTTCGCCGTCGCCTGGAACTTGTGGTCAGCATAACGCAGGAACACCAACCCCAGCACAGGAACGGAATATTCCGAGGATTTCAGCTTGGAATTGGCCCTCAGTTCATCCGCCGCAGCCCAGAGGCGGGATTCGATGTTGTTACCATTGTGATTCATGGTTTCTCCGTGGAATGATACTTTATTGATATTCCCGTCGTATGAATTTAACGGCATGAAGTCAACAATAAATCTTCAGACAGAAAAGTTATGCCAATGATCGCTGCATTCCCATAAGCCGGACCTCGTTCGGGCATCCTGGAGCATTCTTCATTGCCCGAACTTAAAACATGATTGAAAAGTACCGCTCAGCATTATATAATATTATCCAATGGTATACATGGAGGTTGAATTATGCAAAAAAACACAAGCGTTACTCTTGGTGTACATTATGAAAAATTTATTGCCCAACAGCTATCCCAAGGCCATTTTGGAACTGTCAGCGAAGCTATAAGGGCTGGCTTGAGGCTTTTGGAGGAACGAGAAATCAAATTGGCGGCTTTGCGCCGCTCTCTTGAGGAAGGTGAGGAAAGTGGAACCGCTGAATATTCACTTCATGGCTTGATTCGTTCGTTTGATCGCGAAGGAGCTGCTTGATGCCTTCTTTCACCCTTACCAAAAGGGCGCTTATCGATTTGGTGGAAATCGGCACTTACACTCAAGAACATTGGGGGTGTGAGTTACCTGACCATGCTTGACGGTTGCTTTCAGCAATTGGCCGCCGATCCCCTTTTGGGAAAAGATTGCAGCGATATTCGGGAAGGCTACCGAAAAATGAGCGCCGGCAGCCATGTGATTTTTTACCGGCAAAAACACAGCGGCAAGGTCGAGATCGTCCGTATTCTGCACGGACACATGGATATTGATAGCAAATTTGCTGCTGTGTAGGATCTCATCAATCTGTCCGATGACATGAATACATTTTTTACCCAGAATGGATAAAACCACGTAAAGACAATCTCAGCGCAGTTCAGTTCGCTGTCACATCTCAATCAACCACCGCAATGCACTCCGAAGAGCTCTATTCCTCCTGTCAATATTCGCACTTCTGAGCCCTTCCCAGTATCTCCGTCGTGTTCCTGATGATGCAAACCCGGCAAATATGATATTCCTACGATATTCATCGAGCCAATCGAACAGTCTCGAGTATCTATCAGTCACATGGTCCCGAAGGGCCATCGCCCTGCGGGTGTCTATCAGATAGCGCTTGCACAGTGCGGCGTTCGATAAGCCTATTGCAACAGAAATCAGGACATCCGCATGATCGATACCTGCAAGCGGAAATCCTTCGCCGCCAATAAAATCTCGCTTTCGTTCTCGCCAATCCTTTTCGAATACTGGATCTCCTGTCAGCGATAGAAGAATATCGAGTGATCGGTTTTCGTCCGGAATACGTTGACGAATATCCTTATCGAGTACAGCTCCTGGGTGAAGGCCGACAATCGGATCAAAAAGCCTTGGATCTGCCGATGAAATGAGCCCATACGGTGCTTTCAATTGGTTGAAAAGCGGGAACACTTTTCCGTCTTTCTGTCCCCTGCAGATGGCTTCCAGATGCTTCACGCGTTTTCTGATTCTTCCATACTGCACAATCGCTCGCGGCAGATCACTCGACAGTGCCAACTGTTCGAGTTGCGCCTGGCGGAGTGGCTGCCTTCCAATCCGCTCACGAAATCCTTCAATTCCCTGCAAGACCTCGGTAACATCCTTCATCGAATCAACGTCAAACTGCTTACCGGCTTTTTCAAAAATTTGAGACTTCAAAGTTTCCGCCTCACCTGCAAGGGCATCTCTCTGGCCAGTAACGGCGTGTATGTCCATCTGCACACCATCACATTCCTTGTCGCCAAGCAGGCGCATCAACGGCATCACTTCTTTCGTGAACTGCTCCTCGATGCCCCTTTCCCTGAGAATCGATTGCAGGCGAACGTGTAATCTCAAGGTCGCATCAGCGTCTTCACAGCCATGTTCAACCAAGTCTTTAAAAGGAACATCCAGCACTGTCTGGCCTTCGTCGATCAAGTCTCTATATCTCTTTACGTCCTTTCCGATAAGCTTCTTGGCAACCGCCGCAAGGTTGAAAAAATCCCAATCCCCGAAGCATTCATGGGCTGCCAGCATGGTATCGAAGTGAGTATTTGAGATCCGAATGCCATATCGTCGAAGCAAAACGTAATCGTATTTCAGATTGTGACCTACGATTTTTATGTTTCGGGATAGGAGTTCTCGGAAAAAGTCAATAATCGAAGCCGCCGAGATGTCTTGCAGATTTCCCTCGGACACTGGAACATAATATGCTGGGTGCAATCCAATTTAGTGGCATAAGTTAGTCAGGGGGGTGATGCCTCCAAGTTTTTCTGTTCTTTGAAAAATAAAACGGGACTCTCCACAGGAATT
>CAJBLH010000196.1 GCA_903953895.1 uncultured Desulfobacteraceae bacterium | reverse complement strand
CAGCGTTGAAACAGCCAATTCCGGAAGCACAAGTTAGGCATGTATTTCCTTGACACAACAGGGATTTGCGTCTAAAATTTTCCTTTTAAATATCAATTATCTGACGTTGGAGGACTGAATGGATTACAAGAAAACCCTGAATCTGCCGGCAACCGACTTCCCGATGAAAGCCAATCTGGCTCAGCGCGAACCCGAACAGATCAAACAATGGGATCAAGACCACCTCTATGATGCCATCCGGAAAGCATCCAAAGGTCGGGAGCAGTTTATTCTTCATGACGGCCCGCCATACGCCAACGGCCATATTCATATCGGAACCGCTCTGAACAAAATCTTGAAGGACATTATCGTCCGGTCCCGTCAGATGGCGGGTTTTGATGCGGCTTATGTTCCGGGTTGGGATTGCCATGGACTTCCCATCGAACACAACGTGGACAAGGAACTTGGGGACAAGAAAAAAGACATGTCCCAGGCCGACATTCGCCGACAGTGCCGGGCTTATGCCGAAAAATTCATCGATATTCAAAGAGAAGAATTCAAACGGCTGGGCGTCATGGGGGAGTGGGATGACCCCTATCTGACCATGAACTACACTTACGAGGCGATCATTGCCAACGAATGCCTGAAATTCGCGCTGGCAGACAACCTTTTCCGCAGCAAAAAACCCATTCACTGGTGCTGTCAGTGCCAGACTGCTCTGGCTGAGGCTGAAATCGAATATCATGATGAATCCTCACCATCGGTTTTTGTCAAGTTTCGGTTGCCGTCGGATTTAAGTGACGATGTGCCGGGTCTTTCCGGTGAAACCTGCTCTATTGTAATCTGGACCACCACGCCCTGGACGCTTCCGGCCAACCTGGCCATCGCCTTGCATCCAGACTTTGTTTACGCGGCCGTCAAGGTCTCGGAAAAGGAAGTGTATATTCTTGCCCGCGACTTGGTGGAATCCTGCATGAAAACCTTCGGCATCGCCAATTACACAATTCTGGCTGAAATGCCTTCCCGAAAACTGGAAAACCTGAAATGCCGCCATCCTTTTTATCAGCGGGATTCACTGGTGATTCTGGGCAATCATGTCACCCTCGAGGCTGGCACCGGATGTGTGCATACCGCACCCGGACATGGCCGCGAAGACTATGAGGTGGGCATGCACTATGGGCTGGAAACCTATTCCCCGGTGAACGACAACGGATGTTTTACGCAGGAGGTAGACTTCTTTTCCGGCCAGTTCGTATTCAAGGCCAATGCCCCGATCATTGAAAAACTGCGGGAAACGGGCAGTCTGGTGGAACAGCAAACGCTGCAACATTCCTATCCCCATTGCTGGCGATGTAAAAAGCCCGTGATCTTCCGTGCGACGCCCCAATGGTTTATTTCCATGGATAAAACCGGGCTCAGAAAACAGGCGCTGGCGGAAATCGACCGGGTAAAATGGATTCCGAGCTGGGGACGAGACCGCATTTACGGCATGATCGAGAACCGGCCCGACTGGTGCGTCTCCCGGCAGCGGGCTTGGGGGGTGCCTATCGCCGTCTTCTGCTGCGAGCGATGTGATCAGATACTGATCAGCCCGGAAATTATGGATCATGTATTTGAGCTGTTCAAGGCGCATGGGGCCGATGTCTGGTTCGAGAAAACGGTTGAAGAACTGTTGCCGAAAGGCTCGGTATGTAAGGCGTGCGGAAACGCCGCATTCACCAAGGAGACCGACATTCTGGATGTCTGGTTTGATTCCGGCGTCAGCCATGCAGCGGTTCTGGAGCATCGACCGTACCTGAGATGGCCTGCGGATCTGTATCTTGAAGGCAGCGACCAGCATCGTGGATGGTTCCACAGTGCGCTGCTGACAGCGGTCGGAACCCGCGGTCGGGCGCCGTATCAGGCGGTACTCACCCACGGATTTGTGGTGGATGCCGGCGGTAAAAAAATGTCCAAATCCGTCGGTAACGTCATTGCTCCCAAAAAAGTCGTGGATAAATACGGGGCTGAAATTCTTCGTCTCTGGGTATCGGCATCCGATTACCGCGACGATATCCGGATTTCCGATAACATCTTGAACCAACTGAGTGACGCCTATCGCCGAATCCGAAACACCTGCCGGTTCATGCTGGGAAATCTTCATGATTATGATCCAGATAGAAACGCTGCGGATTTTGACGCCATGCCGCCAATGGATCGCTATATTCTGCATCGGCTTCAGAAGCTGGTCGATAAAACTCAGAAAGCCTATGCAGCATATGATTTCCATATTGTTCACCATGCTCTCTACAATTTCTGCACCGTCGAACTCTCGGCGTTTTATCTGGATGTCCTGAAAGATCGTCTCTACACGTCGCCTGCCGAATCTTCAGCGCGCAGATGCGCCCAGACGGTAATGTATGCGGTTCTCGATGCCATGGTTCGCCTGATGGCGCCCATTCTGCCCTTTACCGCTGAAGAAATATGGCGCTATATGCCGATGGTTTCCGGAAAAGAAACCAGCGTCCACCTCACACTCTATCCGACAGTCAAACCCCAGTGGATGAATCCATCCCTTTCTGAAGAATGGCAGAGCCTTCTGGCGGTTCGCGGGGAGGTGACCCGGGCGCTTGAAGAAGCCAGGGCGCTAAAACAGATCGGTCACCCACTGGATGCGCGGATCACGATTTCGGCAGCCGATGCGCTGCATGGCCTGCTGCTGTCTTATCACGAAGACCTGCGGCCCCTGTTTATCGTGTCACAGGTTGTTCTGCAGGCATCTCAGCCGCAATCTCCGGTCTATGTCAGCCAGGAGATTGCCGGTCTCAGTATTCAGGTGACGCCTGCGGAAGGGGAAAAATGCGAACGTTGCTGGGTGTATGATACGGGTGTTGGGTCCCATCCCGAACACACGACGTTGTGTCCCCGATGTCTGACTGCCATCGATGCCACGGTATCGGCATGAATCTGAACCTTCTGCCGGGTTATTCCCGCACCCTGGCCGTTGCCAAGATCGCAAAATTGCTGATGGCGTCCGGCAGTTTGATTGTGTTGGATCAAATCAGCAAGATGGTCATTTTGCGATGGATACCGATGTTTGAAATCGTTCCGGTCATTCCCGGTTTTTTCAATATCACCCATATTCATAACCCGGGTGGAGCGTTCGGATTTATGGCCGGCCAGGGGCCGGAAATCCGAAGCTTTTTGTTTCTGACCATGTCGTCGCTGGCGGCTGTGATCATTTTTTATTTTTATCTTAGAACTCCGGCCGGCTATCCATGGCTGTCCACAGCGCTGCTGCTGATATTCGGCGGTGCTGTCGGCAACATGATCGACCGGTTTCGATTCGGAGAAGTGGTGGACTTTCTAGATTTTTATGCAGGCGGTTATCACTGGCCTGCATTCAATGTGGCAGACAGCGGCATCACCGTGGGGATGGCGATTCTGGTATATCATCTGCTGTTTGATAAAATGCCGGAATGATGGAGCGCATGCACCCGATACTTATCAAGTTTGGAAATTTTGCAATATACACCTACGGCCTGATGATGGCCATTGCCTTTTTTGTGGGCATCACCCTTGCCAGAAAAGAAGCGGACAGGGTCGGGCAGGATCCGGAGAAAATTCTGGACCTGTCTTTTTACATATTGATCGGTGCGGTGATCGGTTCAAGGCTTTTTTATGTCTTTACGGACCCGAGGACTTTTCTTTCCGATCCCATCGAGATTTTTCGTATCTGGAACGGCGGCCTGGTCTTTTACGGAGGATTTATCATGGCCGTGATTGTGGCCGTGATCTATGCTAAAAAAATAGGAATATCCTTCTGGCAGATTGCGGATATCATGTCTCCGGGGCTGGCGGCGGGGCAGGCCATTGGCCGGATCGGGTGTTTATTTGCCGGCTGCTGCTACGGCAAGATATGTGATCTGCCGTGGGCGATCACGTTCAACCATCCCGACAGCCTGGCTCCGCTGGGGATTCCCCTGCATCCAACTCAGCTCTATTCGGTTCTCAGCGATTTTTCGATATTTATCGTCCTGTGGTTGTTGCGAAAAAAGATTTGGTTTCACGGTCAGCTTTTCTGGCTGTATGTTCTGCTTTATGGTATTACCCGGCCCATCATTGAAATTTTTCGGGGTGATTTTCGCGGACAGACTTATTTCCAGATTTTTTCAGTGGCTCAGGTGATCGGAATCTCTCTGGCCGCCATTGCGGCGATCATGCTTGTCCGATCAGGCAGAAGCAATTTGAAAAAATAATTCTTCGTCAACACATATTCACCGCAAAGGCGCAAAGATCGCAAAGCGCATCAGTTGAAACTGACGTTATCTTTGCTTCTTTTGCGCCTTTGCGGTGAAATCAACCTGATTTTAACGGATTTTGAAAGAATATAAGGAGGCGTTATGGATCAAACCGTCGGAACGACTGGGTTAAAACGCGGTCTGGCGCAAATGTTGAAGGGCGGCGTCATTATGGATGTGGTGACGTCCGATCAGGCCAAGATCGCCGAACAGGCCGGAGCATGCGCGGTAATGGCCCTGGAAAGAGTTCCCGCGGATATTCGCGTGGATGGCGGCGTGGCGCGCATGAGTGACCCGGATATCATTTACAAAATCATGGATGCCGTAACGATTCCCGTGATGGCCAAATGCCGTATCGGTCACTTTGTTGAAGCCCAGATTCTGGAGGCGATCGGAGTGGACTATATCGACGAGTCTGAAGTCCTGACACCGGCCGATCAGTACCACCATGTCGACAAGCATGCCTTTAAAATCCCCTTTGTTTGTGGCTGCCGCAATCTTGGCGAAGCCCTGCGGCGCATCGGAGAAGGTGCTGCCATGATCCGCACCAAGGGAGAAGCAGGCACCGGCGATGTGGTCGAGGCTGTCTTCCATGCGCGCACCGTTTTCGGTGAAATCCGCCGTCTCATTGCCATGGGCGATGAGGAAGTCATGGCCTTTGCCAAGGAAATCGGAGCGCCGTACGAATTGCTTAAAGAAACCAAGGATAAGGGCCATCTGCCGGTCGTCAATTTTGCCGCAGGCGGTATTGCCACGCCTGCGGATGCTGCGCTCATGATGCAACTGGGGGTGGACGGGGTTTTCGTCGGTTCCGGCATCTTCAAATCCGGAAATCCCGAACGCCGCGCCAAGGCCATTGTCGAGGCCACAACACATTTCCGTGATCCGCAGATTATTGCCGAAGTCAGCCGCAATCTGGGGGAACCCATGGTCGGTCGCTCTGTCAGTTCCATGCCGGAAAGCGAGCATCTGGCAGTAAGGGGTTGGTAAGAGCGTTTCATGAAAATTGGCGTTCTTGCACTACAGGGCGATTTTGCCGAACATATTCAAATTCTTGAAAAGATCGGTGTAACTGCCGTTGAAGTCCGCCTGCCGCAGGATATGGCGGACATAGACGGCCTCATTATTCCCGGCGGCGAGTCGACGACCATCGGTAAACTTGCCGTTCGCTTCGGCCTGATGGAGCCCATCCGGCAATTGGCTTCCACCCGACCGATCTGGGGAACCTGTGCGGGCGCCATTTTCCTGGCCAGAGATTCCCGGCATTCACAACCCTTGCTGGGGGTGATGGATATCAGCATCCGGCGAAACGCATTTGGCCGACAGGCGGAGAGTTTCGAGACCGATCTCGATGTACCGGATGTCGTTACGGCAGAAAACAGCCAAAAGGTTCATGCTGTCTTTATCCGGGCGCCGCTCATTGAAAGTGTCGGTACGGATGTAAAAGTGCTGGCCAGACTTCCGGATGGACGTATCGTTGCGGCTCGGCAGCTTAATCTTCTGGCAACCGCTTTTCATCCCGAACTGACCGGCGATGACCGGTTTCATCGCTATTTTCTATCTATGTGATTTAGATATACTGCGAACAACCATAATCTGCACTTTCCTTGCACTTCCTCCCCCAGCGGGTGAGGGTTCAAACGTTAAGATTATAACCGTTGACAGTATAGATCATTGTATTTTTCTACAATCCGGAATTAAATTCAATCGTTTGCCCTTTTCGTATCTCCAATTCCCCGGCTACCGGCAAAGGCTCATCCATCCCTTTGATATGAACCAAAAGACGGTATTTCCCCTCCGGAACGATATAAGGCGTCCACAACGTCGTTTTGTTGCCGGATGGCGGTCGTGCCTGAAGCGATGGCATGACGGACATGGGAGCGTTTTCGTCTTCTGTCGTGTCGGCTGTCGCCGATGGGGCAAGTGGAATTAAATCCCAGCCGGTAATATCCGACCCTTTTACTTCTTTGAAAATGATACCGGAATCCAGGGTCACAATCGTTTCAACGCCTGGTTTTACGATGATTCCGGTTGCCACTTTCGTGGGACTGGGGCTGTGGGAATAGTGGATGAGAATGTCATATTTTCCTGGCAGTACGGCTTTGGGTACAAAATTATAATATCCGTTGTTGTTGTCGTTTACCATGACAACAACTTCATCAGAACCGGATTCGGCGATGACAACATGCTTAACTGAAACTTTTTCTTTCAGAGAATCGGCGATATTAAAAACAACTCCCCCCATCCGAATCTCTTTGGTCTCCCCTCCGGACAGCGTTATCTTTCCCAGTTTGCTGCGTGTGGGGGCGCCGTAGTTGGGTGATGAGAAGAGATATTCGAGTTCATATTCGCCGGCGGGCATCGGGTGGATTGATTCAGTGGGTAACTTCCCGGCTTCTTTAACGATTTTTTCATCCGACAATCGGATTATCTTCAGCCCTGCCATGCCTTTTGTCGTGCTTTCCGGCATCGTCAATTTGATTTTGCCAAGCCCGGTCTCGGTTTTGACCTGAACGGATTTGGCCTTTTCCATCGCCACTTTCTTCTCGATTTCTTTTGAAACGCTGTTGAGTGCATCCAGCAGAGACTGGGTATCGTTTGCCGTCAGATATTTTCCACCTCCTGCCTTGGCCAGGCAGGCAAGTTGTTGATTTTCAACTTCTGAAACACCGAAACCCACGACATGCATCAGAAACTTGATGCCTGTTTCCTTAAGTTCCTTGACGGCCTTGCATGGATCGGACGCACAGGTTTCCACACCGTCGCTGATCAACACGATCGTCGTTTCGTTCTCTTTAGTCTTGAGCTGCTCCACCACAGATGCGACAGCGTCGGTGATCGGTGTTTTACCCTTGGGCTGAAGTGCTTTCACCTTTTCAAGCAGGACGATACGATCATCACTGCCGGGATTTATCAAAACCTCGATATCTGCACAGTCTCCTTTGCGGCGGTGGCCATAGGCGACAAGGCCGAGCTTGACCTCGGGCGCCAGATTGGGAATCATCTGAGACAAGACCGCCTTTGCCGCATCGATTTTCGTTTTATCCCCGGCTTTGCCCATCATGCTGCCGGAGGCATCCAGGATGAAAGTGACTTCAGGATAGGATGAAACGCTTGCAGATACGGCGGAAGAAAAAGTAAACAGGGCAAACAAGATGTTCAGCATGATCCAAAAGAAACGAAGCGGATTTATCATTGTTGCGGGGCTCCTTTTCCAAGAGAAAATTGAAAACTTCACTACGCTATGATTTTGCACAGCCGGTTTATTCGGACTGCACGGTATCTGTATGAGAAAAACAGAGTTTTAAAAGCAAATAATGTCGTAAATCGTTGTGTCTGTAAGATCGTTATTAATATATCCAACTGAAAATGTTATCAATACAATTTTATATGCGTAATAATTTACTTTAAGGATTTCTTGTATTTTTTGCCTATTTCTTGAATAATATCCATTTCGACCGATTTTGCACAGTCCAAACCAATCAAAACTCATAGCGAAAGGAGAATAGCTCATGACGATTTTAAAGAAAACAAGTTTCGAAGGATTGACACGACGTGACTTACTGAAAGGCTCCGGAGCCCTTCTCGGCGGACTGGCGCTTGGTGGCGTCCTGGTCGGTACCGAGGCGGGCAAGGCTGTTGCGGAGAACGTACAATGCCCCGATACGAATGGCTGCAACTACCCGAATGACATCCCAACCCAGGCATACGGCTACCCCACCTATCTGTACCAGAAAGGGGATGTCTTTGTTCCGGACAAGGATGCGCCGCTGCTCGCCGATAACGAGATGCGGATCACATTCCTCGGAACGGCCTTTCCGCCCACACGCAAGGCTCAGCAGATGATGAGCATCTTCGTAGAGGTGGGTCCATGGGTTCCGGACCCGAACGGTGGATTCGGTAAAGCGACAGACTCGTTTATCTTCGACTGTGGTGCGGGGTCTATGACCAATTACAACGCCATGGGGATTTCGGCAAGCCGGATGGACAAGATATTCATATCCCATCTGCATGCCGATCATATGAGCGATCTGAGTGCAATTTACTGCTTCGGACCCGCCAACGACCGCAAATGGCCCCTGTATGTCTGGAGTCATGGGGCTTCGGGTGTGAAGAGCCCGAAGCCCCCGCGCCGGCTCTACGACGATGGCACCAATGCTTTCTGCAGGAACCTTCGGGAAGCCATGCGGTGGCACACGGAGAGTTTCAGTTTTTTAAGTACGGGCTGGCAAAAATATCCGATTCCCACGCGGGACTCCTGGGGGCTGCCGTGCGAGCCGGTACCCGTTGGAGACGATGCACCGAACGACGGATTTGGTATGGTTCCTATTGAGCTGGACTGGACCAAGTACGGTGAAGTTCCGGGAGATAACATTGCCTACAATAACTCGGAAACGAAAGTAAAGATTACCCATTTCCCGGTGATCCACTGCAGAAAAGGCTCCATGGGCTACAAGCTCGAGTGGAAGGGTTTGACGATGATCTATACGAGTGATACCCGGCCCGAAACCCGTTGTATCGATCAGGCCAATAACGTGGATCCTGCTACGGGAATCGCACGGGGGGTAGATGTGTTCATCCACGAGATGATACTCCCGCCGGAACTGCTGGCCATGAAGAATATGGGATTGACGTCTCCGCCGCCGCCTGGTACGAATACTAACTTTGATAAAGCGGTACAGGATTCAGCGAATATTGAAAGCAGTTCGCACACGCCACAAGGGGCTTTCGGGTACCTCTTGAGCCAGATCAATCCCCGTCCGAAGCTAACAGTTATCGCGCATTTTCCGGTGGCCGATGATACCATCGAATGCGCCATGAACAGTGTTCAGGCGCACTTTCCGGATACCGGTTATCCAATATTGAATCAAGATATCGTCTGGTCAACGGATCTTATGGTGCTGAGCATCAAGAAAGAGGGTCCGACCACCACGATCACCCAGCGAATCGGCGTTGTATCGGATTACACGTTCGGCCCCCCCACGAACCTGTATGGCCCCCTGGACCCTCCGAAATACCCGACCCCGACTGCCCAGCTTGACCAGACGACGCTGATACAGTCGGGGAACAATACCTACTGCGAAAACGGGTACTGATGCCGGCGAGTCGCCCTGAAACAGAAATACAATTCATGCTCAGAGGAGATGTATATGAAACGAATGAGATATGCAGAGTTTGTTGTCTGTTTGTGCTTTATCTATATAATTATCGGGTTGTTATTACCTGGATATGCTACAAGCCAGACCGTCACCGAGTTTTCGTCCGGTCTTACCGCCGAATCTAACCCTCTGGGGATTACTGCCGGACCGGACGGAAATATCTGGTTTACGGAAGACTCCGGGAACAAAATTGGAAAGATCACCCCGTCCGGTGCAATCACCGAGTTTTCGCTGGGTCTTTCCCCAAAAAGTTATCCCGGGGCAATTACGACCGGTCCGGATGGAAATCTCTGGTTCACGGTTTACGCAGGCATTGGAAGGATAACGCCATCCGGGGTTATCACCATTTTTTCTAAAGGGCTTCAATATTACAGTGATCCGGTAGCGATCACCGCCGGCCCGGATGGCAATCTCTGGTTTACGGATTGCGGTACCAATGCCATTGGAAAGATTACCCCATCCGGAGCGATTACCGAGTTTTTGATCAACGATGACAATAGTTGCCCCTGGGGAATCACCGCCGGTCCGGACGGGAATCTCTGGTTCACGGATTACGGTGCAGGTGCAATTGGAAAAATTACGCCCTCCGGAATTATTACAGAGTTCTCGACCGACCTGAGTGCTTACAGCGGCCCTGCAGAAATCACCGCCGGCCCGGATGGAAACCTCTGGTTTACGGAATATGATGCCAGAAAGATCGGAAGGATCACCCCAACCGGGGCTATTACCGAGTTTACTGTCGGTCTTACCACCAATAGTAATCCATGTGGAATTACCTCAGGCCCGGACGGGAATCTCTGGTTCACGGAGTACGGCACCAACGCCATCGGAAAGATTACCCCAGCCGGAGTCATTACGGAGTTCTCGACCGGTCTTACCGCCGATAGTGGTCCTTTGGGGATCACCACCGGTCCGGACGGGAATCTCTGGTTTACGGAGTATAACAGCAATGCGATAGGACGGTTGTCGGATGTTACGGCAGGTTGTTTGGCAACATTGGACGAAAGTTTCGTACTGAACATTCCCTATCTCTCCAGTGCCGAACCGATACCGGGAACACCTTCGCTGTGGGCGAATCTGATTTATGAGTACAATGGGATGTATCCGGAATTAATGTTTTTCAAATTGACAACTTATGGGATTATAAACAATCCGTCATTCACTTGTACGCCATCAACACTTTACAGTGATTTATCGGTTCATATTCCTGATTTGCAGTTATACGATGGCACGCATTTATGGGTGGATTTGCAATACAGCCCGATTCTTTCCATCAATGGAAATGCCTACTTTTTTGTTGTAAACTTTGGATTTGGCACCCTTTAGACTTTCAACTCTTTTCAATCCGAGTGTTCCCGGACATTGAATTCCAAACGCCATTGGCGCCCGTCGGACGGAGAGATACACCAGATTTCAAGGGTTCCGATTTCGGTTGCCCGAGTTTCCAGAGTAACCGGAAGCAAGGCGCCGGACTCTCCGTCCAGCTTGGTATCCAGGGTTGTTACCAGCTCGATTTCGTCTTCCCAGGCTTCAACCACTTCGCCGGCCCGGTCGTCATGGCGTATCGTGGACCCCAGAAAATCAAACTGAGCCGGCTCACCGACCACGAGAACGAATTCGCGATTTTCAATGGCCTGGGAAGTGCCTTCCTCCATGCCGAAAGGTGCTACGCACAGTGCTTTGACCGGAGCGGGCATGCCGGGTACGGCGGGCATGGATGCGGCAACGCCGATGTAATAGGTTTTGTTCAGACCGCCGCGGATGCGGATGCCGCCGCCACGGCGAGCCAGGCCGTAATAGACGGCGCCCCTTGCAACGGATCGGTCGAAATCCTGGGAAGGCAGTTCCCGCAAAGAAGTTCCTGATGACGTATTCGCCCACGCTGTCAATACGTCCATGACCCGGTTTCGCATCGCCGGGGCTTTCATCACGCCACCATTGAACAAAACGGCTGTGGGGAGTTTGTTTTCACGGGATTGATCATGCTGATTGCTGAGAAACCAGGCCAGGTGTCTCGTGATGGCAGGATCGGATTCATAGGAAAGACCAATTTCCCGGATGCCCACAGATCGCTGTTTTACTGGCGTTTCGGACAGACTGCACATCGGAAGAAAACCATCCAGCAGAACCTGGTTGACATCTTCGGCCAGCAGTTGAGTTTTCAGGGTGCCGCCGATCAGGCTGCTGCCTCTTCCCAGCAAGGCGATGGGATAGGCATCGGATAAACTGCCGGACAGCAGCGCTTCTTTGCCTTTCCGACAGGCATGACACAAACCGCGCATCTGCCAATTATCCAGGCGGGTCCCTTTTTCGGCCATTTTTCGGGATATGGCATAGGCCAGAGACAGATCCATGTTATCTCCACCGACCAGCAAATGATTGCCGACGGCGATCCGCTCCAGCGATAGATCGCCGTTTTGTTCGGATACCGCAATCAGACTGAAATCGGATGTACCGCCGCCGATATCGCAAACAAGGATCAAATCGCCTTTTTCGACCTTCCTGCGCCAGTTGTCTCCGGAATCTTCAATCCAGGCATAGCAAGCAGCCTGGGGTTCCTCAAGAAGGGTGACGTGGTTCAGGCCGGCCATTTGCGCAGCTTTGATCGTCAGTTCCCTGGCAACAGCATCGAACGAAGCCGGAACCGTCAGCAGAATTTCCTGGTTTTCCATGCGGAGTTGTTCATCAAAACCGGATGGCGTTCTGGCCATCTCATAATTCCAGGCATCGCGGATGTGATGTAAAATGGCAGCGGACGCGGCAACCGGAGACAGCTTGAGTTGTTCATCCGGCCCTTCCCATGGCAGAATGGGCTTGTTACGATCCACCAGGGCATGGCAAAGCCAGGATTTGGCCGAGGCAATCAGACGGTGGGGAATTTCTGCCCCCCTGTTTCGTGCATATTCACCGATGGCCCGGGTGGAATGCGCATCCCACGGCAGAACAAGCGATTGGGAGGGTGTATCGTTTTCTCCGGGAATCAGTATGGTGCTGGGAAGAATATCCTGTTTTTCGATTGATCCGGGTCCGGTAAGCTGAGGAATGCTGAAAACCTGTATGGGGCTTCCTTCTCTGGCATAAGACACCACACTGTTGGTGGTGCCAAGATCGATTCCAATGATAAATTCTGGCAAAGACAATGTAGAATCCTTTCAACGGGCTAAGAGATTTCAACTTCAGCCGGAGCGATGAGGGACGCATCCTGGCTTGCGGACAGAGTGGGCAGTTCCAGCTTTGCGGTTTTCCATCCTTTGTGACGGATGACGCCGGTAAACGGCGGCTCTCCTGAAACATTTCCCACAAGCTTGACGGCTGCAGTATCAAACCCTTTCTGAAGGGTCAGCGTCTGGCCTTCTTCCTGATCCAGAACCGGTTCCAGAGACAGGTATTTGCGGGTGATTTTGCTGCAGTTTTCATGAATGCTGCGAACAGCGGCCCCAATCTGGGCATCTTCATATGCATCGAGATTTTCCGACAAAAAATCAAGGAATCTGCCTTCGCGCTGAAGCATGCTGAGCAGATGGATAAACAATCGCTTGTCCTGCTGTTCTCTATCGTGGCGGCTTTCGGGCTCACGGTGCTGAGATTGGGGAGTCTCCGTCTGCGGTTTTGATGGCATGCGGCGAATTGCCGACCACAGCAACACACTCCACAAAACAAACGCGGCAGCTATCAGCGGGGCTCCATAGCGGATAAACATGGTTCCGGCATACGCCATCCAGTCGGCGACCGCCTTGAAATCGGCGATATCGGGATGCGCCGAGGCCAACGCCGCCAATCTTTCTGAAATATGAAGGATGCCCCAGTACCCCAAGGTCATCACCAGTAAACACAGCCCAATCGTGAACAGTAAAATAACGCCGAATGAACGCCTGGAAAACGTCTTTTCTGCATCCATAAAACCTCGTCCGTCTACCCTTAAGATGTTTTATATTCCTTGTTATCCATGAAATCTTATGATAACAATCTTCCCTGATATTGACTGTCGAAACCATTATTTTTTTCTTAACTTATGAACTATATACCAACTAAAAAAAATTATAAATACCGATTCGATTTTGAAATAGGTTATCTGGTTAAAAGCCCTTGTCGCGAATGTGATATCCGGGATGCTTTTCCAGGTTGTATGAAGGATTGCGTTGTGCTGAACCGGATTCATGAAGTATTGTCTTTTGGTATTTCCTGTTCCAAAAGAGCCTCGTAGATTCAACTCATCCGAGTTGTTTCAGTGATATCCATGTCGGAGACGGATTGCTTTTTTCCCAGGTCATTTCCATATTTCCCATCCGGAAGACGGTGAGCATCAAATCCATCCTTCCCGTCACTTTTCTTGAAAAAGAAGATGTGGCGGATTTTCGTACTCGGTGAAAGGTAATTGATCGAATGTACATGATAGGTTATTTTTTAATGGCTGTAGCCAAGGTGTTTGATCTAGCATTGAGCCTCTATATGTGGGTGGTTGTGGCAAGGGCGATTTTATCTTGGGTGAATCCGGACCCCTATAACGCCATTGTTCGCTTTATCCACGCCGTAACCGAGCCTGTTCTGGCTCAGATTCGTTCGCGGATTCCGGCCACTTTCGGTGGAATCGACTTTTCACCCATTATTGTATTTTTAGGGGTCATATTTTTACAGACTTTTGTGGTGAACACGCTGAAGAGAATATCCTTCAGCATGATGATGTAAGGTGAAACCGTGAAAAAAGACTTAGATGTCACGCCGCTGGACATTCAGCAGCGCCAGTTCAGCGTTCGGTTCAGAGGGTTCGACATTCAGGAAGTGGATGAATTCCTCGAGCAGATCGCACATACGCTCGAATCGCTTTACGACGAGACAGATCGGCTCAGTGACGAAAATCAGGCGTTGAAACTGGAACGCAGCGAGTTTGCCGCCCGTGAAGACGAACTGAAACAAACCGTCACTGATTCGGAAAAACGTATCGAGCAGATGAACGAAGCGGCTCGAAAAACGGCTGAAATGATTGTTGCCGATGCCGAAGTCAAGGCTGAGCAGATATTGAATAAAGCCAGCACGCGGCTTGCACAGATTCATGACGATATCATTCAACTGAAAGGCCAGCGGATTCAGCTCGAAGTTCAGCTCCGCTCCATTATCGAAGCACATTACAAGCTTTTTGAAATGGGAAAGGCTCAGATGAAAATGCGGGATGAAGAGTACGATAATGCCAGAATGTCTAAAAATTCAGAACTTTCTTTATTATAATTGGTTTCCGCCAAGATAAGGAACGGCACGCATGGCTAAAATCGATGCTTTTTTTAAATTGATGCATGACCAGGGGGCCTCAGACCTCCACCTGGTGTCGGGTCAGCCCCCGGCGCTCCGGATCAATGGTGAAATGGAGCGTATCAAGTATAAGGTACTCGACAATGATATGTTGAGAAGCATGCTGTATGAAATCGCCCCCGAGGATAAGGTCAAGGTTTTTGAAGAAACCGGAGATGTGGATTTCGGTTATGAAATTCAAGGACTTGCCAGATATAGGGCAAATTTTTTTATGCAGAAATATGGTGTCGCTGCTGTTTTTCGACAAATTCCCAGTAAAATTTTGACAGCCGAGGATTTAGGCCTTCCTGCGGTGATTCCCAAACTGGCATTGCTGCCTAGAGGGTTGGTTCTGGTAACGGGTCCGACCGGAAGCGGCAAATCCACAACGCTGGCTGCCATCATCGACGTAGCCAACCGCAGTCGAAAAGATCACATCATTACGGTTGAAGACCCCATCGAATTTGTCCACCAGAGCCAGGGCTGTATTATAAATCACCGGGAAGTGGGGCTGCATACCCGAACATTCAGTGCGGCATTGAGGGGCGCGCTTCGGGAAGACCCCGACATCATTCTGGTCGGCGAAATGCGGGACCTGGAAACTATTTCGCTGGCCATAGAAGCGGCTTCCACCGGCCATCTGGTTTTTGGAACCCTGCATACATCCAGTGCTGCCAAGACCGTAGACCGGGTTATCGAGGTGTTTCCCGCCAATCAGCAGGAACAGATCCGCTCCACACTGGCGGATGGATTGCGGGCGGTGGTTGCACAGGTCTTATTCAAGCGGGTGGACAAAAAAGGGCGCTGCGCCGCGCTGGAAATCATGATAGCCACCCCGGCGGTGCGAAATTTGATCCGTGAAGGCAAGACGTTTCAGATTCCTTCCTCTATCCAGACCGGCAAACGTTACGGCATGCAGCTTCTTGATGATGCCATCATGGATCTTCTGAACAACGGCAAGATACATCCGGATGACGCCTATGCCAAAGCCAATGACAAAGCAAAATTCCGGCCGTTTTTAAAAACGCCCCCAACCGACTTTACCGAAGCTTGAAGGGTGCCGCTCTGCGTGCGAAAAATCCCCGCTCTGCCTTTTGTCATAACCGGAGGATACGATGCGAAAACAGGAATGCGACTATATTCTCAGTCGAATGCTGGATTTTACCCGAAATGTTTCCGACCTGAATATTACAGTCGGCAAGCCTTTTCAGGTGGAAAGTTCCGGTAAGCTGATTCCCGTGGAATTTGATCCGGCATTTGAAGAACTCACTCCGTTTCAGACCGAAATCCTTGCATTGAATCTGATCAACAACGACCGCCGCCTGACCGAAACCCTGCTTAAGGAAGGCTCCTGCGATATGTCTTACGCATTGCCCGGTAAGGCCAGATTCAGAGTCAACATCTTTTCGCAGCAGCGGAAGTTCTCGATTGTGCTGCGAAAGCTGGAAACCCGTATTCCCAGTTGTTCAGATCTGGATCTACCGGAATCGTTTCTTAAAATGGGAACGGAAAAAAACGGTATTATCCTGGTAACCGGGGCCACAGGCAGCGGTAAATCCACTTCGCTTGCCGCTGTCTTGAATGAAATCAATGAGCATCAGTCCGTCCACATTGTAACGCTGGAAGATCCGGTCGAATACCAACATTCGCACAAGAGATCCACGTTCAACCAACGGGAAATGGGAAGCGATTTTGACACCTTTCCCAACGGTCTTCGTGCGGCGCTCAGACAGGCGCCCAAGGTGATACTGGTGGGTGAAATGCGGGATAGAGATACTGTTGAGATCGGCCTGAGTGCTGCGGAAACCGGACATCTCGTTTTGAGTACACTCCATACCGTGGATGCCGGCCAAACCATCAATCGAATTTTGGGAATGTTCAATACCGATGAAGAAAATCAGATACGAATCCGGTTGGCGGATACCCTTCGCTGGGTGGTCTGTCAGCGTCTGCTGCCCAAAATCGGGGGCGGACGGGTAGCGGCATTTGAAGTCATGGGAACAAATCTGCGGGTCAAGGACAGCATTCTGCACGGAGAATCCGAAGGCAAAACGTTTTATGAGATCATTCAGACCGGAAAAGCCTTCGGCATGACAACTTTTGATGATTTCATCGTTCAATTGTACGAGAGAGGATTGATTACCGAAGAAACCGCCATGATGTACGCTTCCCGAAAAGGGCTTGTGGGAAGAGGAATCGATTCCGTCAAGGCCGGCAGGGGAGAGACCACAACCGATATCGAGCAGCTTGAAGTCGATAAACAGTATGGAAAAAACAAAAAAAAGTAAAACTGAAGGAATCTGAACAGGGGGGGGGGGATGGAGGTCATCTGTGATCAGTGTCAGGGAAAATTTAGAATCCCCGATGAAAAAATACCTGCAGAGCAGGTTGTTTTTATTTCCTGTCCGCGCTGCAAAAAAAAACTGACACTAGATACCCGCGCCAATAGGCCCGCCACAATATCCGATCCGGTAAAGCCGCTTCAAGTCGGCATATCGCCGGATAAAAATATAATTCAAACCATTTCATCCAGCGCCTATGATGCTTCAGAAAAACCGTTCGATTTTCTGGTTTCCGGTGTTAAAACAGCACTGGTGTGTGAATCCGATTCGGGAATTCTTTCTAAACTGCGTTTTTCGCTCAAACAAATGGGGTATCATACGACAGAGCCTGAAAGCGCCATGGACGCCCTGAAAAAGATGCGGTTTCATTCCTTTGACCTCATTGTCATGAATGAACTTTTTGACTGTGAGTCTTCGGAAGACCATCCGATTCTCACTTTTCTGAACGAACTCGCAATGTCTGTGCGCCGGAATATCTTTGTGGTGTTGATAACAACCCGGTTTCGCACCATGGACAATATGGCGGCTTTCAATAAAAGCGTCAATGTGGTGATCCACATGAGGAATCTGGATGAAATCGCCAAGATTCTTCGACGGGCCATTGATGAGCATCAGGCATTTTACAGCGTTTTTCAAGAATCGCTGATTGAGACAGGCAAAGGATAGGCGAATCATAAATGGTGAAATGTTCGGATTACCGGCTGGAAATGTAAGTTACAGCTCCTCGCTGATGATTCTAAGGCCTTCCAGGGTCAAGTCCGGCTCCACCACATCGATGGTGTGTGAAACGCCGGCAATCAGAACCGAAAGCCCCCCGGTCGCCACGATTTTGGGATTCGTGCCCATCTCGGCCTTCAGTCGCATGACCATGCCATCCACAAGCCCTGCATAGCCATAGATGATACCGGATTGAATGCTGCCGGCCGTATCCTTGCCGATTACATCCTTTGGCGATGTAAATATTTCTACCCGCGGCAGCTTGGAAGCATTTTTGAACAGGGCTTCCGCAGAAATCATGATGCCGGGGCTGATAGCCCCCCCCAAATATTCGCCGGCTTCAGAAATGGCGTCAAAGGTTGTGGCCGTGCCAAAATCGATGACAACCAAGCTGGTTCGGTAACGGTGATAGGCGGCAACGGCATTGACGATCCGGTCTGCACCCACTTCTCCGGGATTGGTATAGAGAATCGGCATGCCCTGGTACGTTCTGGGATCCACCCATACCGGCGAATGATGCAGGTATTTCCGGCAGAATGCATCCAGTATATTCACCAGCGGAGGAACTACGCAGGATACGATGGTTCTGTCGATCTGATCCGGCTGTATCCGGCTGCCTTTGAACAAATTATCGGCAAGGATATGAAACTCGTCTTCCGTGATATTGCGTTCCGTGCGAATCCGCCAGTCTTTCAGCAGTGTCTGTCCGTCATATACCCCCAGAACAATATTGGTATTTCCCACATCAATGACAAGAAGCATCGGGGATCTCCTTCATTGCATCCATAATCTTTACGGTTGTCAGTGTTTGCGCCACATCATGAACCCGAAGGATATGCGCGCCGTTTAAAATGCCTGCGGCGACAATTGCCTGAGTGCCGATTTCCATACTATCCGCGTCCGGGTCAAGACCTTTCGGGTCAGCGGCCTTGAGCAGATTGCGGATAAAGGATTTTCGGGAAGGGCCGATAAGTATCGGAGTGTCCAGAGAGGCAAAAGTGTTCATGCATCGAATCAGCGTCAAGTTGTCACGGATGGTTTTGCCGAAGCCGATTCCCGGATCGATAATGATCCGGGACCTCAATACGCCATGGGTGACAGCTTGATCGATGGCTGCGGCCAAGAAAGCCGAAATGTCCGAAAGAAGATCCTCGTATACCGGCGACACCTGCATGGTCTTGGGTGTTCCCAGCATGTGCATCAGAATCAGCGGAACACCGGAGGCTGCAGCCACTTTTACCATACCCGCATCCATTCTTAGCGCTCCGATATCATTGATGATGGAAGCGCCGGCATCGATGGCGCGCCTGGCGACTCCGGCCTTGGTGGTGTCGATGGAAATGGGAATGGACACGCGCCTGGCCACGGCTTCGATGACCGGAACGACACGGCGGGTTTCTTCCTCTTCGGTAACGGCATCAGAAAAGGGTCGGGTGGATTCTCCACCCACATCCAGAATGTCCGCGCCATCCGCCGCCAGTTTTTCAGCATGAGCTACGGCCCGATCAAAGGCGAAAAACTTTCCACCATCTGAAAAAGAATCCGGTGTGACATTTAAAATTCCCATGATACAGGTGCGGGAGCCTAGTTGCAGGTGGCGATCGGCCCAGAAAATATCATAATTCTTTATCATGTTTAGACGGTTGTTTCCTCGGATGGGGGATTGGAAGGAAATTCAAAGTCAGGTCGAACAGCACGAATCAGGGCATCCAGCTCCGATCCCATGACCGTCTCCTTTTCAAGTAAAAGGGCCGCCAGTTTGTGTAAAACCTCCAGATTTTCCGCCAAAACCTGTCTGGCCCGCTCATAATTGTTTCGGATTAATTTATTGATTTCACTGTCAATTATATGGGCTGTTTCCTCGGAATAATCCCGATGTTGAGCAATCTCCCTGCCCAGAAATATCTGCTCTTCATTTTTGGCATAGGACAAGGGGCCCAGTGTATCGCTCATTCCCCATGCGCGGACCATTTTCTGAGCCAGCTCCGTTGCCTGTTTGATATCATTGGAAGCACCGGTGCTGATCCGCTTGAAAATCAGCTCTTCGGCAACCCTGCCGCCAAAGGCGACGGAAAGCTCGCTTTCGAGCTGATCCTTATACCGGAAATCCTGCTCTTCCGGCAGAAACCAGGTAATGCCGGCGGCCCGGCCTCTGGGGATAATCGTGATTTTGTTGACAGCGTGGGTTCCGGGAAGAAAACGAGCGACCAATCCGTGGCCGGCTTCATGATATGCCGTGGTTTTGCGATCTTCTTCCCGAACGACCTTGGATTTTCGCTCGAGACCCATATAGACTTTGTCTTTGGCGTTGTCGAGGTCCATCATGTCCACTTTTTCCTTGTTTCGTTTTGCAGCCAGAAGCGCCGCTTCGTTGACAAGATTTTCCAGATCCGCACCGGAAAAACCGGGAGTGCCTTTGGCCAGAATCGTTAAATCTACATCCGGTGCAATCGGGGATTTCTTCATATGAACACGAAGAATTTGCTCGCGGCCCTTGATATCCGGCAGAGCAACCACAACCTGCCGATCGAACCGTCCGGGGCGCAGCAGGGCCGGATCCAGAACATCAGGCCGGTTTGTCGCCGAAATCAAAATGACGCCTTCATTGGATTCAAATCCATCCATCTCCACCAGAAGCTGGTTTAAGGTCTGCTCGCGCTCATCATGGCCGCCTCCGAGCCCGGCGCCGCGGTGTCTGCCGACGGCATCGATTTCATCGATGAAAATAATGCAGGGTGCATTTTTTTTCCCCTGAACAAAAAGGTCTCGGACACGGGATGCACCGACACCAACAAACATTTCGACAAAATCAGAGCCGCTGATGCTGAAAAAAGGCACACCGGCCTCTCCGGCAATGGCTCTGGCCAGAAGCGTTTTACCGGTTCCGGGAGAACCCATCAGCAGCACTCCTTTGGGAATGCGCCCGCCAAGACGGGTGAATTTTTTGGGTTCCTTTAAAAACTCGACGATTTCTCCAAGTTCTTCTTTGGCCTCATCGATGCCTGCCACATCTTCAAATGTGACTTTTTCCGACTGATCCGACATCAGCTTGGCGCGACTTTTTCCAAATGACATGGCTTTGCCGCCACCCGCCTGCATCTGTCGCATGAAAAATATCCAGACGCAAACCAGCACAATCATGGGAAGCCAGGATACAAGAAGCGACATGTACCAGGGGGATTCTGCGGGTGGTTTTGCATTGATGGCAACGCCTTTCTGCCGAAGAATACTGATCAAATCACTGTCCTGAGGCGCATAAACCTTGAATCTGCTGCGGTTGGTGTCGGTAACATACAGCTCCTGGCCCTGCATGACCACATCGGTAATCCGGCTGTCCTCAACAAGGGAAAGAAATTCTGTGTAACTGATGGTGGTATCTACAACATGCTGTTGATTGAAAAGATTGTACAGCATAATCATCATCAAGGTGATGACCAGCCATAAGGCCAGATTTTTGTAAAACGGATTCAAACGGTCCTCCTTACGGTAAAGGTGAAGACTTTATGGGTTCATAAAAAATGATGAAATCTGTCTTGAAGTTAATTTGTATAGTTCACTACGTTAATCACCATATCGGGTTATTCAAGCTCTGGCGGAGTGGGCCGACAAATTTCGATTCTAAGCACTTTCCGGGTTGAAGACGTAACTTTAAAACAACCGCTGATCCGGTAGCCCGCCAGCCAGACAATTTGTTTCCCACTTAAAATGACCGGGCACTGCAGACGTTCGCTGCGTTTGATTTTGTGATCAATAAAATACTTCCCTATCTTTTGTGTTCCGGTCACTCCCAGAGGGTTGAACCGATCTCCCGGTTGAATATTACGCACCGTCAGCGGAAATTTCAGCATTTCCATATCCAGTAGGGCGATTTTATTGCAGGGCATAGTTATCATGCCGGATTCGATGGGTATTTCAGAAAAGGTCAGCATCGCACCGGTCTCATGAATGGTAACGCACTCGCCCGGACCTGTTACCGAATAGAAAAAAGGCGCTTGCACGGGTTGAATTTTCAGCCTGCGCCTCTCCACAGGTTCATCTGTCTGATAAAAAATTATCAGATCTTGCTCTCGCTGAATCCGAATGCCATCCGGTAACATGAGCTGCGCCGAACCTTGCCGATGTTCAGCAATGCAGCATGCCGCTTCAATATGAGAAAAAGAAATTCTTAGCAGATCCCCTTTGATGCGGGCGATGGCTGAACGAATCACCCGGCGCCTGACCGCTTCTGGAAATGCCGAGAAGGCCGATATCGCCAACACCATCCGGTGCTTATCCGTACTAACAAGTGCATTTTCATAAATGGGCTGAATGATTTCATCCATCCATTCGTTTTCGGACCGTGTAATTTTGGAGAACCGATTCAGGGTTTCAACAATCCCGGGGTTGCAGCAGGCTTGAATATAGGGGATCGTTTCATGCCGTATCCGGTTTCTTAAAAAACGCATGTCGCGATTAGATTTATCAATCTGATATGATATCTCATTTTCGTTGAGAAATGCAACAAGTTCATTTCGATCCGTTTCTATGAGAGGCCGGACAATCCGGCCCTCTCTGATAGGGGGAATTCCGGAAAAGCCCAGCGGACCGCTGCCCCGGAACAGAAACATCAGCATCAACTCGGCGTTGTCATTTCGTTGATGACCGGTTGCAATTTTGTCATAGCCGTTCTGATGTTGGATGCGATCAAAAAATTCATATCGGGTATTTCTAGCGGCTGCTTCAAGTGAAAGCTTCCGGGATGCAGGATCAGCTCGGACATCGATGGCGTCGCTGTAGCAGGGAATGCCTGTTTTTGCGGCCAGGTTCGCGACAAATTCAGCATCCCTGTCCGATTCAGCGCCCCTCAGACAATGGTTCAGATGAGCGATTCCAATCTTCAATTCCCATTTAGGAGCCAGCCGGAGCAGAAGATGGAGCAGAGCGACAGAATCGGGCCCGCCGGACACGCCAGTCAGGATACGATCTCCTTTTTTGAACATGTTCCGGGATAAAATGGTCTGCTCGACCTTCAGCAGTAGCTTATGGGAATGGGGTTGCATGATCGATCGCGGTAACGGAAGGAGTGATCCGCACATATTCACAGTCTTTCAGTACATGAACGCTGGCGGCTGCCTCGTTGAAGATTGGAACAGAATGGGTTAAACAAAGGAACTGTCGGCAGTGGATAAATTGCAAGTTTTTAAGGCTCCACTATCGGCCGAATTTTTCCTTCAGTTTCTGCTGAACGGAAGGTGGAACCATTCCATTGATATTGCCGCCAAAACAAGCCGCTTCCTTGATGATTGAAGAACTGGTAAAAATCCAGCGCAGTCCTGTCATCAAAAATACAGTCTGAACATTTCGGTTGAGCCGTCGGTTCATTAACGCCATTTGAAATTCATATTCGAAATCAGACACCGCCCGCATGCCACGCAGAATGGCCTGCGCATTTTTCTGAACGGCATAGTCAACCAGAAGCCCATCAAATGCTTCTATCTCAATATCAGGGAATTTTTTCAGGCTCTCTTGAAGCAGCCATATTCTTTCCTCTACGCTGAACAGGTATTTTTTGGCGGGATTGTGGAGGATGGCGACAATGATTTTATCAAAAAGCTTGAACCCTCTGTCGATGATATCGATATGTCCGTTGGTTACAGGGTCGAATGATCCGGGATAAATGGCAGTTCTCAACATGAAATCAGTGTTCCTAATTGTTCGTTTTCGGTCGTTCATTTCCGGCAAAGGATTCTTGTTTCAGGGCGCCGTGCATCTGGTAGTCGGCTATGTAAATGAACAATTATAATTAATAACAAAATACAGTTTTTATCAATATATAACTTTTGCTGGATTTCAGGAAACTGTTCCATCGATGCAGTTTGTATACCATATCTTGATTTTGATATTGACATGTCACTACATATTGTAATAATCTTTTCTAAAGAGGCTGGAGATATTTTGCGAAATGGTTCAAAAAACAACCTTTTGATTTGTTTTTTGTACGAATTTGCTCCGGCGACAGCCACGACGATTTTCTAAATAACCCCCATGCCCGGCGCGGGCGCAACGAAAGATGAAAATTGATCATTTTCATATAAAGCTGAGGTGATTTCATGTTCGAAAATATCAAAAAACGGGACGGACGAATTGTTGAGTTTGATTCTTCCAAAATTACGGCGGCGATTGCCAAGGCAGGAAAGGCGACAGGCGAATTTGAAGAGCGTGAAGCCAGAAAACTAACGCTTCGTGTTTTGACCCTGGCCCATGAGCTGCGGCTGGGGGCGCTTCCGGAAGTTGAAGAAATACAAGATATTGTCGAGCGGGTTCTTCTGGATTCCCCGTTCCATAAAACGGCCAAGGCTTATATCCTCTATCGGGAGCAACATTCCCAAATCCGCAGTATCTCTACAAAGGCCAGTATCGATCTGGTGGAACACTATATCCAGAAACTGGACTGGAAAATCAAAGAAAACAGCAATATGTGCTATTCGCTTCAGGGGCTCAACAACTATATTTCCTCTGATGTAACCACAGAGTACTGGTTGAACCGCATTTATCCGCCGGAGATCCGCACGGCGCATAAAAATGGGGATATTCATATTCACGATCTCAGCCTGCTTTCGGTATATTGTGTGGGCTGGGATCTGATGGATTTGCTCAAGTCCGGCTTCAAAGGCGTTGAGGGCAAGGTGGAAAGCGCACCACCCAAACACCTGCGGTCCGCGCTGGGCCAGATCGTCAATTTTTTCTACACGCTCCAGGGCGAGGCAGCCGGCGCCCAGGCCATATCCAGCTTTGATACCCTTCTGGCGCCCTTTGTACGATACGACAATCTGGATTATCTTGAGGTCAAACAGGCCATTCAGGAATTTGTCTTCAATATCAATATTCCGACCCGGGTGGGATTTCAAACCCCTTTTACGAATATCACACTGGATCTTCAGGCGCCTTCCACGCTTCGGGATGCACCCGTCATCGTCGGCGGAAAGGAAGGATATGAAACGTATGCCGACTTTCAGACGGAAATGAACATGATCAACGAGGCCTTTGCCGAGGTCATGATGGAAGGGGACGCCAGAGGCAGGGTATTTACCTTTCCCATTCCTACCTACAATATTACGGCGGATTTTGACTGGGATAATCCGAATCTGGAAATGATCTGGAAAATGACTGGAAAATACGGAATTCCCTATTTTTCGAATTTCGTCAATTCGGATATGTCGCCGGAAGACGCCAGATCCATGTGCTGTCGCCTCCGGCTCGACAACCGAGAGCTGTTAAAGCGGGGCGGCGGACTGTTTGGTGCAAATCCGCTTACCGGCTCTATCGGCGTGGTTACCGTCAACCTTCCCCGGATCGGATTTCTTGCTCAAAGCAAGGATGATTTCCTGTTCCGACTGGCCGAGCAGGTGATGTTGGCAGTCGACAGCCTGAACATCAAACGAAAAGTGCTTGAAAAATTTACCGACAAAAACCTGTATCCTTATTCCAAGTTTTATCTCAGAGACATCAAGAGCCGTAACGGACTTTACTGGAAAAATCATTTTTCAACCATCGGTATTATCGGCATGAATGAAGCTTGTCTCAATTTTATCGGAGAAGGTATTGCCACACCGGCCGGCCAGGCATTTTCCCTGGAAGTCATGGATTATCTGCGAAACATGATCTCCGGTATTCAAGAGAAAACCGGAGATATGTTCAATCTGGAAGCCACGCCGGCAGAAGGCACGTCTTACCGTCTAGCCCTGATGGACAAGAAACGTTACCCCCGTATTGTTTGTGCCAATGAAAGGGAGTATCAGGAGGGCGCAGCGCCGTTTTATACCAATTCCACCCAGTTGCCGGTCAATTACACCCAGGATATTTTTGAAACCCTGACACTTCAGGACAAGCTTCAAACCAAGTACACCGGAGGAACCGTTCTTCATATTTTTCTGGGAGAACAGGTGACCGATATCGAGGCTGTCAAGCATCTGATCCGAAATGTGTCAACCCGGTTTCATCTGCCTTATTTTACCCTGACGCCAACTTTCAGCGTGTGTCCGTCACACGGCTATCTTGTCGGAGAGCAGGAGACCTGCCAGGATTGCGGTCAGGAAACCGAGATATATTCCCGTGTGGTGGGTTATCTGAGGCCGGTCAAGCAGTGGAACAACGGAAAACAGGCCGAGTTCGCTATCCGCAATACGTTCGATCTGAATACTCAGGAAATCCACCCCTGCAAAATGAATATTTCTGTGCCTTCTATACTTTATGCAGCGGAACTGGCCGGTCCGATATCCACGGCGGTTGCTTCTGGGGTGTAAATGGTCTTCGGAGGAATTCAAAAAAGTACGCTGATCGATTATCCGGGAAAAGTCAGTTGCGTCCTTTTTTTTTCCGGATGCAATTTTCACTGCCCTTACTGCCATAATCCTGAACTGGCGAAAGGGCAGGCAGTGGAGCCGTGGCGCGAGCAGGCAGTGTATGATTTCCTGGAAGCGCGAAAAGGGTTTTTGAGCGGTGTGGTGATTTCCGGTGGCGAGCCATCCCTTCATCCGGATGTGATTCGGGTATGCCGAACCATCCGGCAGATGGGATATCCCATCAAGCTCGATACCAACGGGAGCCGACCCAAAGTTCTTGAAGAACTCATCTCAGGAGGACTAGTTGACTATGTGGCCATGGATGTCAAGACAGACCCCGCATATTACACGAAATTTATTCAGAAAGATTGCAATACAGATGCGATAACGGCAAGCATTCAGTTGATCAAAGCATCCGGCATTTCTCATGAGTTCAGAACCACCTGTATCAGACCACTGATCGACACGCACATCATGAAACGAATCTGTGTCCTGATTCAGGGGGCTGATCTGTATGTGCTTCAGCGATTTCGCCTTTCTCATGTCTTGGACCCGGATTTTTTTAATAAAAATGATTGCTGCATCACTGAAAACGACCTGCAGGCATATCGGACAATCGCTGAAAAGTGGGTTGCATCCTGCATGATCCGTTGACATCAAGTACAAGAATGGTTCATGAAGCCAACCTCTCAATCCAGTTGCAGAGCAACCTGACACCGAATCCAGTTCCCCCGACGCCACAATAAGCGGTTTCCTTTTTAATATATGCAGGACCTGCGATATCGATATGCACCCACGGTGTATTTGTTGTAAATTCGGATAGAAAAAGAGCCGCAGTAATGGCGCCTCCCCATTTTGATCCGGTAATGTTACAGATGTCCGCCACCTCGCTTTTCAAAAGCTCTTTATAGTCTTCCGGAAGCGGCATTTTCCAGCACCGTTCAAATGTTTTCATACCGGCGGCAATGAGGGGCTCGGGCAATCTCTCATCAGGCGAGAATATTCCGGCGATTTTTTCACCCAGGGCCACCACGCACGCGCCGGTCAGGGTGGCAAGGTCGATGACGGCATCCGGTCGGTAGGTTTGAATGACATAGGATAACGCATCTGCCAGAATCAGTCTGCCTTCGGCGTCTGTATTGTTGATTTCGATGGTTTTTCCTGAAAAGCTTTCGACAATATCTCCGGGCCGGGTTGCTGCTCCCGAAGGCATGTTTTCAACCAGTGGCAGAACCCCGATCAGCCGGACGGGCAGATGAAGCCTTGCTGCGGTGATCAGGGTGGCGGCAACTGCAGCAGCGCCTGCCATATCCATCTTCATATCCTCCAGTGAGCCCTGGGGTTTCAGATTGATGCCTCCTGAGTCAAATGTCACTCCCTTTCCAACTAGAGCAAGGGTTTGGGAGGCGTTGCCGGGATTGTGTTCCAGAACAACCAGCCTGGCGCTGGCGTCGCTGCCTGCGGCAACCGCCAGAAGGGCGCCGAATTTTTTTTTCTTCAACGCTGGATGGTCGAGGACTTCGGTTTTCAGGTTTTCTTTTTCTGCCAGTCGTAGCAGTAACCGGGAAAATTGTTCCGGCCGTTTCAGATTGGAAGGCGTCGTCACCCATTCTCGAGCCAACAGGGTACCGTCGCAAACGATTCTGATTTTATTCGCCAGCAACTTTGACGCTTGAACAATTCCTTCGTCAACGACGAAACTGATGTTAAGCAGCGAAGGGTGTTTGGGTTTTTTGAATTTGTCGAACTGATAATTTCCCAGGTAAGCCCCTTCCATCATGGTTTCAAGCATGCTGATCGGTTCAAAATCGATGGCGCCCGAAACAGGAACAACAAAGGTCGCTTCGCATATTTCTTTTTGAATGCATTTTTTGACGGCCTTCCCGCAGGCATTTCTGAACAGCTCTCCATCCATCTTATCCTTTTTCCCCAGGCCGACGATCATCACCTGATCAGCCCGAACGCCCGGAGGTGAAAAAAAAACGACACCGTCATTATCGGCGCCTTTGAATTCTCTAAGGCTTCTGGCTTGGCGTATCAACTCCGGAACGACGTCTGCCGGATGGATATCCGCGTCTTCACAAACCGGAATGATAAGCATTTCGACCTGTTTTTCTTCAATTTTTGATGATGATACAATCGTTAACACCCGGCAGGCTCCTTTCAATTTAACAAAAATGGTCGGAATTTCGACAATCAGGTTGTAACAACGCCACAAAAAAGCTAAACTCACTAAAAATAGTGTTTCTGACCGGTTTCAAGTCATCCGACAAAAAAAATACGGTGAACGGTCATATCCGCCTTTTCCTTAAAATCCTTCTCCTTGCGGAGAGGGCCGGGGTGAGGGCTCTAAACGCTTGCAGCCGATCGCATATAACGGGCGTTGCATTCTATGGCGACAGTAGACAATTTTTTCATCAATCGTACTCAGATATATGAAAACACATAACACATTACGCCAATTTTCAAAATTATTATCTTATATCCTGGGCAGACGGCCGTTCGAATTCGGGCTGGTCCTGGATGAAAATGGATTTGTTCCCATTCAGATTCTCCTGAAAGCAATCAATGAAGAAAAAGAGTGGAAACACATACGGGCAGCCCATTTTCATGAACTTCTGCTCCGGGAGCCTGAGCCGCTGGTTGAGCTTTCAGGAAACCGGATTCGATCGGCTGATCGAAATCATCTGCCCAAACATACGGTTTCTACCGATCTTCCCAAAATGCTTTACGTATGTGTCAGGCAAAAAGCCCATGCTCATGTTCTTGAGAAAGGAATATCGCCATCTGCATATTCACGGGTTGTATTGAGTTCAGACAGAGAAATGGCGCTTCGAATCGGCAGGCGAAATGACGTAAAAGCTGTATTGCTGTCGGTTTATTGTGATAAATGTAAGGAACAGGGCATTCTTTTTTACCATGTCGGTGGTGCACTTTTCACTGCGGAGCATATCCCACCGAGGTCTTTTACCGGACCGGCTCTGACTCTGGGATGCGAACCCAAAGTTCAGGGGCCTGATCCTGTCGCGCAGCAGCCGAAAAAACCGGGAACATTTATCCTTGAACTTCAAAAAGAGAAGCCGCTTTTCTCGAAAGTCAAGGGACGAAAAAAAGAGATTCTCTGGAAAAAAAACAGAAAGCGATTGATCAAGAACACAGAATACCCCTGATAACTTCTGTTACATCAGAAATCGCATGCATCCCAAAAGCCCGAGTCCGGTGCATACCGTCAAGCGGAAACACGACGTCATTTTTTTCTGTTTTTGCACTCACGGTCTCGGCGGTGTGTGCCAGATGCTATAGGGTGTTATGTCCTCAGTTCCTGTTCCTGTCAGTTCGCCGTCATAGGCAAATGAAATTGCGCAGGCGCCTTCAGGAACGAGGATGTTTTTTTCAAAATCCATGGGGATCATATCGACAGCACGGATATCTCCTGCATAATATACAAGGGGGCTTTCAATAACGATTCCCTGTTTGTCCAAAAACAACAGATAAACGGTAAGTCGTCTAATCCAACTGAATCCAATGGCAAATCCGCCTACGAGTTCTGTATTTCCTTCAAGTTTCAAGGACGCAGGCGTCATCTGATATTTATAAGTTATCGAGAGTTCATTGGTTTTCCACACGCCCTGCTGTCGCCCTTGATCAAGCTGAATCATCAAATCCTTCCGAATTTCAACGGCTCCGTTATAGGTATACATCCTTGGACTGCAGGCTGAAAAAATGCTTGCTGCGATCACGATGCAACTAACGGTGAAGGTGTGTCGGTAATTTTGGCAACGCATGAAATTTGCTCCCGTCATTAAAATCATGAGTGAAAGGTGAGCAACTGTAGTGGGTGATCTGTCCAATTGGTTTCAAGCATTATGAAGTTTCAGATATTCATGTCAAGCAAAAAAAAGCTGTTTTCACAGGGAGAATGCATCAAAGAAAAACGCAGTGCATAACCGTTTAACGTGTATCCGATGAATTCAACGATTCCATTTATCATTTTTGAAAATACTTGACATGATTGCTCTATAAGTAATATAAAAACAGATTGCAATCTATATATCATTTGTAGATACATATCCTAATAATGTCGGGTTGTTTCTATTTTCATATCCCAACAATCGGAGCAGTCGTTCAATGCTTTCACAAGAAATAAATTTGATCCAGATGATCAGCAGTTCAGGCTTGATGGTGAATTTTGTACTGCTGTTGCTGCTTTTCTTCTCGGTGATGTCCTGGGCAATCATCTTCATCAAGTACCGCTATATCAGAAAAGCGTTCAAAGAGTCGGCGCTTTTTACCGATTACTTCTGGAAAAGCCGGGATCTTTCCGAAGCTTTTATCAAGGCCAAGCAGCTTCAGACCAGCCCTATCGCCCATGTGTTCCGCATCGGATATGTCGAGCTCAAAAAAGTCAGCCAATCCGGGCAGTCTGCCAAACCACAAACTCCGGGCCAGGAAACGCTGACCATGGGCGCTCACTTCGCCGGAATTGATAATGTGAACCGAGCCCTGCGGAGGGCGACCAATACCGAAATTACAAGAATCACCCAGATGGTGCCTTTTCTGGCGACAGCGGGGAATACCGCCCCTTTCATCGGGCTTTTTGGAACTGTCTGGGGCATCATGAATTCGTTTCACGGAATTGGACTGAGAGGGTCGGCAACACTTGCCGTAGTAGCCCCGGGGATTTCCGAAGCATTGATTGCAACGGCTGCCGGACTGGCTGCCGCCATTCCATCTGTCATTGCATTTAACTATTTCATGCAGAAAATCAAGATCATTGAAACAGAGCTGCAAAGTTTTTCCGCGGACTTTTTAAATATCATCGAGCGGGATATCCTCTCAGCCAAAGGAAACAAACTATGAGCATGGGTGGAAACAATGACCGGCTGATGTCGGAAATCAACGTGACGCCTCTGGTCGATGTAATGCTGGTTCTCCTGATCATTTTTATGGTCACTGCGCCCATGATGATGCAGGGGGTGGATGTCGCGCTTCCGGAAACCACATCGGAACCGCTTTCGGCTGAAAAGGAGCATCTCGTTATTTCCATCGATCCCAAAGGCCAGATATATATCAACGAATTCCAGGTTTCACTGGATGTTCTCGGCGGTAAACTGGCCAAGATACTGGAGGGAAAACCAGATAAAGAAGCGTATCTTCGGGCGGACAAGAACATTCCCTATGGTACGGTTGTTCGTGTGATGGCAGAGATCAAGGCTGCCGGCATCGATAAGCTCGGAATGGTAACCGTACCGCTGGATAATAAACCTGAAAAAAAGAAGTAGCGAATGCGTGCCCGTGGATCATCCCATGCCAGTTTGTTGCTTTCTTCTGGTACCAGCACCGACGCGATCGGTCTGTACGCAGCCGTTTCCTTTGTACTGCATGTGCTTGTTTTTGTCATTTTGACTTATTTGCCTGACTTCACGCCAAAAAGAGATTTTGTGCCATCTGTGATCATGGTGAATATGGTTACAATGTCACCCACGGGGACTTTCGGAAAGCCCGGACATCCCGGACCTGAAAAGCCAGGCCCTAAAGCCGACAGGCCCGGTGATCCGGAGGCAAAAGCAGAGAGACATGAAGTACACGAATCCAAATCGGAGCCACCGGCACCCAAGGCCGTAAAACCTGAGGTTCAGGATGCCAAGCCGGCGCCACCTGCACCCAAGCCTGAAAAAGCATCGGTTCCGGAGCCGAAGCCGGAGCCTCCAAAACCTCAACTACCGAAACCGGAGCCTCCGAAGCCGCAAGCGCCGAAGCCGGAGCCGGAAAAATCCGCGGATGTCATTTCGCTTTCGGATGAAAAGCCAAAAATAAAAACGTCTTTGAAAAAAGAAACGTTCAAATCCACGCAGGCCATTAAAAGTGCGCTGAACCGTATCGAAAAGCAGGTGGATGAAACAAAACCCAGCGCCACTGACCAGCTATCATCTGCACTGGATCGTATCAAGAATAAAGTGGAAAAAGAAGAGGCGAGTTCTGGTGGAAGCGGTTCAAAGGAGCCGACGCCCGGGAAATCTTCGGGCGGACGCGGCAGCAGTGGTCTCGGCGGCAGTGGCGGCGGTACGGGTGGGACCGGTGGAACCGGCGGCTTTGGCATACAACCCATTGACTTTTATCGATCGCTGATTCCGAACCATATCGAAAACAACTGGGTGTTTAACGAACAGCTTGTGGGCGGGCGAACCGATCTTGTCTCCGTGATTGTGATCAAAATTATGAAAAACGGCGAAATAACGGATATTTGGTTTGAAAAAAAATCCGGTAACAGTTATTTTGACGACTCGGTGTATAAAGCCGTTAAAAAATCGAATCCGCTGCCTCCCCTGCCCCGTGAATATACTCAGCAATATTATGAATTGGGGTTGATTTTTACCCCTAAAGGACTGAAACGGAGTTAACATGATTCTGACTTCCGGAAATGCCGGATGCAAAATGAAATGGTTTTTTTTAACTGCCCGCCGGGTCTGGAAAATGATCCTGATCGGACTTCTTCTGTGGACCGAAATGGCTTTGAGCGCCGGCAAATACGACTATATCGATATCAACAACCCCTTATTGAAGAAAGTTCCTATAGCCATCCCATATTTTAAGCCTGTTACTGGGAATATCGCTGAGTCTGAAGCCGCACAAACCGGATCTGTTATGCTGTCCGACATGCTGGCATTTACCGGCTATTTCAAAATCCTGGACCGCGGGGCATTTTTAGCGGATGCGCAGAAAGCGGATGCCGCCATGCCCTTGTTTAAAGCCTGGACCACGGTCGGGGCCGAGCTTTTGGTAACCGGTGCTGTTTCCATTAACAATTCCCAGATTGAAATGGATCTGCGGCTTTTTGACACGTACAACGAACGGCAGTTGATCGGTAGAAAATACACCGGTAATGTAAAAGATATTCGCATGATGATTCGCCGGTTCTGTAATGAAATTATGGGACTGCTGACCGGGATTACCGGCCTGTTTGACAGTCAAATCGTTTTTATATCCACAATTTCCGCCGGCAAAGAAGTGTTTGTCTGTGACTTCGACGGATACGGCCCCACACAGATTACCCATAACAACAATATCAACCTTTCACCAGCCATGTCGTCTGACGGCAAGTGGGTCGCCTATACTTCATATGCCAAAGGAAAACCGGACTTGTTTATTCAGAATATTTCTGATAATCGAATATCGGTTGCGGATAAAAAAGGTATGGCCATATCGCCGGCATGGGTTCCTGGCAGGTTTGAGCTGGCCGCATCGATGTCTTTTTCTGGCGATCCTGAAATTTATCTATTGACCGGAACCGGAAAAGTTATTAATAGATTGACTGATAGTCCGGGAATCGATGTATCTCCGAGCTGGTCACCGGACGGCAATAAAATGGCTTTTGTATCCAGAAGAGGCGGAACACCGCAGATTTATGTGCAGAATATGAATTCCGGACATGCAGAGCGTCTTACTTTTCATGGAAATAACAACACGCAGCCGGAGTGGTCTCCTAAAGGAGATAAAATCATTTACACGGCTTTGGAAAAAGGAAGCGGTTTTAATGTCTGTCTGATTGGCGCCGACGGTAAAGGGTATGTGCAGCTCACCTATGCACAGGGAGATAACGAATCGCCGTCATGGTCGCCGGATGGCAGTATGATCGCATTTAGCTCTACCCGAGATGGAGCATCGAGAATTTATGTTATGACAGCTTACGGGGCAGATCAACGCAGGCTGATGAGTATGCCCGGTCAGCAATCAGAACCCAAATGGTCACCGGGTGTGAAAAATTAATTTTTAATTAAAAAGGAGGAAGTAAGATGAAGAGAAAGTATTGGGTAATTTTAGCAATGTTGTTTGTTGTACCAGGTTTGATGTTAACTGCATCATGTGCCAAGAAAGTAGTAAAACCCGAAGCCGCCGTATCAAAAACCGATGACAGCGCAAAAAAGGCTCCGGAAGCTCCGGCAGTGACTGACGATTCAGCCAAAAGCGCCGCATTGGCGGCTCGGGAAAAATTTCAGAAACAGGATGTCAATTTTGCATTTGACAGCTCTGTTCTGGATTCCACCGCTCAGGCCATTCTGAAAGACAAGGCAGGCTGGTTGAAGCAAAATACGGATGCTGCCACCACCATCGAAGGTCATTGCGATGAGCGCGGTACCGTCGCGTACAACATTGCACTCGGAGAAAGACGTGCAGAAGCTGCAAAAGCCTTCTTGGTCAATTCGGGCATCCCTGCTGCCAAAATGACCACGATCAGCTATGGAAAAGAAAAACCCCTTGATCCTGGCCACAACGAGCAGGCATGGGCAAAAAATCGAAGAGCTCACTTTGTTCTTAAATAATTCGGAGCACAGAGAATTTTGATTTTACAGTAAGTCATGAGTTTGATGGCAGGCGATCACTTCAGACTGTGTTGCCTGCCATTTTCTTATGGAGACGGGAAAAACGGAATGACTGCATTTCCTGTTCGATTCAATAATCTTACTCATGGGTGAAATTGTATCATGAAATCCTGCTTATTTCGCAATATCATTTATACGTTAATTCTTTTGGGAGCCGGGTGTGCTTCTCATCAGGAGGTTACGAAAGCAGACAGTCGCATTTCAAATCTCGAGCGTCGTGGATCTGATGTTGATAAATCCAGAGATCAGTTTCAGCTTCGAATGGAAGATTTTCGAAAAAGCCAGATAGAAAAAGAACAACAGCTACGAAGTCAGTATGCTGAACTTTATGCCACCGTAGACAGGCTGCAGGAACAAATTCAACTGCTGCAAGGAAAAATTGAAGAAAAAGAGTATCGCCAAAAAAATATGCTCTCCGGTGATACCGGAGACAGCGTCGAAGCCAAAATCGCCAATCTCGAACAATCGTCTCTTGCAATAAAAGAGAGGTTACTTCGTATCGAAGAATACCTGGCCCTCGATGGCGCCGCCAAGAAAGCGACGTCTGCCAAGGCGGTTCCGGAAAAACCCCCTGCCAAAGATAAAGTTGAAACGCCCCCTGCAAAAGAAATGGCTGAAAACGAGCTTTACGCCAAAGCCAAACAGGATTTCGACAACGGGGAGCTGGATGTCGCACGAAGCGGCTTTCAGGAATTTATCAAACGATATCCAAAATCCGCTATTGCCGACAGCGCTCAGTTCTGGGTCGGTGAAATCTATTACCGGCAGAAGTGGTATGAAAAAGCCATTCTGGAATACCAGAAGGTCATTGAAAATTATCCGAAAGGAAACAAAGTTCAGGCCTCACTTTTGAAACAGGGCTTTTCATTTTTCAATCTTGGAGACAAGTCCAATGCTCGGTTGATCCTGAAAGAACTGATCAACAAATATCCTTCCAGCAACGAAGCTAAAATTGCCAAACAAAAACTTGAAGGTTCTTAACCCGTACGGGAATGATGGTTTTATTACCCATGTTTAAGGTGATAGGCATAGACCCTGGTTTGGCCTCAACTGGAATTGGAATTGTTTCCGGAAAAGGATTGACCATCCGAAATTATTCATACGGCAGTATTCACACCTCAGCCCGTGTTGCCCTGCCCCACCGCTTAAGTCAGATATACTCACAACTGCTTCAAATCCTATCCACTGAAAAGCCGAATATGATGGTTGTCGAGGATGTGTTTTCCCTTGAAAAGTTTCCCCGTTCCGGCATTATTCTTGGGAAAGTTTCAGGGATAGTTCTTTTAGCCGGGGCTGTTCACAATATTCCCATACTGGAAATCCCGGTGCGCGAAGCCAAGCAGGTGCTGACCGGAAATGGCAATGCCAGCAAAAGTCAACTGGAAAAATCGGTTCGAAGCCGCCTGTTTTTAACTGCTCCCATCAAGCCGGATCATGCTTCTGATGCGATGGGGCTGGCGATGATCGGGCTCCTGCGGTGTGACGATGTTGAACTGGCGGAATAAAAGTTTATGAAATTCACATGATCGGGTATATCGAAGGCGGCATTCTCCAGAAAAACGATGATCGAATATTGATTCTGGCCAATCAGATCGGTTATGAAGTGCTGCTTCCGACCATCGTCATGGAATCATTGAAGGAACGAAATATCGGGGATAATGTGTCGCTGTTTATTTACTTTCATCAAACGGAAAAACAACCCAAACCTGTACTGATCGGGTTCAACACCGATGAAGAAAAAGATTTTTTCCAACACCTGATAACCGTGGAAGACATTGGGCCCATGAAGGCCGCAAAGGCGCTGACGGTCTCAGTCAAGGATATTGCCGGCGCCATTGAATCGAATGACCTGGAGAAACTACAGAAACTTAAAGGAATCGGCAAACGGACGGCTCAAAAAATGATTGCATCCCTGGCCGGAAAACTGGACAGATTCATCGTACCGGAGCCTGAAACGAGCCGACCCAAGCATTTGCAGCACGAGAAACTGATTCAACCGGTGCTGGATGTACTGATTGACCAACTAGGCCTGAAACCCGTTGACGCCAGACGCAGAATCGCTGAAACACTGTCTGTGAATCCTTTGATACTTACCCCTGAGGCGCTTCTCGAAGAAGTGTTTCGTGCCGGACCGAAATGACCGGGAAAATGAAAAAATCACCTGATTTGATTCAAGGTGTTGTGTCCGGAACCTGCCAGCCCGCTGACGTAGAAGTCGATTTGATGTCGCTTCGCCCGGGTCGTTTGTCCGAATACATTGGGCAGGCGGAAGTGGTCGAAACGCTTCAAATCGCTATCGAAGCAGCCAAAATGCGGAATGAGGCGATTGAACATGTTCTGTTCCATGGCCCGCCAGGCCTGGGTAAAACGACGCTGGCGCACATCATCGCCAATGAAACGGCTGGTAATCTCACCGTGACATCCGGCCCGGCGCTGGAGAAAGGCGGTGATCTCATTGGCATCCTGACCCACCTGTCCAGGGGAGACGTGCTGTTTGTGGATGAGATTCATCGCTTGCCTAAGACGGTTGAAGAATTCTTGTATCCTGCCATGGAGGATTATGCCGTTGATTTTGTATTCGACAAAGGAGCACATGCCAGAAGCCATCGTATCCGCCTGGAACAGTTTTGTCTGGTAGGCGCCACGACACGCGTTGGATTGCTGTCCTCACCTTTGAGAGACAGGTTTGGAATATTCAGAAGCCTGGATTTTTATTGTGAATCTGATTTGGTTCAGATTACCAGACGGTCTGCCGCTCTGCTGAAAATTGCCATTGACACAGCCGGTGCACAGGAACTTTCCAGACGCTCCCGTGGTACGCCTCGTATTGTCAACCGCCTGTTGAAACGGGTCAGAGATTATGCTCAGGTTCGGGCAGACGGGGCTATCACGGAAGATATCGTCAAAACGGCGCTTCTTCTGGAGGGTGTCGACGAAAAGGGACTGACGGACCTTGACCGCCGCTATCTAAAAACCGTCATTGATTTTTATGACGGCGGACCGGTCGGGATTGAAGCCATTGCCGCAACCCTCCAGGAGGAAACCGATACCCTGGTGGATGTTGTTGAACCGTATCTATTGAAAACCGGCATGATTTTAAGGACTTCCTCCGGCAGACGGGCGGCACAAATCGCTTATTTGCATATGGGATATCCCCATCAAAAAAAAATGCTGTAAGTACAAAAGTTTTTGCGGTAAGGGAAACACGGCTTATGTCTAAAGATGTATTTGTCTGCCCGGAAGAGTCTTCGTTCTACGCACACTGCCTTTACAAGCTTTTAGTCGAACATTGCCAAACAGAGTCCCTTATTCATGAATTTGGATCCGGAGATGGGATGCCGATGATCGAAGCCGTGCTTCGCTCCTGCTTTCAGGGTGTGACTCACGGTTATGAGATACAAGATGTATCCTGGAACCATGCATATAACCAGATCAAACATCACCAGATTGAACAGCGTTATATTGTTCACCATGACAGTTTCTTCACTGCATGCAATAAACCTTACGCCAGAACGCTTGTCACCAATCCACCGTATCTGCCTGCCTGGACAGATGACATCCTGTATATGAAAGGACTTTATGGTGGAGAGGACGGCAGCATGATCAGCAGAAAGCTTCTATCACTCGAGTATTCAACCGTAATGATGATGGTATCCAGTTTTTCCAATCCCGCAGCGCTCCTCCAGTATGCCGGCGAACAGAGCTATTCGGTAGTTGATTTCCTGATTCAACCGATGCCCTTTGGTTGTTATAGTTCGCAACCAGAAGTAAAATGCAGAATCATTGAACTTTATCATGAGTCTAAAGCTTTTTTTTCTGAACATTATTATCTTTTGGCCGGTGTGGTATTTCAAAAAAAAAATCATGCAGACACGGAACTGTCAGGCGCCCTGATGGCGATGATGCGGTCTCTTCGGTAAATCGCTTCACCTTACGGATAATGGATTATATATCTGAGAGGAAATTATAATGTCCCGGCACCCGGAAAACGAGTTGCCCAGAATGAGACTCAGTATCAAGACGAAACTCCTGTCCACCCTGTTGGCGATGTGCATTGTTCTGCTGCTGTTTTCGGCTTATTCGACATTCAACAACATGACGATCATCGGCAATTTCATGTTGCAGAAATATACGGCGCTGAAGGATTACGCCGTAGACAGCAGCATTCACGCATTGCGCCGTCAAGCCGAATCGGATTTGTTAAGAACTGCGCGAGACCAGGCTTCTCTGAGCAATTCTTATCTCGAGAAAGTTGAAGCCGAGACCAAAATCATTGCCACGTATGCAGACGCCATATGGAAAAACCCAGAACCTTTTCGGGCCCCGCGCCGGTCATTTTCAATGCAGGAAGTTCCTGAGGATATTCAGAAATCTTCCGTGTATTACACCATCCCCTTGAATACAGCGCCGGATGAACTCCAGCAGCGCGATATTCTGTTGTCTCGATATCTTGAGGAGCTTTTCTTTGCAGTACGTCAGGACAATCCAAATCTTGGATCGGTTTTCATCGTTCTGGAATCAGGCGTGGGTCGGGTCCTGCCCTGGGTGCCGGATGCGCCTGCGGATTATGATCCCCGTAAACGCCCCTGGTATAGTCGCGCCGCATCCACAGGGCGATTGGGGTGGATCGCGCCATATCCGGATATAACTACCGGTGTTCCTACTGTAACTTGTTCGCAGCCGATCTATGATCAACAGCAGAAACTTGTCGGAGTTGTCGGGCTTGATTTGACCCTGGGAACATTGATCGAAGGCGTTCTGACCCAGCATATTGATTCGGATGGGTGTATGTTTTTGCTGGATGCAGGTGGCGGTGTCATCGCCCATCCGAAAATCTCTTTGAACAGCCGCCATTGGGACGAGAATATTGAACGTGAAAATTTCCTGCACAACAGCAATGATTCGTTGAGCAGAATTGTCACCAAAATGGTTCAGGGAAGCAGCGGCATCGATATTTTCAATGATGAAGGGGATAAATATCTGGCCTACGCGCCGCTTCCCGCCCCGAACTGGAGTCTTGGCGTGATAATGCCGGTTGCATCCATCATCAAACCGGCGGTGAGCATCGAGACGCAAATCAACGCCGAAAGCAGAAAAACAGAACAGGATATCGAAGATCAGCGGGTGGAAGTCCGATCGCTCATGATCATCATATTCACCGTCATGCTGGCGGCTGTTACCGGGTTGGCTTTTTTACTTTCCCGAAGAATCACCAAACCCATACTGGCGCTTCATGAAGGGGTTATCACCATCGGAAACGGGGACCTCGATCATTATATCGATGTCAAGACAGGAGATGAACTGGAAGGCCTGGCTTATGCCTTTAATGCCATGACAGGCGATCTCAAACGGTATATCCAAAACATGCGGGAGACAACCGCCGCCAGAAAGAAAATCGAAACTGAGCTTGAGATATGCAGTCAGATCCAAACCAGTCTGCTGCCCAAGACTTTTCCGGAACTGTCAGGATGGGAAATACATGCCTGTTTTTTTCCGGCCCGACACGTTGCGGGGGATTTCTATGATCTTTTTTTACATGAGGACGGCGAAAAGTTGTTTTTTGTCATTGCGGATGTATGCGATAAAGGGGTCGGCCCTGCAATGTTCGCTGCGATCATCCGAACGCTTTTCAGGGTATTTTCCCTCAGTGATGCTTCGGGGGCTGCGGGCAATGCGGACGCCTGCAATATGGAAATGAACGTACTGATTGAAAAGATCAATGACTATATTGCCGAAAACCAAGCCGAAACCGGTTTTTTTGCAACGGTGTTTGCCGGCGTTCTTGATCTGTCGAGCGGTTTGCTCAAATACGTCAATTGCGGACACAATCCGCCTTACATTATTGACGGCGGCGGCTGCATCCGGGATAGCCTGCGCTTGACAGGGCCTGTTCTGGGCGCCATGGCCGGCATGACCTATAAATTCCGTGAAGTCGTGCTGCTCCCTGGGGATACGTTGTTTACCTATACGGATGGACTGCCCGAAGCCCATAACATCAACAAAGAATTATTTTCCGATGAACGGGTCAAAGAGATTATCAGGCAACCGGCTGTTTCCGTAAAATCTCTAGTGGATCGCATCGTTGTGGATGTGAATGAACACATGAAAGGGATCGAGCAGTTTGACGACATCACGATGCTGGTGATACGCCGGAAGAGCTGATGTCATCGATTTTGCTGTCTCTCTAGTGAAAGGGCCAACAATGATGAATCTCGGACGACTGATATGGATGAGCATATGCGTGCTGTTAAGCGCCGTTTCTACGCAAGCTGCCGATCCGCCGGATATACAGCGTATTCTGGATAGGGGCAGGCTGATCGTGGCAATGTATTATAAAGATATTCCGCCTTTTTTTATGCATATACCCGGAAAGACCATGCCGGATGGTATGCGATGTCTGCCTTCTGCAGAAGGAAATTTCTGCGGCGTGGATGTTGAGCTGGCGTTGGGGATCGCCAACAAGCTAGGTGTTATCTGCGAATTCCAGCGAAAAGCCGAAACATTCGACAGTCTGATAGATATACTGGAAAGACACGAAGCCGATGTTGCAATTTCTCTGCTGAGTAAAACCCTGGATCGAGCCCGAAAAGTGTCTTTCACCAAGCCGTATGTGTCTCTCTATAACGGTATGCTGTTGAATCGCCTTTTTCTGGCGACATATTCGGAAGAAAAATCACTGATATCGATCCTGAATCAACCCAGCGTAAAGATCGGCGTCAAAGGGGGAACTTCCTGGGTCCAGTATGCCAATCGCCTTTTCCCGAAAGCGATCATTCTGGAGTACCCATCCTGGGATCCTGATGTGATATCAGCGGTTCGCAAAGGTGAGGTGATGGCGGCCTATGCCGATGAAATCGAGATCAAAAAAGTGATAATCGCCAAACCCGATGTGGCGATCGAGCTTAAAACCGTCGTTCTCAAAGATATCACCGATCCCATTGCCATGGCCGTTCCCTGGGACAGTTTCCACCTGCTGCAGTGGCTGAATGCATATATGGAAGAAATGAAAATTACCATGACAACAGACAGCATCCTTGGCAGATATCCGGAAAGTATCAAAGGGTCCGCTGAACAGCTAGTTTCGGAGGAACAAAACCAATGAACAATCAGCAATCAATCCGGAGCGACAAATTTCAGTGGCTGACAAGTCCATGGGCGATTTTAGCGGGAATATCCGCAGGTGCTGCTGTGGGGGTTTTCAATAAAGATCTTGCCAATTTTCTGACGCCGGTTGGAAAGCTGTTTCTGGCGATGCTTCAAATGTCGGTGCTGCCCATTATGATATGTGCCGTGGTGTCCAGTCTGGCCAATCTGCTCAGATCAAAAACAGCCAGTCGATATCTGGTTCGCATCATCGCTGTTTTTCTTTTTGGACTTGTTTTTTCGTCAGCTGTGGGGGTTTGTGTCGGCGTGTGGGTAGGATTTGGCAAGTCGCTCGATCAGCATTCCAGGGATGCCTTGGGAAAAATGGTGATGGAAAGCGAACTGGGCGCCAAGCATCAAAATACGCAGGAGGCTATGCCAGAATCATTTATATCCATTTTCGATCCTATCATGAAAACAGGGCAACACCATCCATTCCAGGATTTTCTGTCGGGAATCGTTCCCAACAACATCTTTGCCGCATTGAGCCGGGGAGAAAATCTGAAAATTCTCTTTTTTTCCATTGTGCTGGGGGTTGCGTTGGCAACCGTCGGTATCCGGCAGACGGAGGATATTATCCAGTCGACATATGTACTGTTCAAGGCGTTTGAAAACGTTATCGGGTGGATGATGTATTTTCTTCCATTTGGGTTGTTCTGCCTTTTGGCGGGGCAGGTCGCTCAGGTCGGAATTTCGGTGATCATGTCCCTGCTGCAATATGTTTTGATGATTTATGTGGGGGCGATCTTCATTGTAATGATCAATGGATTCGTTATCCGGTTTATGGGCAGGACTTCTTTTTTATACGCATTTCTGGCTCTGAGAAAGCCGTTGATCATTTCATTCGGAACGCGCAGCAGTTTCGTGGCCATGCCGTCCGCCATCCATGCCATGTCGGAGGATTTAGGGTTTGAAAAAGAAAGGGTCAACCTGATGATTCCGCTCGGCATAACGCTATGTAGATTTGGAACCGTTATGGCGTTCGGATTTTCGACCATTTTTTTTGCGCAACTCTACAATCTGTCGTTGGGTCCGGGAACCTATGGCGTGATACTGATCGGAACCGTTCTGGCTGCGCTGGCCTCGGCAGGAGCTCCAGGTGCTGTCACCATTGGGATGCTTTCTCTGGTGTTCAATCCTTTGGGACTTCCGGTGGATGCCGCGATTGCTCTGATGCTGGCGGTAGACCCGCTCATAGATCCCATTTTGACGCTCGTAAACGTACATACGAACTGTGCATGCACAGCATTGATCGCCAAACCGGTTGAGAATCAGCATACCTACTGAAATGAATCAGGTTCCGTTGTAATGTCGGCCTTGATCATTGTTTCGGCTATATCACTAAACCCCCACCCCGACCCTCCCCCGCTGGGGGACGGAGTTATTGTACTGCCGGGGGGAGATCGGGAGGGGGAGCGGCCGAAACGATCATCAATGCCGATAAGATAATAAACGTATTTTATTTTCCTTTTTCTTCAATGCAGAGCTGAATCCTGGTATTGATCACCGTTTTGGATACATCGGAGCTACCGATGGACAGTTGAATATCATGACAACCGGGATTCATGTCCCGATCATCAAATTCGCATTCCCATCCGAGTTTCAACTGTGGATTTAGTGCCCCGGAGAGTTCCAGGAAAGTCGGCAAATTCGGCAGTTGAGTGGTATATGCGGCTTCATGAAACGTATTACCGATACCTATCTGAAGAAAGTTCACCGGGGATAGCCGCCGGTAGTCAACCGCCCATCCTCGAATGATATAATTACCTGATCCCTTTTGAACTGTCGCTACCCGCTTTTCTTGCCATTTACTGTCTTTGAACCCTTTACCATCGATGCTGTCGATATCATATTCAATGTTCCCCTTGGGATCCACATAGTGGTTGTGAATCCAATCCAGAAAGTTGTTTCGGTCGTGAATTTTGCCGGTTGTCTGCAACCATTCGCTGTATTTGTCGAAGAAAATCACTCCGATGGAATCTGAATACGGTATAACGCCGAATCGCCAGGAAAACTGCTTTTCAAGGGTTTCAAAGGGTGAATCATTGTACAAAATCAGAGCAATGGCGCTGGCCATTCCCGAGCGGTCCGCACCTCTGTAACAGTGCAGAAGAATGGGGCGAGGAGCGGATTGCAGCGCATCCACAAGTTGATTCAATCGATTGTACTGGGGAAGTTCATGCGATCCGAACGCGATATTGAGCAGTTGAATCTGGCGGCCATTGGCTACGGCCTTTTCATTCTCATACCAGAGCGCGCCTTTTTCAGATCCCAGTAGCGCGATGATGGTGCGAATCCCATAGTCCTGGATGACCGTATTCAGACGGGAGGCCGAAAGCTGGGCGCTACGGTAAACCTGTTTTTCAATCACCGGGAAAAATCGGGGGTTAAAGGAAATATGCCACCATATTGCGCCAGCGATGGCCATAGCCAGGGATATTGCAGCAATCCATTTTTGAATCCGCCGATTACGTATTTTCATGTACCCGTTGTGCTTCGCGTGGAAACGGCTTTCATTTCGCAATGAAACATGATAATTTTTTCATCATTAAAAAGATTGGAATTTTCCGATCTTGACGACAGGATATGTATGGTAATGAAATGGTTTACCCGCCGCTTTCCCAATTTTGATTATCGGATAGCGACATTGTTCGCTATTGCTTTTTTAAGCCTCTTTCCACTGCTGGGGGCTGCTCCGCTTTTTGACGAGGATGAAGGCTTTTATGCGGAGGCCAGCCGAGAAATGCTTGAAACCGGAAACTATCTGACCGCTCACATCAATGGCGCCCCGCAATATGATAAACCCATTCTCATATACTGGTTCCAGGCGATCAGCTTCCGGATATTCGGACAGAATGAATTCGCAGCCCGCCTTCCCTCCGCTCTGGCCACTTTTCTGTGGATGCTGTCAATTTTCAATTTTACACGTCGTCATATCGGGCTTCAAAGCGGCTATCTGGCAGCTTTGTTTTTCATCAGCGCCATCCAGGTGACCATTACCGGCAAGGCTGCAATTGTAGATTCGGCCCTGAATCTTTTTCTGACACAATGTCTCTTTCATCTATACGAATACACGCAAAACAGGAATCGCCGGATTTACACCGCTGCCATGTATGCAGGGCTTGGATTCCTGGCCAAAGGCCCGGTCGCAGTTGTCATTCCGTTTGGTGTCAGCCTCATTTATTGTCTGATGCAAAAACAGTTTCGCCTATGGATGAAAATGGTTTTCAATCTTCCGGCGATTATGATCTTTGTTGCCATCGCACTTCCCTGGTTTGTGCTGGAATACCTGGATCAAGGCATGATCTTTATACAGGAATTCTTTCTGAAACACAATTTGGAACGTTTTTCACGAGCCTTTGAAGGGCACTCCGGTTCCCTGCTCTATTATCTTCCCGTCATCATTATCGGAACGCTTCCCCACTGCGGCCTGCTACTTGCCCTGATTTGCCGGGCCCGATCGCTCCTGAAGCAGGATGTGTATCGCTTCTGCCTGATCTGGGTCGGTTTTGTACTGGTTCTTTTCTCTTTTGGGAGTACCAAACTCCCTCACTATATTCTCAGCGCATTCCCGCCGCTTTTCATTTTGTATGGGGGCGTTTATGAACGATTAACGAATTTGCGTTCATACCTTGTGCCTGCAACCGCTTTTCTGGCGCTATTATTGATTTTTCCCCTAACTATTCCACTGGTTGTTCCATATGTCCGGGATGATTTTGCAGTTTGTATGATGAGGTCCGGCCAGTCGCTCTTTGGTCTTGGCTACTATCTTTTCTGCGGCATTACGATCGTTTCCGTGATGCTTCTTTTCTTTGTCAAGCAATCCGGATCGCGGATGCCTGCTGTCGTGGTTTCCATAGTCTATCTGCTTTTAATCAATGTCGTCCTGATGCCGCGCATCGGTGAGCTGATGCAGGCGCCGGTTCGGGAAGCGGCGACGGTTGCCTCTCGCCTTCCCGATAGACCGGTGATGTGGGGGCATACCCTGCCGAGCTTCATGTTTTACAGCCACCGATTGGTTCAAATGCGTCGTCCAGCTTCAGGAGATTTGCTGATCACCAAAAAGACGCGCCTATCAGAAGTTGGCGCTCACGAAATCCTGTATGAGAAAAACTGCATTGTCTTGGCGCGGGTTCTGTAATCATATCGATATATCCATATGTGCACTATCGCCCCTGTTTTTGATGGATAGCCTTTAATGCATAAGGATAAACACCAGCAGCAATAATCCGATACCCTTTTGCATTGGGATGAATACCATCCGATAAATTGAATTCCGGCTTTCCGGCGACACCTGCCAGAAGAAAAGGCATAAAAAGTATCTGTTGCTGATCGGCAATCTCGGCATACAGCCGGTTGTATGGCTCCGTGTAGGACGGACCATAATTGACCAGCATTTTCATACCTGCCAGAACCACCGTTATCTGATGTTCCTTGAAAGTTCGAATCATTTTGGAAGTGTTGTTCCGTACCTGTTGAGTGTCCAGTCCTTGAAGTCCATCGTTGGCGCCGGTACACAGAATAACGATGTCGGGCTTCAGCAGAAGCACCCGGTCGATGCGGAACAGCAGGCCGCTGGTGGTCTCTCCGCTGATGCCGGCATTCAAGACCGTGCAGGGAAATCCTTCTTTTCGAAGCTTGGTTTCAAGAAGGGCTGGATAAGCCTGGTGTTCTTCTACCCCATACCCTTCGGTGAGGCTGTCGCCCAATGCAACAATGGTAATGGAGAGAAGCGGATTTTTCGGGTGCTGGAAAGATTGATATTCCTTGCAGCCGGGAATAAAGACTGCCGACATGACGCCTCCGAGGATCAAGATCAATGTATGAATCCGAATATGAAATTGCATGGCAATGGCGAAACCCCATGAAGGTTCTTGAATTCTGACTTTTCATACAATATAAAGGTGGAGAATGCAATGCAACAAGGCCAAAATATGAAATCGGCTTATCGCATTTCGGTTTTCATTTCCCTCCAGCAAAGGCTCCAGTGGATATAACCCATTTTTTCGATGCATGCGATATATGGCCGGATACCAATGTCGATGGATATCCGAGAATGCTTCCGAATGCTTTGAAAAAATGGACTGCCTGGACGATGGCGGAGGGCGGCCCAGGAAGTAAAACTACTGATAGATTCTTCAACCTATGAAAAAATCCCTCAAAAAAGCTGGTTCTGTCATGAAACAAAGCGTGAAACGGCTGCAGAAAAAATCTCGAAGCCTGTTGACTGCTGTGGTTGCCGGTGCTTCCGGAGAGATTTTTGAGATTGAAGGCTATGCGGCTGTTGGTATGGCCGGTGAAGTGTTGGCGCCACTGGCTGTAGAGCAGACACAACCCATGCCTTTTGGAAGCGAACTCATGTTTCTGCCGGACCGTATGCCCATATTGCATAACCTGTCTACCGGCAAAATTGAAGCCGTTTGGGAAAATCCCTATGAGCCGGGCAGTCGCCTGTTTCCGGTGGCTGCATTCAACTCCCCGGGATACATCGTGTCGTCTGTCTGTGCCTATCAGGAATTGTCTACCGCCGGTATGCTTCCCTTGTTTTCGTATGGCGCTGTCGGTTGGCATTCGGGGGGCTTCCAGTCTGCGGTTATTCTGGTGGATGATGAGCCCCGGCAGGATTTACGGTTCATGAAAATCGCGGATGTGATGCATGGCGTCAAAATGCTTCGAAAACATATGCCTGCCAACCGGCTTCGGGCTCATTTAGAACACTGCGCCATAACGTATGGATGTCCGGCGGGTAAAAACTTTTTTCTAGGCCGGTATGAAGCGCCTTTGCCCACCGCGCAGGCCTGCAATGCCAGATGCCTGGGCTGCCTGTCGCTCCAGCAGTCGGATACCGTTTCCAAAAGTCAGGAGCGCATCGCTTTTACGCCTACACCGGATGAAATCGCAGAAATCGCCCTCTATCATATCCGTCGGGTAAAATCCGCTGTGGTCAGTTTCGGCCAAGGATGCGAGGGGGATCCCCTGCTGGCTGCGGATGTGATTGAGCCGGCCATTCGCATGATTCGTTCCAAAACTTCCGAAGGAACCATCAACATGAATACCAATGCCGGCATACCTGAAATCCTCGACAGGCTTTTTAAAGCGGGTCTGGACAGCATGCGCGTCAGTATGAACAGCATGCGGAGCGGTTGCTATGAAGCCTATTTCCGGCCGAAAGGCTATGGCTTTGCGGATGTTGAAGCCGCCATCGATCTGGCTCTGTTTCATAAGCGGCACGTGGCCATCAATTACCTGAACTGTCCGGGATTTACGGATGTTCCGGAAGAAGTCGACGCGCTGAAGAAATTTTTATCCAAACATCCACTTCATTTCATCCAGTGGAGAAACCTGAATTTTGATCCGCTTCGATATTTGAAAGCTATGGATGCCGTGGCGGATCATGGCCGTCCGATCGGAATGGAAACTGTCCTGCGGGCGATACACGGACGATTTCCCGATGTCTGTCACGGATATTTCAACCCTCCAAAAGAACGATTTTACCATCGAAGGAACGTATGATGAAATGGATTGCGGCTGTGGTCATTGTGGATACCGAACCGGCCGATCAGGCGGTAGAGCTGATTACCAGCCTTTTTGACGATTTGGGGTTACCCGGCGTCGTGGTGGAAGACCCGAATCTGGAGCCCTCCGAGGGATGGGGCGAGGATGCCTTGCCAAAACCTGAGCACCATACGGTAACAGGATATTTTCCCAAGAATGAACTGCTGTCATTGAACTGCCGCCAACTTGAGCAGGGCCTGGATGATCTCGTACGGAATCGCGATATCTTTTCGCGCGTTGTGTATCGTGAGGTGGATGAGGAGGATTGGGCGGAATCCTGGAAAGCTTATTTCTGGCCGGAAAAATTGACCGATATCCTGGTGGTCAAACCCACCTGGCGTGAATATACGCCAACAGACGGTGAAATCGTCATTGAAATTGATCCGGGAATGGCTTTTGGTACGGGCACCCATCCCACAACCGCATTGTGTGTGCAGATGATCCAGAAATATCTGAAGCCCGGAGATTCGTTTCTGGATGTGGGAACCGGATCCGGAATTTTGATGGTTGTTGCAGCCAAGCTGGGTGCTGCCAGGCTGGTCGGGATTGATTCCGATATCGTAGCTTGCGATATTGCCAGGCAAAATATGATGTTAAATCAGGTTGCTCTGAACAAATATGATGTTAAATATGGAAACCTGGTGGCCCACATCACAGAAAGTTTCCACCTGATTTCGGCCAATATTTTATCGGAAGTCGTTTTGGTGCTGCTGGATGATATTCTACATGTGCTGGCGCCCGGTGGTATATTGATTTGTTCGGGGATCATCGAGGCAAATCGGGACAAGGTCATCGATAAAATGCAGGCAACGGGATTTGGTATTTTGGAAGTTCAGCCTAAAGACGGCTGGGTGGCGATTGTCGGCAATCTGAAACCATCAATGGATAAATAATATCCTTATGGGTATGAATTATCCATATTTTTCTTTGCGTCCTTTGCGGTGAAATAAAAAGAAATTGGCCGTCTGATATGGATGTTTTGGGCTTTTATAAGTTGGCATGTGTTTTGCTAATCTCTGCTGGCAACGCGAATTTCTGTGAGTGTCATCATTAATCCACAAAAAAAGGAGTGTCTAATGAAAAGAATTGGAAATGCCATGATTACAGTATGTTTTATTTCAGGATTGATTGTATCAGTCGCCGGAGCCCAAATGCCGTGCGGCAAGGGAATGGGGCCAGGGATGGGCAAGGGGGGTAACTGCGGTATAGGCGCCGGGATGGGTATGTGCCCTGGATCTGGCATGATGTGGGATGGCGCTCATGCCATGTATGTTATCGATGCACTCGGACTTGATGATAACCAGGCGACGGCAGTGAAGTCTATTTTGCAACAACTTCAAAAAGAGATGATTAAAAAACGAGCCGATATCCAGGTGGCCGAGGTCGAGTTAAGAGAAATTCTTGGAAAAGATTCAGTTGATGTCAAAGTTGCCGAGGCCAAGGTCAAGCAGATTGCTTCCTTGAAAATCGATGCTGCGATGATGCATATTCAGGGTATCGAGGATGTGAAAGCCAAACTGACGCCGGAGCAAAAAAAGAAGCTGACTGAAATGATGCAGATGAGAGGGATGGGGTATGGCGGAGGCGCGATGGATTGTCCCATGATGAAAGGCCAAAATATGAAGGATATGCCGGGTGCAGCGACGCCACCCGTAAAAGGCAAATCCACGAAAACAGCCCCTCCCGCCATGCAGTGATATGCTGAACTGTTCTAAGCAGAAACAGGCTGTCCTCATGATGCAAAAAGCCGGGCGCAATGTTATCCATTTCAAATTCAAGACATAAATTCGCCCGGTCCGCCTGAGAAACGCCTGCACCTGATTCTGATTTTCAACCCTGCCAATATGTGGCTTTCGAGATAAAGATTTTGGGTGCGTAATCGGTCAGGGATGACCGAAAAAGATATATCCCATCTCTGATGCCTTCCCAAAGACATTATCTTGAAAGCTATATTTTACACCAATATCTCCTTCTTTAATTCCTTCAGAATAATTGCAATGATTTCTTTATATTACATGTGTCATTGTCTTATGACGCAAACTGTGATATCAATAAGATAGCTGTTGGGAGTGCTTTACCCCGACTGTCACGGCCTGCTGTTCATGCCTCAAAAAGTTATCATCTTTTTCGCTGGCATATGGTATTGAATTAAAATATACATGAATTCATGGAGTTATGTTTGATATGCTGAAAGCATCCAATTTAAAAAAAGGCAACGTCGTTGCCATTAGTCAACAGATTTATATGGCCAAACACATCGATGTGAAAACCCCTTCCGCACGGGGGGCGCTGACGCTTTACAAAGTCAGGTTGATGAATGTTCAAAACGGTCAGAAACTGGATCAGACGTTTAAAGGAAATGATACACTGGAAGATGTTGAATTATGCCGAAGACCGGTTCAGTACATTTACAAAGAAGGCGATCTTTACACTTTCATGGACACCGAAGATTACAATCAGTACACCCTGGGCGGGAAAACACTTGATGACCAAACCATGTGGTTGATTGACAACCTGGACGGTATAACTGCGCTTCTCAACGATGGAAAAATCATCAGTATCGAACTTCCTCAGTCCATTGAACTGGATATTACAGATACTGCCCCTGCCATCAAGGGGGCAACCGCTACCGGAAGAACCAAACCCGCAACGCTTTCAAACGGAGTCGTTGTTCATGTACCTGAATACATGGAGGTCGGGGAGCGGGTAAAAGCCAATACAGAAACCGGAAAGTTCATGTCCCGCGCGTAGCTGGTTCTGCGGATAACATGATTTAGGGTTGACAAACCCAGGTGTTTTTTTTTATTTTACCGTATAATCATGTCAGAGAAAATCTGTAAAGGAGGTGGGCCTATCTTTTCACTTTTAGCCAAATTAGCCAGTACGCCGGCAGACTGTGCTGCACACATGGATCGAAGAGGGTTTCTGAAGTTAGGCGCAATGGCTGCACTACTAGGGGTGGTTCCAACTTCAGCCTATTCCGCGGTTCTTCGGAAGGACAAGAAGGCAAAGATCAATCCATCCAAATCGTTGCATTTTTATAATCCCCATACCGGCGAAAAACTGGATGTTTCCTATTTTTCCAAAGGTCGATATTCCCCGGCAGCACTCAAAGACGTCAATCGTTTCTTCAGGGATTACCGGACGGGCGCAGTTAAATCCATTGATCCGCAGCTTCTCGACTATCTCTATGGTATCTCTCTCAAGCTGGAAACCCATTCATCCCCATTTCACATCATATCGGGATATCGAAGCCCCGAAACGAATGCCATGCTCTCGAGGGAAAGCGGCAATGTCGCCAAGAACAGTCTGCATATTCAGGGCAAAGCAGTGGACATTCGTTTGCCGGATCGAAAAATATCGGTGGTAAGACGGGTTGCGGTATCACTGAAACAAGGCGGGGTTGGGTACTATCCGTCAGAAAACTTCGTTCATGTGGATGTGGGGGATATCCGATGCTGGTAGTCAAAATGGATTCGGGTTCATTCCGCTTTTCCGGTATGAACCTGAACCTCATTTTTCAGCTCTGAGTCCGGGCAGATTTTCTGCAGAAATAATCGTATCCTTCAGTTTTGCTTTTAGCGCTCTTGAGAGCGGCGGATCCCGGTCGTAAATATCATTTCCGAAGTGGACGATTCCCGACTCAGTCACCCATGCCGTCCAGTAAAGCAGGTGAACTGGAATGGGGTCCTTGATGTATACCACGGTCGTCACACCGTGTTCAATGGTGTTCGTGATTCTCTGGCTGGGCCACTGTGGATCATTCTGAAGCAGGTATTTTGCCAGTTCAACCGGTTTTTCGATTCGAATGCAACCGGAGCTGAAATCTCTGGTTGCTCGTTTAAACAAACCGCGTTGGGGTGTGTCATGGAGATAGATGGAAAATTTATTGGGGAACATAAATTTAATTCTACCCAGGGCATTCAATGGTCCCGGGTCCTGACGCAGCCGGTAAGGAAAATTACCGGCATTCACCCGATACCAGTCGATGACGACAGGATTGATTTCCGGAGCATTCTCACTCCAGTTTTCAAATACTTTGATGTGTTGCTGGGTTAAATAAAGCGGATTTTTTCGAATAATGGGGAGCTTGTCCTCTACGGCGATTTTAAAGGGAACATTCCAGTAAGGATTCAATACCAGATATTTCAGTTTTTCACTGAAAACTGGCGTTCGGCGATAGGTCTTTCCAACAACGACCCGCATATCCAGCACCGTCGTTTGATTCTCTACTACCACCAGGCTGTAATCGGCGATATTGACCAGTATATACCGGGAACCCAGATCGTGAGGTATCCATCGCCACCGCTCCAGGTTCAATTCTATCTGGCGAATGCGATCCTCGACCGGTACATTCATCGCTGTCAGGGTAGACAGACCCACAACCCCATCGGGTTCGATTCCATGCCGATTCTGAAAATGCTGCACCCCTTTCATCAGAGATTCGTCAAATTCGGTCGGTTTGATATGACGTGCAGGTGGACCGATGTCTGCTGTTACGATCAGGCGTTTTCGAATTAAATCTACCCGTTCGTTTGTATCCCCGACTCGCAGGCTCGACCCTGAGGGTATAGAAGCCCAGCCGCCTTGCTTCTGAATGCCGATGTAATGCTGAAGTGCATCCCGTAAGCGATAGTAGGCGGTGTTGCCGGGTCGAAGTCCATCGAAAAAGGACTCGATCTGGGTTGAATAGACATCGGAGTTCAGAATTTCAGCAATATCGGAAACTGGATCAAAAAACAACCAGGTCGAATCCACGGCGTTGGGCGTTACTCTGCCGGAGAGCAGATGCGAGCTGAACAGCAAAAAAGCATCTGTGAGCAAGACATCCAAATCCGCTTGTTTTCCAGGATCAACTGCCTGTTTCTGCGTCAGCGCTTTTTGACAATCCGCATTCAGGGATTTTAACTGATCTAAATGATAATCCTCAGATGTCAGGCCATCCAGTTCTGCATTTTCAACTGTACGAATAAGCTGATCCGCCTGGGGGGTTAGCCCGTTATCCTGTGACCATAGCGGATTATAGTTACGTTTTTCATAAAAAGTCGACAGGATGTCACGAAAATAAACGGGTGGAAAAACAGCCGATGGACCCGCATCCGCTGTTTCGGGATGGAGCCTTTTGATGATATACGATTTAAGTTTCGGCTGGGATAAATCAGCAGGCGAACCTTCACATGGATATGCACCGGGAAAAACCATTCCAATCATCGCAATCAGAAGCGCCGCCAGAATGAAAGCCATGTGTTTTCTTTTCACGGGTTTCTGAAAACAGATTGTTTCAGGAATACATAAATGATTTGACTGTGTTGATAATTTCATATAGACGATCCGCATCTATCCATTTAACTTGTAAGTCTGCGTTAAACCACGTCATCTGTCGTTTTGCGTAGCGCCGGGTATCTCGTTTCAGTATTTGAAGCGTGTCGTCCCAGCTCAGACATCCTCCAAAAAAATTCGTCATATGACGGTATCCGATGGATTGAAGAGTCTTCAATTCAGGTGTGTAACCTCTGTTCAGAAGTGATTTTACTTCATCTACCAGTCCTTCTTCAACCATCAAATCCACCCGATGGTTAATCCGCTCGTATAATACTTCTCTTTGCCTGGAAAGTCCAATTTTTAGAACGTCAAACAGGGGAGGGGCTTGCTGGTGTTCCTGGCGCCAGGCTGAAATCGGCTGCCCTGTTGTTTCATAAATTTCAATTGCACGAATAATCCGGAAAGCATCATGGGGATGAATTTTTGCCGCAGATTTGGGATCACATTCACATAAGCGATGGTAGAGTTCGCTCGTTCCTTTGGTTGCCATTTCTTCCTGCAGACTCCGACGCAGCGTTGAATTGCCAGAACCGGCTTGAAACAATCCATGAAGCAGCGCGCGAATGTACAGCCCGGTTCCTCCGGCAACCAAAACCGGAATACCCTGTTCTGCAAGCTCAGAAATGATCTTCCGGCCCGCATTCGCATACTGCTGGGCATCAAACAGCTCATCCGGATCAGCGATATCGATCATATGGTGCGGAATCCGGGCCTGTTCCAGTGCTGAAGGCTTGGCAGTGCCGATATCCATGTATCTGTATATCTGCATGGAATCCGCGCTGATGATTTCAGCACCCAGTACTGATGCGACTTCTATGGCTACCGATGTTTTTCCAACACCTGTAGGGCCGCATATCACTGCGATACGAGGAGGAAAAAGGGTTGTCATAACGAAAGGGTTCCCTGGTGAATGCGTTCAGACCTATTCATAATCGGCTATCAGTTGAAACATACACCACAGAATAATACCGCAGAAAATTGGATGAAAACGCGCGGGGGTTAAAAGCCTGTTCGGTGCAAGGCGCTTGATTGCTATGCGCCATACACCGCTATCAGGAAAAAACAGGGGGGGGTTGAGTTCGGCTATTTTTTCTTCTGCTTCTGTTGACCGACGCGGACTTTTTCCTTGGTAACCGTTTCGGAGAATTTTGCTGCGTTGAATGCACAACCAACTTTGATCTTTTTGTCATCCACCCACCGCATCATATATGCGGGATTGGGATAAACCGAGCAGTCGCTATTGGCATTGATTTTTACACAGCCTTCGCAATGAGGGGTGATGTTTGCCATGAATGCCTTCCTTTCATCAGTGTCGTAAAGAAAAAAAAGGGATTACAACGATGTGTAACCCCTCTGGTCATCTTGTGGCGGGAGCGACGAGGCTCGAACTCGCGACCTCCGGCGTGACAGGCCGGCGCTCTAACCGAACTGAGCTACGCCCCCGTTTCTTTGTGTTCTTCTACCGCTCTGGTAGGCGGAACAGGGCTTGAACCTGTGACCCTCGGCTTGTAAGGCCGATGCTCTCCCAGCTGAGCTACCCGCCCTTCTTTCAATCACAAAGAGATTTATCTTATACATAAAACAAAAAAATGAGTCAAGAAAAAAATCAAACCATCGGGTGGATATGTAGAATCTCCTGAGATTGTCGGCCGATGATATCCAGGGTCAAATCATTGCCATTGAATAATCGCGTACCCGGCGCCAGAATCAAGGCATGGCTCAATACTTCATCCATATGGTCCACCAGAACAAAGACCAGTTGTTTAGCGATGGTTTCAGGTATGTCTTTTATATCTTTTTCATTTTCTTTTGGCAGAATGATTTTTTTGATGCCGCCCCGGTGGGCAGCCAGGATTTTTTCTTTAATGCCTCCGACAGGAAGGACGCGTCCCCTCAAAGTAATCTCACCGGTCATGGCAAGATTGCGATCTACCGGCCTTCGGGTTAATGCCGACACAATGGATGTACACATGGAGATGCCGGCTGATGGGCCATCTTTGGGGATGGCGCCTTCGGGAATATGAATGTGAATATCGAATTGTTTATGAAAATCCTTGTCGATCATCAAATGCTCTGTTCGCGAGCGGACATAGCTGACGGCGGCCTGGGCGGATTCTTTCATGACGTCTCCTAGCTTGCCGGTGACGATTTGATCTCCCTTGCCCGGCATGACCAGCGTTTCGATACCGAGCAACTCACCGCCTACCTGAGTCCAGGCTAAGCCGGTTACCAGCCCGATCTGATCTTTTTCCTCAACCAGCCCGTGTCTGTGTTTTGGTGGACCGAGATATTTTTGAACAGACCTTGAATTGACTGTAACAGCCGCGATAGATTTGTTTTTGACCAGCTCTCGGGCAATTTTACGGCAAATGGAAGCAATTTCCCTTTCAAGGTTTCGAACACCTGCTTCACGGGTATAGCGCTGAATCAAGGTTAAAATGGCATTCTTGGTGAACTCGACGGTTTTCCCTTCCAGTCCGTTTTGTTGAATCTGTTTGGCGATCAAAAAATCCCTGGCGATGTGATATTTTTCGTATTCGGTATAACCGGACAGTTTGATGATTTCCATTCGGTCCTGAAGTGGCAGCGGAATGTCCGGAAGGGTATTGGCGGTGGTGACAAAAAGGATGTCCGACAGATCATAGTCCACATCCAGGTAATGATCGTTGAAAGACGAATTCTGTTCCGGATCCAAAACTTCCAGCAACGCTGCTGACGGATCACCTCTGAAGTCCATGCTCATTTTGTCCACCTCATCCAGGCAAAAAACCGGATTGTTAACTCCGACTTTTTTCAAAGACTGGATGATTTTGCCAGGCATCGCCCCAATATAGGTTCTGCGATGGCCTCGTATTTCCGCTTCGTCTCTGACCCCGCCAAGGGAAAGACGGATATATTTTCTGCCGGTTGCCCGGGAAATTGATTTGGCCAGAGAGGTTTTTCCGACGCCGGGAGGGCCGACAAAACACAATATCGGACCGCGCACTTTTTTTACGAGGGACTGAACTGCCAGGTATTCCAGAATACGCTCTTTGGGTTTTTCCAGACCATAATGATCTTCATTCAGAATTTTTTCAGCTTCGAACTGATCTTCTTGCACATCGGTCTGTTCAAACCAAGGAAGGCTGATCATCCAATCGATGTAATTGCGAACCACGGTTGCTTCCGCCGACATGGGCGCCATCATCTTCAGTTTCTTGAATTCATGCAGGGCTTTATCCGTGGCTTCCATGGACATTTTTTTCTGTTGAATAAGATTCTCAATTTCCTTGAGATCATCCCCTGCATCCTCATCTGCGCCCATTTCTTTTTTAATGGCCCGCATCTGCTCATTCAGATAATAGCTTTTCTGGGTCTTTTCCATCTGTTCCTTGACCCGATTTTTGATGCGCTGATCCATCTGAAAAGCGTCGATTTCCATTTTGATCAGACTCAACAAAAACGCGAGTCGCTCGTTCAGAGAGTCGGCTTCCAGAAGGTGTTGTTTGTTTTCGATCTTGAATGAAAAATGGGCGGATACGGTATCAGACAACTGAGAAAGATTGGAAATGGCGGACACGGTGTTCAGAAGGTCTTTGGAGATGTTTTTGGTTAGATCGGCGTATTCATGAAAACTGTTTATAATCGCCCGACCCAAGGCAAGACCCTCGGCGTCCTCGACGTATTCATCAGTGATAGGCTCGATTTCAACCTGAAAAAAATCTTCCTGATGTATGAATCGCATGATGCGGGCTCTGGATTTTCCCTCAACCAGAGCCTTTACCGTTCCATCAGGAAGGCGAAGAAGCTGCAACACCTTACCGATAGTTCCGATCAGGCTGATATCGCTGATATCCGGATTTTCGTCGCCGATTTTTTTTTGAGTGGCCAGAAAAACATTTTTCTCATTGTTCATGGCATCCGCCAGGGCTTTGACAGATTTGGATCTGCCGACAAACAGCGGTGCAACCATGTGAGGAAAAACCACGATGTCTCTCAGGGGCAGCAGGGGCAGCAAGGTAGCCCCGGGAGTTGGGCCGTCTTGTCTAAATTTTTTTGTTAAATTAATCATTGTGTGAATAAACCATCAGGCTTGTTTTTTTACTGGTTCGTAAAGTAGGATCGGTGATTCGTTATGTAAAACAACTTCTTCACTGATAACACATTCTTTGACATCTTCAATCGATGGAATCTCATACATGATACTCAGCAGGCAGTTTTCAAGAATAGCCCTGAGTCCTCTTGCACCGGATTTTCGTTTGAGCGCCTCACTGGCAATGGCTGAAAGCGCACTGTCGGTCAGTCGCAAATTAACCCCTTCCATTTCGAAGAGTTTTGAATACTGTTTGATCAGTGCATTTTTAGGTTCTTTCAGAATGCGAATCAGCGAGCTTTCATTAAGTTCATCGAGGGTGGCAATCACAGGAAGTCTGCCCAAAAACTCGGGAATCAGCCCGAATTTGATCAGATCTTCCGGCCGAACCATTTTCAGCAATTCACCGACATTGTGATCTGATTTTTCGATGATCTTGGACCCAAAGCCCATTACGTTGGACCCCAATCGCCGCTGAATGATCTTTTCAAGCCCGTTGAACGTTCCCCCACAAATAAAGAGAATATTGGAGGTGTCCACCTTTACAAAATCCTGTTGCGGATGTTTTCGGCCACCCTTTGGCGGAACACTGGCTGTGGTTCCCTCGATGATCTTCAGCAGCGCCTGTTGAACCCCCTCTCCGGAAACATCGCGTGTGATGGAAGGATTATCCGACTTGGAAGCAATCTTGTCGATTTCGTCTATGTAGACAATACCGCGTTTGGCTTTGTCCAGGTCATAGTCCGCATTCTGGAGCAGAGATAAAATAATATTTTCGACATCTTCTCCCACATATCCGGCTTCTGTCAAGCTGGTTGCGTCAGCGATGGTAAACGGTACATTCAAAAATCTGGCCAAGGTTTGAGCCAGAAGGGTTTTTCCGCTTCCGGTCGGCCCGATCAGAAGGATATTGCTTTTTTGAATTTCGACATCATTTGGGCTGACAAATGAATCCAGCCGCTTATAGTGATTGTGAACCGCAACAGCCAGAATTTTCTTGGCCTGTTCCTGCTCAATGACATAATCATCCAGCATTTCCTTGATCTGCTTCGGTACCAGTGTCCGTTGTTGGGAAGCGGTGTTTTGTTCAGTTTCCTCTTCAATGATTTCGCTGCATAACTGGATACATTCGTCGCAGATATAGACTGCAGGCCCGGCAATCAACTTGGCCACTTCTTTTTGGTTCTTGCCGCAGAAAGAACAGAAGAGATTGTCCGTCAAATCATCTTTTTTAGCCATGTTATCCCTCCGTTTTGACCAGTCGATCTAAATCATCCCGATTGGCGATGACATGATCGATCAGGCCGTACTCTTTGGATTCCAAGCCGGACATAAAAAAATCACGGTCCGTATCTTTACGAATCTGTTCCAGATCTCTTCCGGTATGAAAAGCCAGAATGTCGTTCAGGGTGTCTTTCAACCGAAGGATTTCTTTTGCCTGAATGGCAATATCCGATGCCTGCCCTTGAGATCCGCCCATGGGCTGGTGGATCATGATCCTGGAATTCGGCAGCGAGTAGCGCTTCGTTTTTGTGCCGGCTGCCAGAAGCAACGCCCCCATGCTGGCTGCCTGACCAATGCACACGGTGGTGATGTCCGGCTTGATGTACTGCATGGTGTCATAAACCGCCAGCCCTGCCGTAACAGACCCGCCAGGAGAATTGATGTAAAAATTGATTTCTTTTCCAGGATCTTCCGATTCCAGAAAGAGCAGTTGTGCGATTAGAAGATTGGCAACTTCATCGTTGATGGGAGTTCCCAGAAAAATGATCCTGTCTTTAAGAAGCCGCGAATAAATGTCGTAGGCACGTTCTCCCCGGCTGCTCTGTTCAATGACCATGGGTATTAATGGCACGGGATGTTCTCCTTATGTTGACAACATGATATGGTTAAGCAAGTATCGTACCAATATGATTATTCAGACGGTGAAGCTGCCTGATCTTCCAAAACAGGTTCGATTTCTTGAATCGTACTGCTATCAAGGATAAGTTTTATCGCCTGTTTTTCAAGGAGCGTATGTTTAAATAAGTCCAGTGCCTCGGGGTGCTTATCGTAGTGGGATTTGATTTCTGCAACGGGCCTTCCGTAAGTGATCGCCATGTCTTGTAGGGCTCTGTCCAGATCAGAATCGGAAAGCATCAGTTTTTCCTGCGAAATGATTTTCCCAAGAATCAGATGCCTCTTGACCTGTTTTTTTGCGGTATCCCGATATGTTGCGGCAAGTGATTCGCGAGTCATACCAATGCTTTCCATATTGATCTGCTGATATTCGAAGGATTGTTCGACCTCCTGAATGATTCCAGCAAGCTCTAAATCTATCAAAGAGTCGGGTGTTTCAAACGGTGCTTTTTCAATCAATGCTGAAAAAATCTGTTCATTTATTTCCTGATCCGCCCGCTTGTTGTAACCTTGCTGCAGGTTGTTTTTTATGGCGGTCTTCACATCTGCGATCGTGTTGAAGGAGCCGAGTCTCTTGGCAAAATCATCATTGATTTCCGGAAGAATCTCTTCACGAATTTCATGCATGTGAACATGAAATGTCACTTCCTGACTGGCAAGGTCGGTATTTGGATAGTCTTCGGGAAATTTTATTGAAAAATTCTTATCATCGCCCGGCATCATGCCAACGATCTGTGCATCAAAATCTTGAGATATCTTTGCTGTTCCGATTTTTAACGTCAAATTTTCCGTTTTCTGGAGATCTGGATGGGGGGTTCCATCCTTCCATCCTTCGTAATCCAAAACGACATAATCGTCTTTCTGAGAAGCGCGTTGGGGTTCAACCGGTTTGCGTTCCGAAAGATTTTTCTGGAGCATTTTCAGTTGAGCTTCAAATTCATCATCCGACGGTTTATAAAGGGATTTTTTCAGGGTAAGGCCCTTAAAATCAATATCGGGAATTTCAGGATTAATCTCTATGGTCGCGGTGTAACAAAAGGCACTGTCAGTGCTGAGTTCCGGGGGGGCGATATCTGGTTGCCGCAGCGGGTTGAAACCCGACTTGGTAATGGCATCTGTAAAAGAAATATTGATAAGCCGGGATCTTACATCTTCATAGACTTCTTTTTTGTAGAGCCGGTCCAAAACCGATCTTGGGACTTTTCCGGGGCGAAATCCTTTAATCTTGGCAGTTTTGTTCAATTCTTTATAGGCACTCTCAATTTCGCTTAGCACCTCATTTTGGGGGATTTCAATATGAAGTACTTTTTTTACTGCACTGGTGTCTTCTACCGTAAATTTCATGAGATTGTTTCCATTTCCCTTTAATCAGTATTGACGGATGATGTTCGTCCGTGTGGCAAAAACATTTAATAAGATATAGTTATAGGAGGATTGAGGATTCCGGTCGTTACAAGTCCAGGCAGACTTCATCTCTGCCCCGGCCTGGACAGCTTGCATTATCAGCAGAAGGGAACGGGGAATTGAGTAAGCTGGTGCGAGAGGGGAGATTTGAACTCCCATTCTGTTTCCAGAGCTGGATCCTAAGTCCAGTGCGTCTGCCAGTTCCGCCACTCTCGCCCACGGGTTAAACAGTCATTGATTGAATAAACCACAATCAGACTATCATCCATTCCTCTAAAATCCCTGTAAGATAATCTAAAAAGTTGAATGTGTCAAGGATAAATCAAAAACGTCTTGTAATGTCAATATGTTCGAATAATTTATTGATGCTGGTCTGCTCTGAAAAATCTGTTTACCCGAGACCGGCAAGTGTCAGGTTTGCACTTTATGACTTCTTGGTGTCGTTATTTTGTACAATTGGTTGTCGCGTTAAAAAAAAACGGCGTCAAACTTCTTAGTGACACCGAAACGCGAATCTGAAAAAAATCAGTCCTCTGAAAAGTTTATGTCTTGCCTGAACCTTGAAAGCATGATAAATAACAAACGAAATATAACGGGGCGTGGCGCAGCCTGGTAGCGTACCTGCTTTGGGAGCAGGGAGTCGGAGGTTCAAATCCTCTCGCCCCGACCATTTAACTAACTTTGTTTATTTGAAATTATCACTTGTCGCCAAACAAGGCTGATGGTTTCCTATCGATGTGCTGAGAAATATGTTCGCCTTCCTCATGGTATGATGGTGTATGTGCCATCGTGAGTCAAGAGAAAACGATTACATTCTCATGGTGATGATTGACGACTCCTCGATCAGTCCTGGCATGTCGGCTTATACCCGGTTTTTGCCCCCCTGGCGCTTCATGCCGCATCACAGGGTTTGACCTACCCGCTGGTTTGATGGCGCCCCCGAGGGGTCGCGCCCGCTGATCTCGCAGGGCTGGCTCAGTCCAACACGTTGATGTACATGCCGGGAACCTCTGGGTTCGGGCTGGTTACCGCCGGCATGGTGCTCGGCAAAACGCGGCTGGGATATATTTTCAGTTTCGGGCCGTCGTGTTGCGCATCGGCCTGCTGGTCACATTGATTCAAGGGCTGCTGTGCATACCCCAGGCAGCCCGTCTTCTTTTTGGACGGCTGATCGGTCTGCCGCCTCTATCGAAACCGGCTGTGATGACGTTGCTGGCCACCGTTCCGCTGGAGTTTCTCTTTTTTGCCAGAATTCCCTTTCAGGTGGCCATGTATAACGCCCGGGCCCCTCTGGGCGTTGTCTGTCTGAGTTTTCCCGTGGGTCTTGAGGTTGCAGCTTCTGCATGGAAGAGATATTTTTTTCAACCTTCCCCTGTCCATCGGCGGCATCGGGCTGTGCTTCGGAAATCTGGCATCCACAGCAACGCTTCGGCTCCTTCTTCGGTGGATCGGAAAGGCCTAACTGCATAATCAATAAAAATGGTTTAATATTTGTATTTCTATTCACGCCATGCCTATTCGTGCATCACCTCCAGAAACAACTTCACTGCCGCCGGATCAAAATGTTTGCCGCTGCCGTTCTGGATATGTTCGAGCGTTTTTTCCTTTGGCCAGGCTTCACGATACGGCCGATCGGATCGCAAGGCATCCCACACATCCACCGGTGCGAAAAGACGAGCGGCCAGCGGAATCTGTTCGCCCTGCAAGCCGCGCGGATAACCGGTGCCATCCCACTTCTCGTGATGGCAGTAAGGGATGTCGACGGTCATACGGAGGTAGGGGATGGGGGATAACCACTCGTACGCATATACCGGATGGCGGTGCATGATGATCCACTCTTCGTATGTCAGACTGCCGGGCTTCAGCAGGATGGCGTCCGGAACGCCCAATTTCCCAATATCGTGAAGCAGAGCACCGCGCCGCATATGAACCAGATCATCGCCTTCGATCCCGGCGGCCCGCGCCAATCGTATCGCCAATTCGACGACACGTTCGGAGTGCCCTTCAGTTTCCTTGTCGCGTAAATCAAGGGCTCTGACCCAGCCGCTAAGGGTTGCTTCATGGGTTTGTTGCAGTTCATCATAGGCCTGCTCGAGCCGGATATGTTCCTCTCGCAGTTTTCGGTAGCGGTTCAGGCGGGTGATGGTCCGCATGCGGGCGCGCATCTCGATCCGATCAAAGGGTTTGGAGATGAAATCGTCAGCCCCCGCCTCGATGCCGCGCAGTCGCGAGGCGCGATCGTCGAGTGCTGTCACCATAAGTACCGGCATTTCGGCCAGCCTTTCATCGGATCGCAAACGACGGCAAACTTCGTAACCGTCCATGCCCGGCATCATGACATCGAGCAAAACCACGTCCGGCTGAAGTTCGGATGCCTTAAGCAACGCCTCGGGGCCGTCTGCGGCAAAGGCCACGATGTAGCCCTCCGGTTCCAGTACATCGCCAAGGGCCTCGCGACCCAGTGGGTTGTCATCCACGATCAAAATCGTACTGTTCTGTAATATCATCTATATTTTCTCCTTCTTTCAACAACCGGGATATGGTTGCCGATCCGTTCTTTCAGGTAAGTCGGTCTGGTCAGGCGTCAGCCGACCGCAGTGATATTCGCTTGATTATCGTCTATCTCCATAAAAGAACTATACGATATGACGGTTTCGGGAACACGTTCACCCGTCATAAGACCGCCTGGGGTCGATTTTTCTGTCTTCAGGGGGCGCTTCTCCGGTGAAACCCCTTGTTTTTTTCGACTTCTAATCGGAAGCTCAAGGGTGAACCGGCTGCCCTTTCCTGGATGACTATCCACCATGATGCTGCCGTCTTGCAGTTCCGCCAGGCGCTGCACCAGCGTCAGCCCCAATCCGGAGCCCTCGTGACGGCGGCTCAAGCTCGAATCGAGCTGCGTAAAGGGTTTAAAAAGGCGATTCATATCTTCCGAGGTGATTCCGATTCCGGTGTCTTCCACCACAAAACACACCGTGTTGCGTTCAGCGGTCATCGTTACATCAAGGCTCACCCTTCCCCCAACAGGGGTAAACTTGACGGCATTGCTCAACAGGTTCGCCAGCATCTGTCGGAGTCGCTTTGTATCCGTCTGCAAATGCGTTATCATATTATCCATCTGAAAGCCAATATCCAGTTGCTTGGCCGTGGCCATTTCACTGACGAATCTCAGACTGTCTTCGCATACCTCGGCAATCGACACCCATTCGGGAAAGATATCCAAACGTCCGGCCTCTACTTTAGCCAGATCGAGGACGTCATTGATCAGGTCAAGCAGATGGCGTCCACTGAACTCAATATTTCGCATTGCAGCCGCCTGCCTTGGGTTCAAAGGGCCGCGGACCTGATCGAGCAAGGTTTCACTCAGGGCTAGAATAGCATTCAGCGGCGTGCGTAATTCATGACTCATGTTGGCCAGAAATTCGCTTTTGGCCACATTGGCCGCCTGGGCTGCCCGCACCATCCGGTTGCTCCTGGCAATTGCCTTTTCAAGCCTGATGTTACTCTCCCGCAACGCCGTTTCCGCTTTTCTCCGCTCGGCATTCGAGACGGCGATCGCCATCTGATCGGCCAGTTGACAGGCAAAGACGATCTCATCTTCCTCCCAGTGGTGAGGCTTATCAACATGTTCAAAACAAATGGCTCCCAGAGCATCGCCTCCCAGCCGGATAACTGCGTCCAACATGGCAGTAATGCGGTTGGGTTTGATATATCCTTCCACATAACCCGCCAGGCGCGGATCAGTCAGCGGATCGTTTCCGTCCACATATTTGTCTTGCTTGAGTACCTTGAACTCGTCCCGGAACTCGTACTCGGACAGCACCGTTCCGGAAGTATGCTCTGCGGTATCAGCACTGTAATTGTCCACATTCATCAGCAGCGATCTGTTTTCTTCGAAGAGCCACACGCCCACCCGGCCGATATTGAATGCCACCGACACGGATTCGGTCAACAGGGCTGACAATTCACGGACATTCCCTTCGGCCAGCCAGGGGGAAACCGCAAGGCTGGCCGCAATCTCAGCCTGTTGCTGTTTTCGCATTGCTGCCAGGTGAGCGGCCTTTCGCATGCGTTCCATCCGGAAGGCGCTCCAGAGCAACAATAACGGTACCCCCGCCGCAGTCACCAAGATGCCCGTCGGTGCGATATGGCCATAGGCGCGCTTTGCCGGGATCAGGGTGACCAGATACAGAGAAACGTCGGGAATAGGCATCTTCACCAGCAACATGTCTTCCAAATCGAGCAGGGCAACATCTGCCTTGCTCAGATTGTCTGAAGTTTCCACCTTCTCCGACGGGATCAGAAGAAATTGGCGGGTCAAACTGGGAGGTAAGGATTTGGAGTCGATAAAAATCAGTTCCTCGCCCGTTGGGGTTATCAGCACATCCTGGATGTTGTTCGACCCTTTGTGGATTAAATTTCGATAGAGCAACTGAATGGAACTTACAGTGACCACGATACCGTGAGACATGCCTTTATACTTGACCGGCATAGACGTGACGATTACACCATTTGTGTGATCGATTACCTGTTCAAGATTTTCCGGCGGCAGGGCCGGCAGGGGATTCCCTGCCAGTGTATCGACAAGAGGGGTGCCATCCTCTGATAGAAAAATGATGCGGCTGGCCAGGCCTGATGCAAGCTGGCTGCTAAAACGGCAATTTATTTCCAACAGACTGGCTCCTAGTCCATATCGCATGGACATACCCAAATCACGGTTGAGCAGATAGGTGCGGATTTCAGGCAGGTCGGCTTTGGCCCCGGCGTTGGTGAGTAATAAATTGGCGGTGTCGGCTACCGATGCAGCCCGGCGGGCGACATCCGCCAGGAGATATGTATCGGTTTCATTTTTCATCTGTCGCCAGGAGTACACCGAGTAACTGAGAAGTGCCACGATATAAATACAAAAACCCGCTGCGACGAAAATGGGCAACCGGTGCAGAAAGTATTGGGGAAAGCGCTGCATCAGAGAAGAATTCATTTGCTTGTAGCCTTGTACTTCTGAAAAAATGTCGGAAACCAGTTCTCGATGCCCGGATAATACTTCTGAGCCAGGCGATCATAGGTGCCGTCCGACCGCACTTTCACCAGATATGCATCAAAAGCGTCACGCAGTTCCGGCGAAGTCTTCGGAAAAGCAGCGGCAAGGATCTGTTCCTCCGAGATCGGGCCGATCACCTTGATCCGACCGGCCCATTTTTGCAGATCGAGAACCGCGTCCGGAACATCAAGCAGGGTAAATTCAGCCTCCCCGGCCAGCAGGGCCGGAACCATTTCGTTGATGTTGGTACTCCGGGTGTAAGCGTGCAGGTTGATGCTTGTACCCTTGAGTCCGTAGTTCCCAGGATCGAGGCAGGTGCGTTCCATGACCAATAGGCTTTTGTCTCCGATCAGTTGTTTGGTCTCGATGATATCTTGAGGCAAATTGTCGGAACCTTTAATGGGCCGTACCGGAGACTCCGCGCGTGCCACCAGCAGCACCTGAGAAGGGAAGGTGGGGGTCGAATAGAGAAGCACTTTTTCACGCCAGGGCAGAACGGTGAAACCGGTGGCAATCATGTCGCCGGTCACCGGGAAGTTGCCGGACAAAGAGACATCGTTACCTTGGCGGACCACGTCTTTACCTAGTAAATCACGAATCACGTTGTAAAAATCCGAATAAACCAGCTTGTACTTCACGCCGATATGATTGGCAAATCCCTGTGTCAGCTCAACATCAAATCCGTCGCCGGCGCCGGTTACAAAGTTGGCGTAGCGAATGCCGATGTGACGCAGCTCTCCTTTGGCCTGTATGTCTTTGAGGTCGGCCAGGGCGGACTGCATCCCGGAAATCAATAAGGCTGCAGCGACCAAAGCGAATATAAAAAGTCTTGTTCCTGCTGTTGGTTTCATTCTCTTTCTCCTTTTAATGTACAGGGGTTGTATAACTTCGCAGTCCAACTCGGATCAGAATTGGACTTGTTTATGGTATCATCGTCCTTTTCCAGTTTCAGCAACCGTCGTATGGTTGCAACCAGATTTTTCAAGCCTACCGGTTTGGTAAGATACTCATCCGCTCCGGCTTTCAAACAACGATTCCGATCTCCTGGCATTGCCAATGCCGTCAGCGCAATTACGGGCGTGGATTTGAGTGCTGGCATCTGACGCAATCGGCGGATCGCTTCCAAGCCGTCCATTTCCGGCATCTGAATGTCCATGAGAATAACATCCGGATGAATATCTTCTGCGCGCGCCAGGGCTTCCTTTCCATCGTGAGCGACCGTTACCTGGAATCCCACATCCCGCAGGTATTCACCCACGGCATCGATATTCGCCTCGTTGTCCTCAGCCAGCAGGACATTAACGCTTGTTTGAACGGCAGCAGAAGGCTGTTTCGGAGCTTCACTGGAAAGATGGGCGCCGATGGCCGCCTCCATCGCCTTTCGCAGGGACTGCCGGGATACGGGTTTGAGCGCATAGCCTGCTGCGCCCGCCCCACGCGCCCTTGCCGGTTCGTCCACTACCGAAACGATGAGTACCGGAATGTCTCTTGATTGTGGCTCCGCCTTCAGTCGTTCAAGGACTTCCCAACCCGACAGATCGGGGAGCAGCAGATCGAGGACGATCACCCCAGGTTGAAGGCGGATGGCTTCTTCCATGGCACCCATTCCGCGCGGGTGCCGCATGACCGCAAATCCCATTTCCTCGAGATAGACAGCCAACTGCATCGCTGCGATTTCCGAGTCTTCCACCAGCAGGACCGTGCGCTTGGTCAGCGATTTTCCCAATTTCAAATCGTCCGGCTCCTTTACACGCATACGTTCGGCAGCGTTTCCCAACGGCAGGATAATCATGAACCGGCTGCCCTTTCCCGGCTCGCTTTCCACAGTGATACTGCCGCCGTGCATCTCTGCAAGTCGCTGCACCAGCACCAGGCCTAACCCGGAACCTTCATGTCGGCGGCTCAAACTGGAATCCAGTTGCGTGAATGGCCTGAAAAGGCGATTCAGATCCTCATGCGTTATCCCGATCCCGGTATCTTGCACCGCAAAACAAACAGCGTCCTGATCGACAATCGCCTTAACTTCAAGCGTTATCTTCCCCCCGGCAGGGGTGAACTTGACGGCATTGCTCAGCAGGTTCACCAGCATCTGTCGCAGGCGCTTGGGATCGGCGAATACCTGGGTCATTGTTTTGTCCGGATGAAACGCAAGCTCCAGGTTCTTGGTCAATGCCATCTCCCGGACAAAGGTCAGGCATGCCTCGCATGTCTCTGAAATCGGTACCCACTGAAGAGAAATGTCGAGGTGTCCGGACTCCACCTTTGCCAGATCAAGGACGTCGTTGATCAGTTCAAGCAGGTGGCGTCCGCTGGCCTCGATATTCCTGAGCGATGCTTGCTGGCGCTCGTTCAGCGGCCCGCGGACCTGTTCGAGAAGTGTTTCGCTCAGCGCTAAAATTGCATTGAGCGGCGTGCGCAATTCATGGCTCATGTTGGCCAGAAACTCGCTTTTGGCCACATTGGCAGCCTGGGCTGCCCGGGCCATCCGGCCGGCCTTTTCAATGGCAGCCTGAAGCTGTTTGTTGCTTTCCATGGTGCGTGTTTCGACTTGCTTTCGCTCTGTGATATCACGTGCATATCCTGTTGTGCCGAGAACTTCGCCCTGCCCGTTCAAAACGGGTGTTTTGAATGTTTCAAACCAGCGTGTTTCCCCCTCGTGGAAGATCGGTTCTTCAACGATGATGGGCTTGCCGCCCTGCATGGTAGCAATGTCGTCCTCTCGATATTTTTCGGCAAGCTCCCTTGGCCAGATATCGAAATCTGTTTTGCCGGCAAGGTCTTCTGCCATCGTTTTTCCACAAGAGCGGGCAAAAGCGTGATTCACGGTGAGAAATCGACTTTCAGCATCTTTCAACCAAACCAGCCCTGGTTGATTTTCAATGATTGCAGAAAGATAGGATTCCCGTTGTTGAAGAGATTTCTCCGCCTGCTTGCGTTCGGTGATATCGCTCATGACGGTAAGAAAGTATCGATGTTCCTGGCCGCTGATGACCTCTCCTGAAAATAGGCAGTCGTGAATGTGTCCGTCCTTGGCGCGAACCTTCAGCTCTGTGCCGATGATTCGACCCTCGGTTTCGAAGGTTTCTACCATGGGGGCAGACTGGCCCATGTCCGGAAACAATGCAAGTTCAGTGGATGTTGCATTTATGATGTCCTCCCTGACATAACCAAGGGTTTTCAGGAAGGCGTCATTGACATCCATGAAGCGGCCGTCGGGCAGGGTGGATAACGCCATGAGAGCGGGATTGTTGTGAAAGAGCCGCTCGAAGCGGTGCTGGACTTCCTTTTCAATACTGAGGTCTTTGCTGAAGATAAAGATACAGCTTTCGCCGCTCCATTTGCCGGGCCAGATGCGGGTTTCCACCGGAATCAGCGTGCCGGCTATTGTCCTCATGGGCAAGGAGCAACTCTCCTGATCGCCGCGTAACATGGCGGTGAAAACGGCATTTGTCTCACCGTGGGTTTCCGGCGGATAAATATCAGGGAATTGCATTGAACAGAGTTCATCCACGGTATATCCAAGTTTTCGTGTAACGGCCCGGTTGACGAAGCGTATACGATCTTCATGCGTTCCCACCAGAATCAGATCGGGAATGGTGTCAAAAAAGGTTCTGAAGTTGGCCTCGCTTTCCTGCAGATCATGGGCCCGCTGTACAGCCAGCAGCTCAAGTTCCTTTCGGTGGTGATAAACCATGTCAATTGTAAAAACAAGTACGACCGTAAGAACCAGGCCGATGAGTGCAGGATGATCCAAATCCAGCAAAGCGAGCAGTGTACCAGCGACCAGTAGGGCCGCCACCATACCTGTCAAACGCAAGAAACTCTCTTTTTTTCGAATCAAACGTTATTCCTTTCTTCAAGCAACTGTTGTATGGTTTTAATCAGTGTGTTCAGGCTTACTGGCTTGGGCAGATACTCGTCCACCCCGGCATCCAGGCAGCGTTCCCGGTCGCCCGGCATGGCCAGCGCTGTCAGCGCAATGATGGGGATATCCCTGCATTCCGGCATGGTTCGCAGTCGGCGGGTTGCTTCGAGGCCATCCATCTCCGGCATCTGGATATCCATGAGGATGACATCCGGCCGCGTTTCTCCGGCGCGTGCCAGGGCTTCCTTGCCGTCGCGGGCAATCGTCAGCACAAAGCCCCTGTCTTCCAGATATTCGCCAAGCGCATCGATATTGGCCTCGTTATCCTCGGCCAGCAGTACCTTGACGCTTGTCTGCACGGGCAATCCCGATCCCTCCACCAGCAGCACCTTGCGTGAAGGGGTCGCCCGTTGTACACCGGATGTGGATGATCTGCTCGATTCTTCATGCGTGCCTGAATTTCCAGCCGGCAGGATGATACTAAAGCGGCTGCCCTTTTCGGGCGTGCTTTCCACAGAAACGCTGCCACCGTGCCTCTCCGCCAGGCGTTGCACCAGTACCAACCCCAATCCGGTGCCTTCATGGCGGCGACTCAAACTGGAATCGAGCTGGGTGAAGGGTCTAAAAAGTCGATTCATATCCTCAGCCGAGATTCCGATACCGGTGTCTTCCACCGCAAAAGAAACCGCATCTGTATCGGCGATATACGTAACATCAAGGCTTACCCTGCCGCCGGCTGGAGTGAACTTGACGGCGTTACTCAACAGGTTTACCAGCATCTGTCGCAGGCGTCTTGGGTCTGCATGGATTCGGATCGACATATTGTCGGCATGAAACACCAGCTCCAGATTTTTAGCGATTGCCATCTCTCGGACGAACGACAGACAGGCCTCGCACACTTCCGAAATTGCCACCCATTGAGGCGCAATGTCCAGATGTCCGGACTCCACCTTGGCAAGGTCGAGAACATCGTTGATCAGCTCGAGCAGATGGCGCCCGCTTGCTTCGATATTGCGTAGCGATGCCTGCTGGCGTTCGTTCAATGGCCCACGGACCTGTTCGATCAGTGCCTCGCTGAAGGCTAGGATGGCATTGAGCGGCGTGCGCAATTCATGACTCATGTTGGCCAGAAACTCGCTTTTGGCCACATTGGCAGCCTGAGCCGCCCGCGCCATCCGATTTGTCTTCGTAATTGCCTTTTCAAGCATCCTGTTACTTTCTATGAGTGCCGCTTCCGCCTTTCTGCGTTCGGAATTCGAAACCGCAAGGGCCATCTGATCGGCAAGTTGACAGGCAAACGTAATCTCGTCTTCCTCCCAGCGGTGAATCTTGTCGATATGTTCGAAACAGATGGTTCCCAATGCATTGCCGCCCAGACGAATGACGGCAAGCAGTATGGCCGTGATTCGGCCTGGCTTTAAATAACTTTCCACATAGCCCGCCAGGCGGGGGTCGGTCAGCGGGTCGTTTCCGTCCACGTATTTATCTCTTTTGAGTACGGTGAACGTTTCCCGAAAATCGCGTTCAACCAGCACCATGCCGGAGGTGTGAGCCCTGGCGGCGGCATTGTAGTTATCAACATTGGCCAGCAATGTCTGATTTTCTTCGAAAAGCCACACCCCGACCCTGCCGATATTGAACGCCGCCGAAACGGATTCCGTCAACAGGGTAGCCAGTTGACGCACGGCGCCGTCTGCCAGCCAGGGGGAAACGGCCAGGGTGGAGAGGATCTCTGCCTGCCGTTGTTTTCTGGCTGTGGCCTGGCGCAGGAACTCTTCTCCGATCGTTCGCTGTATGACGCCGGCAATAACCCTGGCCATGGCCTTCAGCAGAGATACATGTTCATTGGCCCAGATTCTGTACCGTCTGGATTCATCAAAGCCGATAAAGCCATAGAAGTGGCCGCCAAGATGGATCGGCACAACTAACAGAGAGCGGATGCCTTGCAGCCGCAAAACTTCCTTCCTTGCCTCATCCGGAATATCTTCGATTTTTGCATAGGAGATAATGTCTTCTTTGCGCAGAGTTTCGATCCACCATTCGAACAGATTCAGGGGCAGCCGCTGCAGATTGTCTTTCTGCGGTTCGACGCCTTCTGCGCACCACTCGAAAGTATTGTTCATAACAGCGGACTCATAACTCATCTCAAATATATAGGCCCTGCTGGCATCCAGCACATGGCCCATCAGGGCCAGGCTTTCGTCCAGATAACGGTGAAGCTTGACCGGTTCCACACCAGCGGCCGATATGTCGGCGAGCAGTCGCTGCAGGGCCAGCGTCTGCTCGAGGGCTTTTTCGGTCCGCTTACGGGCTGTGATGTCTACGATGACGGTCAGGAAGTACTCGCTGCCCTGACTGCCGATGATGTCTCCGGAAAAAAGTCCCTCGATGATCCTGCCGTCCTTGCACCGGATCGGCAGTTCGATATCTGCGATACGTCCATCTTTCAGCAGTTTGTTCCGGATCACCTGTTGCTCTGCGATGTTCTCGAACAACTCGAGTTCCTGACTCGTTTTACCGACGATTTCTTCCCGCGTATAGCCGACTGCGGCTGTAAACGCTTCGTTAACGTCGAAAAATCGTTGATCCGGAATATTCGTGAGCGCCATCGGCGACGGGTTGCCACGAAACAGCCGTTCAAAACGCTGTTTGGCCTCGATTTCTATGCTTAAATCATGGATCAGGCCGAAAATGCATTCATGTTCGTTCCAGACACCGGACCAGATGCGGGTTTCAGCCGGAATAAGGGCGCCGGTTTTGGTTTCCAGCGGTAACGAGCATGTATCGTTACTGCTGGTCAGCATGGCGTTGAATATATCTTCGGCTTCCTTGCGCTGGAGCGCCGGATATAAATCAAGCATGTCCATGTGGGTGATTTCTTCGGCAGTGTAACCCAGTTTATACTCAAGAATCTTGTTGGTGAAAAGGATTCGGCCATCACGACTGACGCCGACGATCATATCACCGATGGTCTCGAAAAAAGTGCGGTAGTTCGCCTCGCTCCGCGCCAATGCCGCTTCAGCCTGTTTTTGCGCTGAAATGTCGTTACCAAGAACCAGACAGACATCGCGACCGTCGGGCCAGAGGATGATCTGTTCAGTCAGGTGGATCGTCCTGCCGTTTATCAGGGCTTCGCGTTTACAGTCGGGTAATTGACAGTTCTGTCGCTGGTTGAATTTTTCCATGCAGGATGGACATCGCTCATCAAGCCCATGAATCACCTTAAAACAATGTTTTCCGACCGGGTCGGCGCCCAGCAGATCGACCATCGAGCGGTTTGCAAACAGGACTTCGCTATTTTTCGGATCCACGACAAAAACAGAAATGCTCATGTTGTCAAGAATGGAAAGCAGTTGGGTGCGTTCGTACTTCAGCGCTTCCTGCGCCTGTTGCAGGTCAAGACGATGGCGGGCCAGATCCAGGAATACTTTGACCTTGGCGATCAGAATAGCCGGATCATAGGGTTTGGCCAGATAATCCACCGCACCACTGCTGTACCCCTTGAACTGATGGCCTTCATCCAGGTACGCCGCCGTAACGAAGATAATGGGCATGCGTGCGGTGGCAGGGTCCGAAAGAAGAAATTCGGCCAGTTCGTAGCCGTCCATACCGGGCATCTGCACGTCCAGGATGGCCAGAGCGAATTCGTGCTTTAATGTTGCAGCCAGCGCCTCTTCGCCGCTGGTCACCTTGACGAGTCTGGCTGGAATCCGCGCGAGTGTGCGTTCCAGAGCGATCAGATTCGCCTCTTTGTCGTCGACGGCAAGGATCAGCATTTCCTTCTGATTCTGCGCCTCTTGACGGGGCAATAAGCCGTCGATTTTTGTCGTCATAGCACCCTCTTTTTATAAATTTTCGCTTTGTTATCTACGACCTCGAACCTGTCCGTCACCGAGGTGTAGGCGATTGTTTCTTTATCGCCCAAACACAGAAATCCGCCGTTCTCGAGGCTGTCCCAGAACATCTCAAGAACATGATTCTGTAGATCATTATTAAAATAAATCAAGACGTTACGGCATATCACAACCTGCATTTCACCGAAAGACGCATCCATTGCCAGGTTATGGCGGGCGAAGGTGATGTTTTTGCGCAATCTGGAATCAATGATCGCTGCATTTTGTTGTGCAAAATAATAGTCGGAAAAAGATGATTTCGCTCCGGACTCCTGGTAATTTCTGCTCCCCTGCTGAATGATGTTCAGCGGGTATATCCCTGCCTTTGCGGTCTCCAGCGCCGATACATTGATGTCGGTGGCATATATGGCAGTGCGGCCGAGGAGCCCTTCCTCAAAAAGCATGATCGCCACCGAGTATACCTCTTCTCCGGTAGCGCACCCCGCATCCCAGATCTTGGTGTGCGGCCAGGTACGAAGCATGGGCATCACATGCCGTCGCAACGCTTCGTACACGAAGGGATCGCGGAACAATGCCGTCACATTGATCGAGAAGTATGCAATCAGACTGAAAAAAAGGGTCGGTTCACGCAGAACACGACCCAATACTTCAGAAAGTGTCGTGATGCCGTATTCATCCTGAAACTGCTCGATACGCCGGTCGATCGTTTCCCGCATGTAGTCCCGGAAGTCATACCCGTACCTTCTGAAGATCGCCTCAAGCAGCAGGTCGATCTCGATGCGTGTAATTTCAGCAGTGGGAACCGGCAGCGTTGCCGATGGATGAGCGATTACCGACATAGCAGAACCCGCATGAGCGAGGTGAGGCGGTCCGGATCGACAGGCTTGGAGAGGTAGTCGGTCGCACCCGCCTCGAGACACTTCTGGCGGTCCTCTTTCATGGCCTTGGCCGTCAGCGTGATAATGGGAAGTTTTGCGAAGCGATCCTGGCTCCGGATGCGTCGGGTGGCTTCATATCCGTCCATGACCGGCATCATGACATCCATCAGCACCAGATCGATGTCCGGCTGCTCATCAAGAATCGCCAATGCCCGTTCCCCGTGTTCAGCCTTGAGCGGGTTGACACCGTGCCCGGCAAGTATCCGCGCCATGGCGAACATTGTGCGCATATCGTCTTCGACGATGAGTACTTTCTTGCCGCGCAGCGGTTCGTCCGATTCGCGGAGATGCAGGATGGCCCGCCGATTTTCCTCGGGCAGGTCTCGAACCACGCGGTGGAGGAAAAGGGCGACCTCGTCAATCAGCCGTTCCTGAGACCGGACATCTTTGATGATAATGGAATCTGCGTAATTGCGCAGAAAGTATTCCTCCTCGATCGTCAACTCACGAACTGTATGAATGATTACCGGAGGAAGAGAAATTTTTTCGGCAGCGATCTGCTTCAACAGGTCGAGTCCCTGCATATCGGGCAGTCCGAGGTCCATTATCACGAGGGCGAATGTCTGTGTGCGAAGCGCCTCGATGGCCTTTTGGCCGGTTCCCGCTTCCTCGACGGTGACGTTTCCGTTTCCGATGATACGTACGGTTTCCTTTCGCATACGCTCGTCATCCTCAACCACGAGAACCCGCTTGGGCGCCAGTGCCGAGGCGGCTTCGAGGCGTTCGAGGACTTCCATGATCTGCTCCCGGCCGATGGGTTTGGCGGCATGGCCGATGGCTCCCACGCCAAGGTTCTTTGCGGTGGCTTCCTCGACCGATATGATATGTACGGGGATATGCCGGAGCGATACATCGTGCTTGAGCGCGTTCAAAACCGCCCATCCGTCCATGCCCGGCAGTTGTATGTCGAGGATAACGCCGTTGGGTTTGTATTCCCTGGCGAGGTCGATGCCTTCTTCCCCCGTTGCCGCCCGAATACATTTAAATCCCCGTTCACGGATGATTCCAGAAAGAATGTTGCCGAACCGCAGGTCATCCTCGACGACCAGCATCACGCGATCCGTTTCACTGATGGCGTCTCTGTCGTCTTTGATGCTGACCGCCGCTGGCGCATGTGCAGGAGGAGGAGGGGCGATCGGATGTGGGGAGATCGGAGCCGTCTCCATACCGGCGCCTGCTGGAGCGGCTGGAGTTGACTTCTTGCCCACGCGCACGCCTGGCTCTCCAATCCGAAGGGGAAGATAAATAGAGAATGTCGATCCTTTTCCAGGTTCGCTTGTCAACTGGATCTCGCCACCAAGCAGGGCGGTGATCTCTCTGGATATTGACAGGCCAAGACCTGTGCCGCCGAAACGACGCTTGTCCCCCGAGTCTGCCTGCTGGAAGGCCTCAAAAATGATCTTCTGTTTGTCCTGGGGGATGCCGATCCCTGTGTCGGTAACGTGAATTGCCAGTGTGTGTTCAGGGTCCAGCCCGCTTCGGGAGAGCTGTACCCCGGCTGCCGGGATGGCGAAGGAAAGGGTGACGCCTCCTGTTTCCGTAAACTTGAGTGCATTGCCGATCAGGTTTTTGAGTACCTGACCCAGACGCTGGATGTCGGAAACGATGCGGGTGGGCGCACCGGGTTCAGATACGACCTGGAGGCTAAGCTTCTGCGCCTTGGCCATATGATCGAACTGCGAGAGGATGGTGCGCTCGACATCCATCAGGTCGATTTCTTCCAGGCGGAGTTCCATCCTGCCGGCCTCGATCTTGGAGAGGTCGAGTATCTCGTTGATGAGGGTCAGCAGGTCGCTGCCGCTTTCAAAGATGACACTTGCAGACTCCACCTGCTCTTCCGTGAGGTTTCCGGAGATGTTTTCCCGCAGCGAACGCGCCAGAAGCAGCAGGCTGTTCAAGGGAGTCCGTAGCTCGTGCGACATGTTGGCAAGGAACTCGGACTTATACTTGCTGGCCAGTGCGACTTCTTCGGCCTGCACGGCGATATTTTTACGCGCCAGTTCGATCTCCGCCTTCTGGCGTTCGAGAAGATTGTTGGTCTGGGTAAGCTCGTCGTTAGCCACCTCGAGTTCGGTCTGCTGCTGCTGGAGTTTCTGTTCCGATATCTTGAGCTGCGCGGTCTGCTCTTCGAGTTCAGCGTTGAACCGCTCGAGATCGGCCTGCTGCTGCTGAAGCTTTTGTTCCGATATCTTAAGCTGTGCGGTCTGCTCTTCAAGCTCAGCATTGGTTTGTTGCAGCTCTTTCTGTTGCGCTTCGAGTTCCACTGTAAGCTGCTGCGCCTTTTGCAGCGCCTGGGTCACGCGCTCGCGAGACTGGGTGGCCTCGATCGCGACCGCCACCATTGGGGCCGCTTGCCGCAGATACTCCAATGCGCTGTCGGTTATTGGGTTAAATGATGCGATCTCGACCATGCCTTTCACTGCGTCTTCGAACAGGAGGGGGGTTACGCACAGGTAGCGGGGCGCTGACTCGCCAAGGCCGGAGACGATCCGGACATAGTCATCAGGCACATCGGAGATCAGGATCTGTTTTCGCTCCAGGGCTGACTGGCCGATGATTCCTTCACCGGGTATGAATCGACAGGAAACGTTTTTCCGCCGGGTGTAGGCGTGGCTGGCAATGAGTGTGAGAGCGCTGGTATCAATGGCGGTATCTTGAATGTAAAATGCGCCCATCTGAGCACTCGCATATTCCGTCAATGTGGATATGATCCGGCCTGCCAGGTCGATTGTGTTTCCCTGCACCTGGAATACCGCATTGAGCTTTGCGATCCCGTTTGAAACCCATTCTTTTCTGTCGCGATCGATTTCCCCGAGCTTTGCCGTGGTGACATCCCGCGCCTGGGCGAAAATGCCGGCAACGGACCCCTGCTCATTTCGATAAAGCGAAGCGTTGAACGATACAAAGGTTGTGGCGCCGGCAATGCTTCGAAACTTAAGCGGATAATCCAGCACCTTTCCTTCACTTAAGACGCGCTCATAGCCCTGACGGGCAGCCTCAGGATCGGCAAAAAGTTTGATGAAATCGGAGCCGATGAGTCTCTCTTTTGAAATGCCTGTTTTGGCGACGGTGGAATCGTTCACATCGGTGATCGTGCCTTCCGGACTGATCGCAAACAACGGGTCGATCGACACTTCGATCAGGTTGCGTAAATAATTCGCTTGGTTCTGGGCATGCTGTTCCCTCTTTATGGCATCCGTGACGTCCCGGAGGGAAACAAGAACCCTGCAAGGTTCGGACCCGGCGGCGGCCATGATGGCGGCGCTGATGGTCATCACACGCGGCTCACGCTGAGTGCGCCGGATTGGCAGCGTCACCTCGCGGATCGATCCGCGGGACTTGGCTTTATCCAATATACTCATAGCAGCCTCAGGGTCGGTGAAAAAATCCATGAAGGGGGTTCCAGACAGGCTTGATCGGTCTTTTTCCACTGCAATTGCCGCAGCTTGGTTCGCGGTAATGACATTGCCTTCATGATTCAATATTAGGAGTGGTTCGATGATGCTCTCAAGGATGTCGAGCCTGTAAGTCCGCATATTGGTTTGATCAGTGTTCAGAACCTGCGGAGGCCCATCTGTGATCTCTATGACTTTCTCTGTATCGCTGTTGACCCTTTCCGTTATAAAAAAACCAAGAAAGAGTGTAATTGCACAGACGATGGCCAGATTGAACAGTGAGTGGCCTTCGATTCGCATGGTCGGAACGATAGCCAAAATACTTCCCAAGATGGTGGCGCCGGTCAGAGCGCTGACAAAAATTCGCATCTTCGTAGTTGGTTTCATATCTTCTCTCTTTCGTTATGAGTCATCTGAAGAAAAAACTCTCTGATAAAAATGGGTCGATACGGAAAAACCCATGAACTCGAAACCAATAATCAAAAATCATGCCATTGCTGAGTATTTTTACAATGCGAAAACATCAAAACGGAGATTGAAGAATAACATAATAGAATAATGTGAGTTTGTGGATACAAGAAGGTGTCTTTAAAAATTTGGATTGCAGAGGGATGTTTTCTTTCAACCTTACTCTGATCCGGAAAGTCTCTCAAAATGAGAGACAAGATGTTTGAGTCTCTCATTTTGAGAGAGTGAGATGATCCATGGGGCGTTCGGCGCATCCTGTGATTGTGGCCACCTTGGCCATCAGTCATGCGCTCCGGGGTCGGGCGGTTCGGAGTGGCTGCTGCGGATTTCGATAAGAATCTTGTCAATGCGGTTGCCATCCATATCGACAACCTCGAAACGAGCATTTTCGTAATCAAAACCAGCGCCGGCTTCGGGTATCCGTCCCAGGTGGTTCAGCACGAAACCCGCTGTCATCTTAACATCTTTTCCCATGCTGATGCCCGTAACGGATTCGACTTCATCCGTTGGAAGCGTTCCGTCCACCAGCCATGATCCGTTTTCTCGTTGAACAATCCGCGGTTCAGCGTCTTCACCTCTCTCCGGCAGGTCTCCGGCAATGGCTTCTATCACATCAGTGAGAGTTATAAGCCCGTCTGTGGAACCGTATTCATTGACGACAACGGCAATGTGTGCTTTTTCGGTTTTAAACCGACTGAGAAGTTTCAGAACCGGTGTGCCGTCTGGAACGCAGAGAAGCGGCTTCATCAACGCAGTGAGGCTGACATCGACGCATCGTAGCGCCTCGGGAAGAAGGTCTTTGGTATGGACAACGCCGACAGGGCGATCTACGGTTCCATCACATACAAGAAGACGTGAAAAGCGGTTCGATTCAAACATCTCAAGGATGGTGTTCCGGTCGGACCGGGTATCGATCCAAACGATTTTCGGGCGCGGGGTCATGATCACCCGGACCGGTCGATCCGCCAGGCGCAGCACGCCTTGGATCATCTCCTGTTCCTGTGGAACGAAAACACCAGCCTGGGTTCCCTCGGCAATCAACGACTTGACCTCATCCTCGGTGATGGTGGTTTCTCGGGAGCCCGATAAATCGAGTATGTGCAGAACCCGCTCGGTTGATACATGAAGCACCCATACCGCCGGCGCGGCAATCAGGGAAAGACTGTGCATCGGCCCGGCGACGAAAGCGGCGATCCGCTCGGGTTGGGCCAGTGCGATGCGCTTTGGCACCAGCTCCCCCAGAATCAACGACAGGTAGGTGATACCAACGACTGTGACACCGATGGCCATGGCGTTTCCGTGCGGTGAAATCACCGAAAACGTATTGAGCCAGCCGCCGAGCCGCTGGCCCAGGGTTGCACCGCTGAATGCACCGGCAACGATACCGATAAGTGTAATGCCGATCTGAACCGTCGAGAGAAAGCGGCTGGGATCGTCTATGAGGCCAATCGCGGTATGGGCGCCTCGGCTGCCCTGATTCGCCAGATATTCAAGGCGGCTTTTTCGCGAGGAGATCACGGCGAGCTCGGACATGGCGAGCAGGCCGTTTACTGACGTCAGGAGAATGACAGCGGATATTTCAAGATAAATCATGGAAAAAAAACCTCTGACAGAATTGCAGGTTGATCTTATGCGGCTTTCTTGTCGGTTGGTGGACTGACCGGCGGAGAAGGATCGATCCGATCAATCATTTCTCCTGGTCGGACCTGAGTCCATGTGTCGAGATAAACAGCGAAAGATTGCTCAGTTTCCATGCGCGACCGGTGATCGTCCGGTATCCTATATTGTTGAGCATTGCTAAAATTTCCTTTTTGGAGCGCCCTTCATTTAGATATTGTGTGATAAGGCTTACCGCTTCTTCGAACTGCTTCCTGTATCGTTTGGTGACCGGCAGAGATTCCGGGTCGATATCCGGAACCGGATCATCTGCCACACTTTTTTTTTGGAGTTCTTCAATTCTTTTTTGCTTTATCTCAATATCCCGTAAATAAATTTCTGCCATCTCCCCATATATCGGACAATCCGAAGAACAGACGGCTTTAAAATCATTGTTCCGGCATTTACAGGAAAAATCGACGTTACTGCGATGAACGTACTTGATGATGGATTTGGTGCTATGACGGATTGCTGAGGGTTTGCTCGATGAAATTCGAGACAAGACATCCACTGTGAAATCTATCAGCCAGTCACCATAAATGTCCGGGGTAAATCCCATGTGTTTACACCAGACAGCCAGGAAAATGGTTAATTCATTCCGGGCCGGCTTATGTTCACCCTCTGCGAACCTGTCCGGAGAAAGACCATTTTTAACAATATCCTTGATGCAGGTGAAGGGTTCATGTCCGCCTTGCGCTGCGGTGATATCCATCAATTTCTGTAAATGCATACTTTTTTCCTTGACGATGGTCAGCACGACTTCCTGGCTGAAAACGCCGGAAAGCTCACGGACCAGTTTAGGGTGTCTGCCCAGTTTTCCGGCAAGCAGTACGGGATTCGGCCGTCCATTTCATTTTAAATGCTCGGCAATGGATACGGTCCGGTCTCCGAGCATATTGACGTAACTGCCCATCTCATTGTCGTACCAGCCGTAAATCACGGTCTGGGTTACCGGAATCTTGATGACGGATTCGGTCAGTGAGCCCAAGATGGCTTTATCCAGGCCCGGAACCTTGGCAAGATCGATGGTGACATCGGCGGTACGTGTGTGGGTTTCATGGCCTTCGATGATGGCGGCGGCCCGGGGCAGGCCAATGATGTCCGCCGACACGTTCTGTTTGTCGGAATATATCAGATAACCGCGGGGGTCGTCTTGAGCTGTCTGCCGGTAAATCCCGTTGATCATTTCTCTTCGGATGGCGCCGCCGAAAAGCTCTTCCTGAAGATTGACCACCAGAATGATCAAGGAACCCGTGGCTGTCGGAATCCGGACAGATTCCGCGATGAAACCGATCTGCTCCATTTCCGGAATTACCAACCTGAGAGCGCTGGCGGCACCTGTGGATGTCAGGATGATATTGTTCATGATGCTGCGGGTTTTTCGAAGGTCTGTGGCCCCTGCTTTGGGTAGCCTGTCAAGCACAGCCTGGGTGCCGGTTGCAGCATGAACGGTCGCCATGGAGGCAGAGAGGATTTTTTTTGGACCGAATGCCTGAATCAGCGGTTTCATCATGTGGGCCAGACACGTGGTGGTGCAGGAGGCATTCGAGATGAGCTTGTGTCGCCGCGGGTCGTAGGCATTATCGTTGATTCCCATGACCGTGGTAACGGCGTCATCGGGCATGGGCCGCCCCTTGTCCTTGATTTTAAACGGGGCGGAGGCAATCGCTTTTTCAGCGCCAGCTTCAAGATGTCCCCGGAGCGATCCACCGGGTTGATCCGCACTCTGTGTCGGGTCCAGAAACTGGCCTGTGGTATCCACCACAACCTTGACGTTGTGATCTTTCCAGCGAAGATCCCGGGGGTTGCGGTAGGATCTCAAAAATGTGACTTTCACGCCGTTGATGATCATCGAACCGTCTGTTTCGTTTATATCCCGAATCACGGCGGTGGATTGATAACCATGCAAATACATTTGCAGGTTGCCGTATGTGGAATCCCTTTCGATATAGTGGGCGATATCACTCAGGGATATACCGGCCTGTCTGCCGATATTCACCACCAGTTCGTCAAAATGTCCGCGCCCCACATGATGCCAGACGGTCAATTTGCCGATCCTGCCGAAACCGTTGATGCCGAGCTTTACGGCGTTTTTTGCATTCTGTTCCATTGTCATACCTCCTCCAGAAAACAGTTAACAATGATTACGATGCTTCCCTGATCCGGATACGCCCCTGATACACCGAGCCTTCCAAACCGTCGATGCTGATGGCATCTCCGGACAACAGCAACCGGCCGCTGAATTCACATTGCTTTTCTTTTTCGTGACAGATCAGGGTTCCGCATCCGACCACACAGGTTTTTCCCAGCCGGTGAGCCACTACGGCCGCGTGGGAGGTAAGCCCGCCCCGGGCGGTCAGCAGACCGTCGGCGGCGAATATTTCGCGGATATCATCCGGCACCGTATCTCCGCGCACCAGAATGAGAGAGGCTTCGGGTTCCTGTTTCCGCCACATTTCAATTTCTTCCAGGGTAAAGACCAGCCTGCCGGTCATGGCCCCCCCGCTGACGCCGATGCCGTGCCCCAGAAACCGGTTGTCGGTCAAGTCTTCTGGATTGAAAGCCAGCACTTTTTTTCGCTCCCGCATGGACATGTCGCGGGTCTGAAGAATAAAAAGGTCTTTGCCGGCAGGGCTTTCAAAGGTAAATTCCATTTCCTGAGGGGTCCATCCTTTTTTTTCGATCAGGTCGATGGCCCAGCTCTTCAGCTCGGCATAAATATCCGGAAAATGGGTTTCCAGGGTGATGTCGGTATCCCGCATTTCGACCTCCTGCTGAAAGATGGAAATGGGCAGGGTATTGACCAGGCCGGAGACGACATCCTCGCCCTGGTTGCCGATGGTGAAATCCCCCCATAACCGCACACGGTCTCCAGGCCATCGGGGGTTGTGGGTGAATATGACGCCCGTGCCGGACTGCTGGGAAATGTTGCCGAAAACCATGGACTGAATGGTTACTGCCGTTCCCCAGTCATCGGATATGCCCATGATTTTACGGTAGGTTTTGGCCTTGTCCGACTCCCAGGAATCAAACACGCTGTTGATGGTCATGTAAAGCTGGTCCATCGGGTCTTCCAGAATCGGAAAACCGGCATCCGAAATGCTGCTTTTGTAGGCCATGGCGACCGCCTGCATCTGGGCGCCGGTGAATTCTCTTTTCAGGGGAATACCGAGTGTTTTCTTGAAAGTGTTGATGATGGCGTCGAAATGGTTTCTTTCCAGACCGACCGCCATACCGTAGCACTGAAGAAACCGCCGGTAATTGTCCCAGGCGAACCAGGCATTGCCGGTTCGGGTCGCCAGGCCTTCTGCAATGGCTTCGTTGATACCCACGTTCAACAGGGTATCCATCATCCCCGGTTGAGAAATGGAGGCGCCGCTGCGAATGGAAAACAGCAGCGGGTTGAGGGTGCTGCCGAAGGTCTTTCCCGTCATTTTTTCAAGAGCTGAAATATGGCGAACGATCTGACTCCTGAAATTTTCCAGGGCCGGCGGATAATGGTCGATGATGTCCCGACACCGGAAAGCTTCCGTGGTGATGATGAAGCCGGGGGGTACGGGCAGCCCGAAGCGTTTCAGTTTGACCAGATTGAGCCCCTTGTTGCCGACGAAAATGATGCCGGGAAGGTGCTTGCCGCGTTGATCCACCGTGGTAAGGGTCTGGCTGGGGTCATATTGGAGAAGGAGCCGGAGTTGATCCGGATGCAGGGTGTTCAACTGGTGAAACAGGATGTTCAATATCCGGGACAGAAGCCGATCCAGTTGCTGAAGTCCCAATGAAAAAACGAGCTGATCCCGGAAAAAAATCTCGGTGATCCGATGGGTGATCTTTTCCGAATCCATTTCCGAGTCCCTGGGAAGATACCGGGGCAGAATCAGGTTCCGGCTGGTGGCGGCGATGATGCGGTTGAGATTTTCTTCGTGGACATTGTTGAAATAGTCGTGAATGATGTTTTTCACCGCCAGGGAAAAACCTTTGAAAATATCCAGGTACTGGGTAAAGGTAAACCCCCGGATATCGAGGGAATGGCTTAAAAATTCCTGCTGTCGTTCGAATTCGACAGAATGGATGCCGTCCACCTTCAGTGCCCGGTCAAACAGGGTCAGCAGCTCTGAAATTTCATGAATGGTCACATGGGTGATCAGCGACAAGTCGATGGTTTGAACGAGTTCTTCAAAGAGGACATTGACCAGGGATTCGATGCGGAAGGTCAGCCCCATGGCGTCAAATTTCATTTCGTGATAACTGCCGTACATCGAGGGGATGTCAACCGTGATATGCCGTTTTTTATAGATATCTTCGCGAATGTCATAAGTTTTCGATGACAGGATCAGCTCCTTCAAAAAGGCCAGATAGTCGATCAGCATCTCTGTCTTTTTTCGGGTATTCGGCTGCGCCAGTGCTTTTTGCAACTGGTTCAGATCCGGGAAACCACCTGCTTTCAGTTGCTCCAGGTAATGAGTGATCTCGATATAATCCAGGTGATATTTGTTGTGAAGGAGTTTATAGAAGGCGGCCATCAACTGAATCCGGTCGATATCGGTCTGCGATTCTCCGGAAACACCTGCCAGTATTCCCCTCAGTTCATGGTCGCTCAACGTCAGCAGTTGTACCGGAAGCGAAATCCCTTGTTCTCGAAGCGTGGTCATGATCCGCCGGACCCCGTCGATGAAAGGGCCGGTTGTCTCGATCTGCTGGTAGATTTCCGGAGGAACAAAAGATACCAGGCCGGCTTTGTTCCCGGCTTTCCAGAAGTCGAGGACTGCATCCATAAAGCCGAGAATCCGGTTGCTGCTTTCCACGTGGGCTTGTTTTCTCAGAAAATGGATCAACACATCCTTTCGCCGGGTCGTTTCATCCAGACGGGTAGATGTTTCCCGAAGCTCACCTTCGGCCCCGATATCATTGAAAAATGCGGGAAAAATCCGCGCCAGTTGTTTGACCAGGTTATAGACCGGGCCGATATCACTGTTCAGCAGTTGGGTGATGTCGCGGGGAAAAAGATCCGTGTCCTTGATGAAAACACCTTCCAGACAAAGATGGATGATCAGGCAGGACAACAGGCGGGTCGACCATTTGGGATTGAGTTCGATCAGGGACAGCCAGATGCGGATGTTCTGAATGTGAGCGATATTGGCCTGAATCTGCCAGTCGCTTCCGACGCCGCCGATCATGGGGGTTTGGAAGCCCAGATCGATGACCGAATCGATAAAAAAATTGACCAGATCGCTTTCATCGGTTTTATACACGCCATGGCCCATGTTGAGGGCGCAGTTCAATGCAGTGGCCGGAAACTCCCGGGTGCGGTGTTTCAAGATGGAAAATGTTTTTTCAATCAGCCGCATGATGTTGCGATGAGATTCGTTGCCGATCAGCCAGCTCAAGGTCCGGTTGATCTCCCGCAGAGCTTCTTCGTGGATCAGAGACAGGCCAGAAATGTTCATGATATGAAAAAGAAAGATCACCTTCCAGTGATTGCGCCGGGTGATGTTCTCGCTTGATTTCCACAAGGTCATCGGCAGATTTTTATAAATGTCGACGATCTCGCCGTAGGTTGGAAGCGCCAGCAGATTTTCCAGGAGGCCGGGGCTATCCAGGGAATCCGGTGTGAACAGGGCATCGATCCGGTGCTGGCATCCGGAGAGCTTCCGGTGGGAGATATCCGAGAATATTTCGTCGAATATCGGCAGGTGCTCAGTTTCGGCCTCGGCTTCGAACCAGAGCATCGGGTCATCTTCGCTCAGCCAGTAGGCATACGTGTAATCAAGATATTTACGGACGAGGCGGTTCAGGGCGCTGCAGGCAGGCAGGGACGTCTGAAGACAGAGTTCGGCCAATCGTTTAATGGAATAAAAACTTTCGGCAAAAAACTTAAAATGATCTTCGGGAAGCTGCCCGATCCGGTCAAAGGCGGCGTATAGAACCGGAGTCAACCGCGGCAGGTCGGCGCCGGCGTCTTTGATTGTTTTTTGTAGAAACAGCAGCAGGTTGTCTGTGGCATCGGCCCGAACATCCGGAAGGCCGTCTGCCCCGGCCGTCAGAAATACGTCGATAATCAAGCCGACGATTTCCGGACCCTTTTCATGTTTCTGAAAAATATGAAAATAATCCAGGGCGTATTTCCGGCATTCCTGAACGATGAATTTCCAATTTTTATAGGGATGGGACAGTTCCGTTAAAAAAACATTCACACCCTCCATCAGGCCGTAATACCTGGACATGACTTCCTGGAGCGGCAAGTACCGGGGATCGATATGGACTTCCACACGATAGTTGGCAAGATTGACTTCAAGAGCTCTGGATTTGAACGGCATGGTTGACTCCTCAGGAACGGTGATGAACCATATGCGAGGTTTCCCAGCGTTTGTCCAGGTAATACAGAATCGGCACCGTCATCCGGGAAAACAGAAGCGACGCCACTTCCCCGGCCATCAGGCTGATGGCGAGTCCCTGGAAAATGGGATCGAATAAAATGACGGAGGCGCCCACCACCACGGCGGCAGCCGTCAGCATCATGGGCCGGAAGCGAACGGCTCCGGCATCGATGACCGCCAGATCCAGGGGCATGCCCTGGGCCACGCGGAGTTCGATAAAATCCACCAGAATGATGGAATTGCGAACCACGATGCCGGCTCCGGCAATGAATCCGATCATGGATGTGGCGGTAAAAAAAGCGCCCATCAACCAGTGAGCCGGCAGAATGCCGATCAGGGAAAAAGGAATGGCCATCATGATCACGACCGGTGTGGAAAAGGACTGAAACCAGCCTACCACGAGTACAAAAATAATGACCAGTACCACTGCAAAGGCAAGGCCCATATCCCGAAACACTTCATAGGTAATGTGCCATTCTCCGTCCCATTTCATGGTGAATTTTCGGTCGCTGTCCGGAAGGTTTGCCGTGTGCTGTTCGATCTTGTATCCTTCCGGAAGGATAATGGTCTCGATTTTTTTCTGCATTTCCAGGATAGCATAGACCGGGCTTTCCTTTTCTCCGGCCACATCTCCGATCACGTAGACCACCGGCATCAGATTTTTATGATAAATACTGCGCTCAGACTCCGTCTTGTTGGCTATGACCAATGCTGACAGGGGAACCAGCCGGTTTCCGGTTCCGGCGATCTTGATGCTCTCAAGCCTGTCTATGCCGGCACGGTCCTTCAGAGGGAGCTGAAGCATGAGGGGAACATCTTCTTTTTCCCGCGGTTTGTGCATCAGTCCGACCTGTTTTCCGGAAAGCGCCATTTCCAAAGTGCTTGACACCTGAGCGGCGCTGATGCCGTGGAGAGCCGCTTTTTCCTTATCCACCTCCAGATCGAATCGGGGTTGGCTGTCTTCCATGTACCAGTCTACATCCACCACACCGGCGGTATTCTCGAAAACCTGGCGGATTTGAAGAGCGATTTCGCGCTGACGCGGGTAGTCGGGGCCGTAGACTTCGGCGATCAGGGTAGACAGTACCGGCGGTCCCGGCGGCACTTCAGCCACTTTAACCCGGGCATTGAAGCGGGCGGCGATTTTTTCAAGATGGGGCCGGACCTGCTTGGCGATTTCATGGCTTTGCCGGTCGCGTTTATCTTTGCCGACAAGATTGACCTGAATGTCGGCCATATGCGGGCTTTTTCTTAAATCGTAATGCCGGACCAGTCCGTTGAAATTGAAGGGGCCGGAAATTCCGGCATGTACCTGATAGTCAATCACTTCATGGACGGTCTTCAGATAATCTCCCATAGCCAGGCTAGCAGCCGTGGTTTCCTCCAGGGTGGCAGATTCCGGCATGTCCAGGATAACCTGAAATTCGCTCTTGTTGTCAAAGGGAAGCATCTTGACCTTCACCCATCCGATGCCCACCATGGCGCAGGCGATCAGCAGCATGGCCGCTACAGCCAGCAGAAAAATCCATCGCCAGAAAGCGGTTTCGATCAGGGGGGTCATGACCTTACGGTAAAGCTGGGTGCTCCAGTCTTCGGTTTCCGCATGGGCCGGGCCGTCATGATGGCCAATGAGCCGCAACGACGCCCAGGGGGTGACGATGAAGGCGACCAGAAGCGAAAAAATCATCGCGGCTGTGGCTCCCACTGGAATCGGTCGCATATAGGGGCCCATCAGTCCGCCCACGAACGCCATGGGAAGAATGGCGGCAATGACGGTAAGGGTTGCCAGAATGGTGGGATTGCCGACCTCATCCACGGCTTCGATGGCCACATCGCGTCGGGGCCGGCCGGTGTTTTCCGGCAGACGGAAATGCCGCACCATGTTTTCAACCACCACGATGGCGTCGTCCACCAGAATGCCGATGGAGAAAATGAGCGCAAACAAGGTGATGCGGTTCAGTGTGTAGCCGTAGAGATAGAATACGGTCAGCGTCAGGGCCAGGGTTACCGGGATGGCAAAAGCGACAACACCCGACTCCCGGTGTCCCAGGGTAAACCATATGAGGATACTGACGGAAACAATGGCGATGAGCATATGAAGCAGCAGTTCATCGGATTTTTCCTTTGCGGTTTCCCCATAATGCCGGGTAATGGTCATCCGGATATCACTTGGGATGACAGAGCCTTTGGCATCCTCGACCCGCTTTAAAATTTGGTGCGCCACCGAAATGGCATTGGCCCCTTTGCGCTTGGCGATCGTCAGCGTGACCGCGGGATGGACGCCGTTTGAAGCGGCATCCTCCGGACGGAGTTTCTTTTCGGAAGCTGCCGGACCCATGCCGAAAAACACGTACTGGTCGGGGTCGGCCGGGCCGTCGGAGATGGTGGCGACATCCCGCAGATAAATCGGTTTTCCGTTAAAAACGCCGACAACAATGCCTTCGACATCGGTGATGGTTTTCAGAAAACCAGTGACATGCACCTGAATTTGGCCCTCAGGCGAAGGATAGGCGCCGGCGTCGGATTCCTGATTGGCAGCACAGACCATGGCGGATATCCGGCCTGGATCCAGCTCAAAGGCGGAGAGCCGGACCGGATCGAGATCAACCGTCAGTTGCCGCCGGTATCCGCCGATGAGGGTGGTAATGGAAACATTTTCCTCCCGCTTGATCAAATCATCCACTTCAGCGGCTACCCGGCGAAGGACATAGTGGTCGGCATCTTTCCCCCAGAACGTCAGGGCCAGAATCGGGACATCATCGATGTAACGCGGTTTGATCAACGGCGGAGAAACCGATGGTGGAATCCGGTCCATATTGGCCATCAACTTGGATTGAAGGCGGACAATGGATTTTTCCTCATCCTGGCCAACATAAAACCGCACCACCGCCATGGACATGCCCGGGCTGGAAGTGGAATAGACGTACTCGACACCGGGGATCTCCCAGAGCAGTTTCTCCATGGGCCGCGTGGTTCGTTCTTCCACTTCCTTGGCGCAGGCCCCGGGCATTTTTACAAAAATATCGATCATGGGAACGATGATCTGGGGTTCTTCTTCGCGGGGCAGGGCAATGACCGCAGCGATTCCCAGAAGGACCGATGTGATGATGAAAAGCGGGGTCAGCTTGGAGTTGATGAAATAGCCGGCGATCTTGCCGGCTACGCCAGGGTGAGTCATAACGGCACCTCCACCCGAAGGCCGTCGATAAGATTCGGCGGAGGCATCACCACAAACCGATCACCAGGCCGGATGCCGGACAGAGCCTCAACCGTGTCCCCGGATGTCTGGCCGGTTCTTAGAATGCGGAACCGGGCGATGTGATCGGAATCCAGCAGAAAAATCCCGGTCAGTTGCCCTTGCTGGATGAGCGCGCTGGAGGGGATCAGCAGTTTCTTCTGATTGCCCCGGGAAAGGGTTACACGGCTGAACATACCGGTGTGGATGGCCGGGTGAAAGGCAATGGCGACCTGAACCGTAAAGGAACGGCTGGAGGCATCCGCAGCCGGGTAAATGGCCTGAACCGCTCCCTCGACAGATAGGTTGCCGGCGGCGGGAATGGAAACCGAAACAGTTTGATCCAGTGTAATGTATTGCAGAAAACTTTCCGCAACGCTCATGTCCACCCGAAATGCTTCCGCGCTCTCAATCTTTAAGAGCGGGGCGCCGGGAGACGCCAGGCTGCCGGGGTCCACGAGCTTGGCGGAGATAACCCCGTCAAAAGGGGCAAATAGCCTGGCGTCTTTTTCGCTGACACCGGCGCCGGCCACCGCAGCCTCAGCCTGCTGAATCCGAAACCGGGCCGCTTCGACCATGGACTGAGCCTGGCCGAATGACGCTTCAGCCTGGCGGAACCGGGCGCTGATTTCATCAAATTCCTGACGGCTGGCGGATTCAGTTTTCATCAGATTCACGTAGCGGTCATACGTGGCTCTGGCCAGATCGGCATTTGCTTTGGCCGCCTGCTGAGCAGAAAGCGCGGCCGCCTCGGCCTTTTTGGCCTCTGACAGGGCGGCTTCCGTCTGAAGGAGCTGTGCTTTGACCTGTCTTGGGTCGATTTCCACAAGAAGCTGATCTTTTTGGACCCGGTCGCCTTCTTTAACGTACACCGCTTTCACCACGCCCATGATTTTACAGGAAAGCGTGCTGGCGGTAAGCGCGGATACGGTTCCGGTCGCCTCGTAATAGATGGGTTCCTGGCTGATGGCGGCTGTGGCCACCAGCGTTTTGATTGACTGCGCCTGAGATGATTTTACGACGCCGGGGTCGATTTTTTCGCTGCACCCGATCACCAGTATGCACATCATGCCTGCCAATCCATACATCAAACGTTGTTTCAACATAACCGTCTCCATCGTAAATCATCTGATGATATTACTGAAAATTCGTATCCAGCGTTCCACTGGCCAGTGACAACTGAATGCGCGCCGCCAGATAGTCGTGCAGCGTCCGGTATCGGTTGGTAAGGGCGGATTGAAGGGATACCTCCGCATCCAGAAGGCTGACCAGGGTGAGCAGCCCGTTTTCGTATCGGTCTCTGACAATGCGAAGCCCTTCTTCGGACTGGGAAACGGCTGTTTCGGCCACGGTTATCCGGTTCCAGGCGCTTTGGGCCAGCAAAAAAGCCTCCCGGGTCTGAACTTCGATGCCTGCCGCCATATCGCTTTGCAGGGCCCGGACTCGGCTGAGCATGGCTTCGGCCTCCCGGGTTCGAGCACTCATCCGTTCGCCGCTGTAAAGATTCATCCGCATCATGGCGCCGACAGTATAACTGTCTGCGCTGTTTCTGAAATCCGGCGAATTCAGTTCGTAACTGCCGATCAAGTTGATATGGGGAAGATGGGCGGCTTTTGATTTTTGGACTTCGGCGTCGGCAATTGTTTCCTGAATATGAAGATACTGCATATCGGGTCGATGAGACTGGGCCAGAGCGATCCAGTCCTCGACAGGGTCGATGATGGGTTCGCTTTTGATGAGGCCGGTTGTCAGAAGCCAGTTGCTGCCCTGCGGCATGCCCATGGCGGCGTTCAAGGCCGCAGTCGCCATAGAGATTCGGCTTTCGGCCTGAATTCGCTCCTGATCGAGTTCGGCAATATGCACCTGGGTCCGGAGCAGGTCGCTTTTGACGGCAAGACCATTATCATACCGTTTGCGAATCATCTCCATGTGTACGTGAGCGGTTTCCATGGATTTGCGGATGACCTCCAGATGGTGATGGGCCAGAACCAGCCCGGTATAGGCGGTTGCCGCCGCCGCAACGGATTCCTGCCGGGTTCGTTTTAAAAAATGGTTCTGAGCCTCCCTGTCGTGCTTGGCCTGGTTCACGCCGATTCGGGTCTGGCCTCCCTGGAATATAGACCATTCCATGGAAAATGCGGAATTGAAATTACTGATGGCGTCGGGGTGGTTCAACCGGTCGGGATCAAAGTCATTCTGAGTGATAACAGCCTGATTGATCCGGTTTCCGAATGCCCACATGGGATTGTTGGTATGGTTGAAGGTTTCGGTAAAAAATACCTGGGGCAAATAACCGGATTCGGCCTGGGTAATCCGATGCTGGGCTGCGGTAACTTGAGAAAGTGCGGCCTTGATTCGGGGGTTCTGCTTGTCGGCCAGTTGTATGGCGTCGGACAGGGATAGTGACGGGATGTCTGCGGCCGAAAGTTTGATGGAAAAAAAGCAAAGACAAGCAACATACAGCAGAACAGACATTCGTTTCATAGAGCAATTCCCTTGGTCGTTTTAATGAATCACGGGCACGATTGCGCCAGGCTGCCGATGGTTCTTTCACATAGTTTCCCACTCATATAAAGGGATATCACTTCGTTATCACTATAAAGAGTTCTGATCAAGGGATTTGTGGCATGGCAGGGCATGGCTGCGGCAGCCCGGGCAGCCAGCCCTCTAAGAATGGTATCCGGAGAAGATAGAAATGGAACCAATAACTCGGATGCCGCACCTGTCTGCCGGGGCCGCTCCGGGGCCATCCTGCCCAATGCCCAGAGAATGCCCCGTTGCAATGCTGGATTGTCGATAAAATTGCCGCCGGGATCGATATAGGAGATCAGCACGTGAGCATATTCATCGGCCATCAGTTCGTTTCTGGCCATAATTTCGCCCATGGCTTCCGCAGAGCCCCAGCCGATACCTCCGGATTCGTCGTTAAGGTTCCACATCAGCCGCCGCATCACCACGCGTGCAGATTCCGCATTTTCCGCCGCAAGAAGGGACACCACCGCCCCCATTGCGGTAACGGCCTGCCAGAAATGGTGTGGCTCCTGGCTACAGAAAAAAGGTAACAGCGCATTGACAACCTTCCGAGGCGGCATGTGGCAAATGGCGATCAGTGTCGCTTGCGGGTTCTCCTCTGAGAACAGCGTCACCAGTTTTTCTTTCAGATGTCGAATCGTACAATTGGCCTCAGTCATATCACTCCCAGGCAATACAATCCGCCGGACAATTTTTGATGGCATCATCCACCCCGGAACAGGGATAATCCAACAATTCCAATATCTCAATATAGCCGGCGTCGTTCAGCCAGAAAACTTCCGGGCAAACATCCTGGCATACGCCGCAAAGAATACAGTCGCTCAAATCTATAACGGGTTTTTTGATCCGTGTCATCTTCTGCACCATAAATAATTGAAAGTGGCTTCATGTTGAAACACAGTGTGCTGTCTTTACATTCCTTGATACAGTCTGTAAGATCGGAAACGGGTTGATTCTTTTTCACTACAGGAATATTATCGATCGTGTCAAGGTGGATAATATCTGCCAAGAACGGATCACTTTTTGTCAGGGCTGCAAAATCAAAATTTACAACAGACTGTTATTTTTCGCTTGCATTTCTTAACGTTGTCATATAGCATCTTAAGAGATTTAACTGTTTAGATTGTTTGATGAACCGGAAAAAAATTCTGTTTTCGTCAAGTTTCAGATGGTTACCGGCCCCGGAACAGTTGTTTTTTATCTTCGGTGCAGAAGGTATCAGAATAATATATGTCATCAGGAGGTGCAGGCATAGTTCCAACAACCAAAAGACCAGTCAAAACCGATAAGACCAATATCAACCGGGATATTCGCGCTAAAGAGGTGCGGGTAATCGATCCGGATGGTAATCAGATAGGCGTAATCCCTACATACAAAGCGCTGGCTGTAGCCAATGATTTTGGGCTTGATCTTGTTGAGATTTCACCCAATGCGGCCCCTCCGGTTTGCAAGATAATGGATTATGGCCGTTATCGATACGAGCAAACCAAGAAAAAGCAGGAGGCCAAAAAAAAGCAGAGTTCTTTCCAGATCAAGGAAATAAAAATACGTCCCAAGACCAGCGAACACGACCTGCAAACTAAAATCGATCATATTCGAAAGTTTATCGATAAAAAAGATAAAGTAAAACTGACTGTGGTCTTCAGGGGCCGTGAGATAACACTGTCTCAGGCTGCCAAAGATTTGCTGGAAAAAGTGGTTATGGAAACCCAGGAAATCGCCATTGTCGAGCAGGCAGCCAAGTTTGAAGGACGAACAATGGTGATGATCCTCTCTCCCAAATAGCCTTCGAAACGGGCGTCAACAGTCCGGTCCGATCTGAAAGTGTTTTTTTTTGTTATTCCAGGTTGTTGTAATGGCGTGAGCAGATTATTTTGGCTCACGCTTTCTATTTTATATGCCTTCCAGGATGGATGCGTTACATCTCGATGCGGCCTAACCGGCGTCGGGCATTAAATTCTTAGGAGATAGACCATGCCGAAAATCAAAACCAATCGTTCTGCTGCAAAGCGATTTAAGCGAACTGGAACCGGAAAATTCGTTTTCTCAAAATCTCATGGCAGCCATATTTTGACCAAAAAGACCACCAAGCGAAAACGATCTTTGAGAAAAAGTCAGATTATCGATAAATCCAATGTCAGAGAGCTGAAATTATTACTTCCGAACGGATAAGAACCGGACACATTCGCCCGATTCGGCTTACCTGGCCGGATGGATTTCTTGCATTGTCGTACCATTGCATCCTGCGGTTTCATCAGGTGATGCAGGATTAAGGAGATAGTTATATGAGAGTAAAACGTGGCTTTAAGGCAAGGAGAAGAAGAAACAAGATATTGAAACTGGCCAAGGGGTTTCGTGGCGGCCACAGCAAACTTTTCCGGACAGCCGCAGACACCGTTGACCGGGCGCTTGCCTATGCTTACAGGGATCGCAAGGTCAAAAAACGGGATTTTCGCAGCCTCTGGATCGCCAGAATCAATGCAGCGACACGGATGAACGACCTGTCCTATAGTAAATTCATGCACGGGCTTAAAATTGCCGGAATTGCGCTGGATCGAAAAGTTCTTGCAGAACTGGCCGTTGCAGACCCAACCGGATTTAGCAGTCTTGTCAGAACCGCAGCACACCAGGTCTGACGGCTGAATAGCAAGACCACCGGCTTGATTGCGATGGATAAATGGGGTGGCGTGACAAGTTCCCAGCATCTGCCGGCAGATGGGGATGTCTGGATCGAAATGTCAGCCACTTCGGTCCATTTCAATACAAAGGGAACCTGCCAATGGCGCCAAAAGTCACCGTCTGATCCATAGAATATCCGACCCCGCCTTTCTTACAGCAGAGCATAAAATCGTGGAACAAGAAATAGAACAGATTTTACACCAGGCAAAGAGCGAGCTTCAGTCTGTTTCGCAGACAGCGCAAATCCAAGCACTGTCCGTACAGTATCTGGGCAGAAAGGGGCTTGTCACCCAATATCTCCGAAACATCTCCCAGTTGCCGCCAGAACAGCGTCCGATGGCAGGCAAAAGAGCCAATGAGATCAAAATGATTCTGGAAGAAGCCCTGCAAAAAGCACTTCTGGAAATTGAAACCCGTCTGGCCACAGAAGATGTCGGTATAGATGTTTCATTGCCTGGCCGCACCGTCTTTCAGGGCACACTCCATCCCATCACCCGGATTACCCGACAGATATGCGAAATTTTCACAGCCATGGGGTTTGATATTGCGGAAGGTCCTGAGGTTGAACTGGATCACTACAATTTCGAATCCCTGAATATCCCCAAAAATCACCCGGCCAGAGACATGCAGGACACGTTTTATGTTTCGGAGTCCATCGTCCTTAGAACCCATACTTCACCGATTCAGGTCAGGTACATGGAAAAACACGCCCCTCCGGTCAAGATTATCGCGCCTGGCAAGGTGTACCGGTGCGATTCGGACATTACCCATACGCCTATGTTTCACCAGGTCGAAGGGCTGGTGGTGGGTGAATCCATTTCTTTTGGGGACTTGAAAGGCATTCTGACGGCTTTTGTCCACCAGATGTTCGACGATCAGACCAGTCTGAGATTTCGCCCCAGCTTTTTCCCCTTCACCGAACCCAGTGCGGAGGTCGACATCCTCTGTGTCATGTGCCGGGGCAAGGGATGCCGGGTGTGTAAGCAGACCGGATGGCTCGAAGTGCTTGGCTCAGGAATGGTTCATCCTGCGGTTTTCGAGAATGTCGGCTATGACACGTCCCGCTACTCTGGGTTTGCCTTTGGAATGGGCATCGAGCGGATTGCCATGCTGAAATTCGGAATTGACGACATCCGAAAATATTATGAAAACGACATCCGGTTTTTGAAACAGTTCTAGCCTTTCAGGCGGCTGTAAATACGCCGGAGTGGTCTGTCGTCAGTGCAATCCGGAATTAGTAATGATCTGCAAGGTGTTGATCCGATGAAAATAAGTTTAAACTGGTTGAAGTCCTATGTTCCAATCCAAATGGATGTCGATGCGCTTGCCGACGCCTTGACCATGGCGGGTCTTGAGGTTGAAGCACTTGTCGATCGTTACGAATATTTAAAAAATGTGGTTGTCGGCCGGGTTATCGGCATAACTTCGCATCCGAATTCAGACAAACTGCGGTGCTGCGTGGTGGACTCCGGAAAAGCCCATGTAGCTGTTGTCTGTGGAGCGCCCAACGTTCAGATTGACTGCTTAACCGCTCTGGCGCTTCCCGGAACACAACTGCCCGATGGACCGCTCATCGAAGCCGGTGTGATTCGGGGGGCCGGGTCTGAAGGTATGTTGTGCAGTGAGGGCGAACTGGGGCTTGGGCCGGATCATAGTGGTATTATGATTCTCGATGCGTCTCTGATGGTCGGCGATTCTCTGGCTACGGCCCTGAGTCTGTCGGATTGGGTGCTTGAAATCGGCCTGACGCCCAACCGCTCCGATTGCCTCAGCCTGATCGGAATCGCCCGGGAGGTTGCAGCGATTCAGGGAAATTCGCTATCGTACCCGGTGATAAAGCTGCCTCAAGGTAAAGGCGACATTCATCAGATGACTTCCGTTTCGATCCTGGCGCCCGGCCACTGTCCCCGCTATGCAGCCAGAATTCTGACAGGAGCCGGCGTTCAGCCTTCTCCTTTCTGGCTTCAGGACCGGCTGATATCCGTTGGCATCCGACCAGTCAACAATGTGGTGGATATCACCAATTTTGTGATGATGGAAACCGGCCAGCCCCTGCATGCTTTTGACTTCGATCGTCTGGCCGGTCAGCGCATTGTGGTGCGGACCGCTGCTGCAGGAGAATCGTTCATCACGATTGACCACAAATCGCGCACCCTGACTGCGGATATGCTCATGATCTGCGATGGGGAAAAACCGGTTGCCGTCGCAGGGGTCATGGGCGGATGCAATTCCGAAATTGAAGCCGACACGCAGTCGATTCTGATTGAAAGCGCCTGTTTCGAACCAGCAGGCATTCGGAAAACCGCCAAATATTTCGGACTGAATACGGACGCATCCCACCGGTTCGAGCGCGGCGTGGATCCCGAAGGAGCCGTTTTTGCTGTGGACCGGGCCGCAGCCCTGATGGTCGATATCTGTGGTGGGATTCTGGTTGAAGGGCTGATCGATGAGCGACCGATCATTCAGAAGAGACAACCGCTGGTTTTTAGCGCAGATGCTGCAAACCGGCTGCTGGGAACTCAAATCGATTCTGCAGACATGGACCGCATGCTTGAGTCTGTCGGCTTTACGGTAGAGCCGATGAACCCGGACCAGAGAAAGGTAACGCCGCCGTCATTTCGCGTCGATGTCTCCAGGCCGGTGGATCTGGTGGAAGAAATCGCCAGAATTTCCGGTTACGACCGAATCCCGACCACGTTTCCCGTGATCTCTGCAGGATCGACTCGTTCAACTCCGTCTCAAAGCCCCCGGGAGCAGATTCTGCGGCTGATGACCGGTCTGGGGTTTTCGGAAACCATTACCTATAGTTTCGTTCACCCGAGCTCCTGTAATTATCTCCGGCTGGAACCAGGTGATCTCAGAATGCGGGCTCTTGGCGTTCTCAATCCGTTGAGCGAAGACCAGGCAATCATGCGCACCTCGCTGATTCCCGGCATGCTGGAGACCGTGCATCGGAACTTTTCGATGCAATCCAGAAATCTAAAGCTCTTTGAGGCTGGTAATGTATTTATCAGCAATGGTCAGGATGCACTGCCAGACGAAATTGAAATGCTTTGCGGGCTGTGGACAGGCGCCCGCCAGGAAGTTTCGTGGCATATGCCGGATACGGCGTGCGATTTTTACGACATCAAAGGCGTGGTTGAATCGCTTCTGGCTGCACTTCATATTCATCACGCCCGGTTTTCCAGGGATACGGCCCAATCCTGTTCCTATCTGAAACCTGGTTATGCATCCGGCATCCAGTGCAACGGGCAGGTGGTGGGACATATCGGCCAGATGCATTCGGAAACGCTGGAATATTTCAATATCAAACAGGCGATATATGTCTTTGAGCTGGATATTCGGAAGCTTTTTGCCGCTGTTCCCAATTTTCAACAGGCTGCGGCGATTCCCAGATATCCGGCTGTCGCAAGGGATATTACGCTGATTCTACCGAAAGCCCTGGAGTCCGGTCAGATTATCGAAATGGTCCAGGCCATGCGTGATCCGATCGTGGAGCGCATCCTGCTGTTCGATGTGTTTGAGGGCGGGCATCTGCCTTCAGATAAAAAAAGCCTTTCATTCCGGCTGATCTATCGTTCCGCCGCCGGAACTTTGGAAGATGAGGCTGTCAATACACATCATCGTGGCATTTCAGATAAACTGATTCAGCATTTTGATGCAAAGCTGCCTTAGTGAGCGGTTGTCCGGAAAATATCCCGACATGTCGGGATTGATGCTCACCGTGGGGTCAGGAATAGTTGTGGGGTCACGATGCCTGATCGAGATATTCGGCCGGATAAACTCTATTATAAGATCGGCGAGGTCAGCCGGATAGCCGGTCTGCCGTCTCATGTCATTCGGTTCTGGGAACAGGAATTCTCGAAAATAAGGCCCCATAGAACCCCTTCCGGCCAAAGGCTCTACACGCGACGGAATATTGAGGTCATCCTGGAAATCAGGCATTTGCTGTACGACAAAAAATATACCATCGAAGGCGCCAGGCAGCATATGAAATCCTTCAGATCCCGTGCGCTGCCGTCGGTTCTGGACGATATCCGGCAGGAACTCGAAGAAATCAAATCGATGCTGACCTGAAGATGGAAAATCCGATCCTGGCATTCCGGCTCTGGATGATCCATATGAATTCGTGAAAATTATTGACAATCTCGTAATTTTAACGTAATTTATCGCGATAATCAGCGGGCATAGCTCAGTTGGTAGAGTACAAGCTTCCCAAGCTTGGTGTCGCGAGTTCGAATCTCGTTGCCCGCTCCAAACTAGTTCGTCTTTTCATTTTTAACTGAATGAAATGCAGCGTTTTCATCTAGAAGTGGTGGGGTTTAAGCGTGTAATTCTTCTTGCGGTTTATTACATCAGACATATTTTTTGATCTCACTGCATCAAATCAAATGAGAGGAAACGGGCACCAGCCCGTTTTTTTATTTTGAATGACTGAACGATTTGACCGATCCCGGAAAACGGGAAAAAGAACAGAAATCCCTGTGCGAAAGCCTTCTCGCTTGACCAGGGATGAAATCATCTCCAACGTCAATGCGTTGACCGGCCCCTTGTGCGATGCTGATGGGATTGAACTGGTTTATACAGAATACCAGCGTGAACCTCATGGGATGGTTCTCCGCATCTATATCGATAAGCCCGGGGGGGCAACCCTGCAGGATTGCACGCATGTCAGCCGTCAACTGCAGGATCTTCTGGATGTTCATCTGGATGTAAGCGAAAATTACTACCTTGAGGTTTCATCACCGGGGATTAATCGCCCGTTGGGGAAGCTGTCGGATTTTGTCAGATTTAAAGGGCGCCAGGCCAAAATCAAGATACTTCAGCCTGTCGAGGGGCAAAAAAAATTTACAGGTGTCCTTTCCGGCGTTTCGCAGGAAACCGTTGCGATTCAGGTTGGAGACCGTATCATCGAGATTCCCTATCAGGACATTACCCGGGCAAGGCTGGTCAATTATAATGGAGACATCTGATGCTCATCACAGATATTAAACGCGTGGTTGAACAAATAAGTCGAGACAAGGGAATAGACAGGGATATCCTGGTCAAGGCCCTTGAGGAAGCACTGAAATCCGCAGCCCGAAAGAAATTTGGAAACAAGATCGATATCGAAACCCAGTATAATGGCAGAACCGGAGAAATCGAAGTCTTTCAGTTCAAAGAAGTTGCTGATATCATAACAGATTCTGATACACAGATAATTCTGGAAGAAGGGCGGAAACTGGATCCGGAATGTGAAATCGGCGACAGTCTCGGCATGAAAATGGATACGGCTATTTTTGGCCGTATTGCTGCCCAGTCTGCAAAGCAGGTCATCATTCAAAAAATGAAGGATGCTGAAAGAGACGCCGTGTATTCCAGTTTTGTGGATAGAAAAGGGGATATCATCAATGGAATCGTTCAGCGGATCGATCACGGAAGCATCATCGTCAACCTGGGGCAGACCGAGGCCGTTCTTCCTGCGGATCAGCAGATCCCCAAGGAATCGTATCGGCGCGGAGACAGGATTCGCGCTTATATACAGGATGTAAAGGAAGAATCCCGTGGCCCCCAGGTCATTCTATCACGAACACACCCCAATTTTTTAATCAATCTGTTCAAGACGGAAGTTCCGGAAATCAGCGAAGGCATTGTCGTGATCAAGGGTGCTGCCAGAGAACCGGGAGTCCGCGCCAAATTTTCAGTGGTTTCCAATGATTCGGATATCGATCCCGTGGGCGCCTGCGTGGGGGTAAAAGGAAGCCGGGTTCAGAGTGTCGTTCAGGAACTCCGGGGGGAAAAAATCGATATCATTCCCTGGCATATGGACGCGGCAAAATACGTATGCAACGCGCTGGCGCCTGCTGAAATTCTGAGAGTCATCATCGATGAAACCAAACATGCGATGGAAGTCATTGTTCCGGACGAATTTCTGTCCATTGCCATCGGCAAGCGCGGCCAGAATGTCCGGCTGGCGTCCAAACTGACCGGCTGGCAACTGGACGTGAAAAGCGAAAAACAATACACCGATACCATGAAGGAGAATTATGATGCCTTGGCATCCCTTCCAGGGGTGGATACTTCACTTGCCGATGCATTGTGTGAAAAAGGATTTTACTCGATCGAAGAACTCAGCCATGCATCAGCCGAAGATATTACAGACATTGAAGGTCTGGATGAAGAAGCGGCATTGAATCTGGTAAGTGCCGCCAGACAGGCATTTACGGGTTCTCACAGGAAACGAAAGTCCGGGGATAAATCGTCTTCACCCCATAAGCCGGCCAATACAGAAGGATCGGACAAGGATGAGCATCTTTGAGCGGGTCCTTGTTCCGCGGCGTCAAGAAGATTTAACACAGTAACGGGCTTTTTGCATGGTCAGAAAGCTTACGGGTTCGGGGCAGTCATCAAAGCCGGAACATCAGAAATATTAAGGGGGGTAAATGGCAAAAATCAGAGTGTTTGAACTTGCCAGGGATCTTAACATGACCAACAAAGTACTGCTTGAAAGAATGCGGGATCTGGACATTTCCGTAGTCAGCCATTTAAGCTCTCTGGAAGATGAAGACGTTGCCAAAATCAAGGAGAATGTCGTCGGAGGAAGACACAAGAAAGCGGAAGCCGTAACGGCAAAACCGACCATTATCCGACGCCGCCGGGAGATGATTGCCAAAGAATCTGCGCCCGAAGAAACATCGCCGACGTTCCCGGAAGGGCCCGAAGCTGTTCTCGAAATTGCGGCGGAGGCAGTTGTGAAAGAATCCGAATCGCCGCTTTCTGTCGAGGCGAGATTCAAGGAAGAACTCGAAACTCCGGTCATTCATCAAGCCCCTGGCGCGGTACCTGCTGCGTCTCAGGATGTTTCCAAACCTGGACGGCCTGTTTCTGCAAAGCGCGTCGGTACGCAAGAACCGGCGGTTATTGTGGCTTATCCGGTCGCAGAGACGAAGATAGACCAAGCCCCTGCTGAAATTGTGGAAACAGTTCCAGCGGAAATTGAATCTGAGATTACAGAAATAACAGGGTTCGACCAGGAGACAGCCGCCGATTTGGAAAAACCGGTTGCGCAACCATCGGATTTTCATGAAATACCGCCGGTCGAGTCCTCTGTTCCGGCGTCGGAAACCCGAATGGAAAGGGCTGGGAAAAAGAAAAAGAAACTCAAAAAAGACACGCCGGCCAAAATCATCAAGTTGCCGATGCCGGTTCTTGAAGTTCCCGTTGCGGTGGCGGCCGGAAAAACCGAAACTGTTCGAACCCCTGAGAGCCAGCCGGTCGATAGAAGGTCTAAATTCAAATCTGATAAATTTCCCCAGGCTGTTCCTGAAGCGGCTCCGGCTGCTGAAAAGCCCAGCGAAGTGATTTCCAAAGATAAAAAGAAAAAGAAGGTTGGCAAAGAAATCGAGGAAGAGGTCGTCGATAAAAAACTGGTCAAAAAGAAAGTCCCCTTTCGGAAAAAAGAAATCGTTGAAGGCGCCGATCTTTATTCTGACTCGCTGCGCAATCGCAAAGCCGGCCGCAAAGCCGGCAAAGGCCGTCAGTTGCCTGTGCTGCAAAAACCCCAGTTGACTACTCCCAAGGCAATCAAGCGACGGATCAAAGTGGATGACACCATCGCACTTTCCGAGCTTGCCAAACGCATGGGCGTCAAAGCCAGTGAAATCATCGTCAAACTGATGGGCATGGGGGTGATGGCGACCCTCAACCAGGTCATCGATTTTGATACGGCAGCGCTGGTGGCGACGGAATTCAATTTCGAGATTGAAAGAGCCGCCTTTGAAGAAGACTCTTTTTTAAAGATTGAAAAGGAAGACCCGGAAAAGCGGATCGAACGGCCGCCTGTTGTGACCATCATGGGACATGTCGATCATGGAAAAACCTCCCTTCTGGATGTGATCCGAAAGACACGTGTCACCGAAGGTGAGGCAGGCGGCATCACGCAGCACATCGGCGCGTATCACGTTACCACGGACCGGGGGCAGATCGTATTTCTGGATACGCCCGGACATGAAGCATTCACAGCCATGCGGTCCCGTGGAGCCAGTATCACGGATCTGGTTGTTCTCGTAGTGGCCGCGGATGACGGCGTCATGCCCCAAACCCTTGAGGCGATCAACCATTCCAAAGTCGCCAATGTGCCGATCATTGTCGCCATTAACAAGATCGATAAACCCGGCGCTGATTCCGAGCGGGTTCAGCGTGAGCTGGCTGATGCCGGATTGCTTTCGGAAGACTGGGGCGGGAACACCATTTTCGTCAAGGTTTCTGCAAAAACCAATATCGGAATCGATACGTTGCTGGAGATGATCCTCCTGCAGGCCGAAGTCATGGAACTGAAAGCAGATCCGGACAGGCCGGCATTCGGCCATGTCGTTGAAGCCAAACTGGATACCGGAAGAGGGCCTGTGGCCACGGTGCTGGTCCAGCAGGGAACGCTGCGGGCAGGAGACGCCGTGGTCTGCGGGGTTCACTACGGCAAGGTTCGGGCACTGCTGAACGATTGCGGGGTGCAGGTGGAGTCTGCTGGACCCTCCATGCCGGTTGAAGTGATCGGACTTTCCGGTGTTCCCATGGCCGGAGATGAGCTGGTCGCCCTATCGGATGAAAAAGACGCCCGGCAGGTCAGCCTGCATCGTGTACAGAAACAGCGGTCAAAGGATCTGACCAAGACCACCCGGCTGAGTCTCGACAAACTCTTCGAGCAGATGAAGGATGGTCTGGTCAAGGATTTGAATATCATCATCAAGGCGGATGTTCACGGTTCCATCGAGGCGCTCGGGGATTCCCTGGTGAAGTTGTCCAACGAAGAAGTCAATATCAACGTCGTCCATGCGGCCACCGGCGCCATCACCGAATCCGATGTCTCTTTGGCCACGGTATCCGATGCCATCATCATCGGATTCAATGTCCGGCCCAGCGCCAAAGTCCAGGCCATGGCCGCTGATGAGCATGTGGATATGCGTTTTTACAACATCATCTACAATGTCATCAAGGATGTGAAAGACGCCATCGTCGGCATGATGAAATCCACGTTTCTGGAACGGATTCTGGGCCGTGCCGAAGTGCGCGATCTCTTTCATGTACCCAAGGTCGGAACCATTGCCGGCTGTTCCGTAACCGATGGAAAAATTCAGCGGGGCAAGATGATTCGGCTCCTGCGAGACGGCATCGTGACCTTTGAAGGTAAAATCGGCAGCCTCAGGCGCTACAAGGACGATGTCAAAGAAGTGGTCGGAGGTTACGAATGCGGCATCGGCATCGAAAATTACAACGATATCAAGCTTGGGGATATCATCGAATGTTATTACATGGAAGAACTCAAGCCCGAAGTTGAATAAGTGCGCTGATGGTTGTCGGATACGGAATCATTACTTTCAGACTGCACGATTGCCGGTCTCTCAAGGAGAAGAGATCGGTCGTCAAGTCGGTCATTCATCAGATTCAGAACCATTTCAATGTGTCTGTTGCAGAAGTCGGCGCCAATGATATGCACCAGACAGCCGAGATCGGGTTTGCCCTGGTCGGAAACAGCAGGCCGGTGGTGAACTCCAAAATGGACAAAATTCTGAATCTTGCCAATGACCTGCGATTTGCACAAGTCATCAACAGTGAAATGGAAATGATGGTGCTATGAAATCCTATACAAGATCGGAACGGGTTGCCGGGGAGATACAAAGGGTCATTTCGGAAATTCTTCGAAAAGATATCAGTGATCCCCGGCTGAATCGCGTTGTCATCTCCGGGGTAAAGATGTCCAAAGATATGCGAAACGCCAGAATTTACTTTACCCTGAGTCCGGGCAGATATACCAGTGAAGATGCTGTCGAAGGATTCAACCGTGCTGTGGGATATATCAAGCGCACGCTGGCCGGACAGTTGGGACTGAGGTACATGCCGGAACTCCGATTTTTTTATGATGAATCTTTTGATTACGGTTCACGGATTGACCAAGTCTTGAAATCGATTGATACAGCAGATGGATCATCTCATACACCGCCTGAATGATAGCAAAAATATCCTGATTACCACCCATGCCAGTCCCGACGGAGATGCCATCGGATCACTGCTTGCCATGAATCTGGCGCTGCAGGGGAATCACAAACGGATCACGCTCTATAACGAAAGCCCGATTCCGGCCGTATATCGTTTTTTGCCTCGGGTTCATTGTGTCGGCAGCCGACTGATTTCGGCCGATGAGTTCGATACGGCCGTGGTTCTGGACTGCGGCGATTTACAGCGGATTGGCGAAGCATCCGCCACGATCAGCCGGATACCGGAAATCATCAATATTGATCACCATATTACCAATACCCGGTTTGGAACCTGCCAATTGATCGATGAACAGGCATGTGCCTGCACGGAAATTCTATTCCATCTGTTTGAACGCATGCAGGTTCCATTTACACGGGAGCTGGCCACCTGTATCTACACCGGAATCCTGACCGATACCGGCTCGTTTCGCTTTTCCAATACCAACCGGACCACGTTTCATATCTGCGAAAACATGGTTGCCTGTGGCGTCGATCCGTTCCAGGTGGCTCAGCATGTTTACGGCACCTATTCACTGGGAAGGATCAAACTGCTGAACCTCGCACTTGATTCCATTGAAATATCCGATGACGGAAAAGTCTCTCTCATGGCCTTGACGCGGGCCATGATGAATGAAACCGGTACGCAGCCCGAGGATGCGGATGGCATGATCAACTATGCCCGGCGCATTCAGGATGTCAGGATCGCTGTGCTGATACAGGAGCAGTCCAACGATAACAGTGAGCGATCCCCCCTCCGACCCTATCATGTCAGCCTGCGATCTGATGGCAGTGTGGATGTGGCCGCCATTGCCGCGATGTTCGGCGGCGGAGGTCATCAAAGCGCTGCGGGTTTCAGCATTGAATCCACTCTGCCGGAAATCAAAGCGCATATCCTGCGTTTAACAGAATCCGTATGAGGGGGGATAACAGATATGGTATGGTAAACGGTCATGACCGCCGCCCACTCAAAAAGAGAGTCAAAGAAACCACAGTTTATGACCGCTCAACATGTATAAAATAAACGAGGCAGGCTGTGCAGACAACTGACGATTCCCTGAACGGGATACTAGTGATCGATAAACCCGCCGGCCTGTCTTCCGCCAAGGTTGTTTCTACCATCAAGCGCCTGCTTCAGCTCAAGAAGGTGGGGCATGCCGGCACACTCGATCCCTTTGCCACAGGCGTTCTGATTGTCTGCATCAATCAGGCGACAAAACTGGCCCGATTCTGGCTGAACAGCGGCAAAACCTATCAGGCGCAACTTTGCCTGGGGATTGAAACAGACACTCAGGATTCTACGGGAACCATCATTGCAACCGCTGAGGCAGTCGATATCCCGGAAGATATTCTGCGGGCCGTCATCACATCTTTTTCAGGAACCATGAACCAGGCTCCGCCGGTATATTCGGCATTGAAACACCAGGGTGTTCCCCTGTACCGGCTTGCCAGAAGAGGCGTACCGGTTCAAAAGCCGGCGCGTCAGATCCAGATTTACCGGCTTGATATTCAAGAGATATCATTGCCTCTGGTCCGATTTGAGGTAAGTTGCAGCGCGGGAACCTACGTGCGGACAATTTGTGCGGATATGGGAAAAATTCTGGGGTGCGGCGGCCACCTGAAGCATCTCCGGCGCATTGCCAGCAGCGGTTTTACACTTGCGGATGCCGTTACGCTCGCTGAACTCGAAGAATCAGCCCGGACCGGTGATATCGGCCGGCATTTGACCGGTATGGCTGAATCGCTGCCGGATATGGTTTCTTTTCAGGCGGATAAAGCTTTGACGGATAAGATCAAATATGGCATGATGATTACAGCGGCAGATGTTCCGCCATCCTGTCTTTTACCCGGAGAGAATCTGGTAAAGATCCTTGACGGAAGCAATCGTCTGCTCTCCATTCTCAGCTATGACCCGGTTCAACACGGATTTGGGTATTGCTGTTCGTTTGCGACAGCCTGAAGACAGTACGCGCAGGCTGCCTTTGAAATAGTCGGAGCTTGGCCCGAGGCTACGCATTCATCAACCCGGGTTTCAGCCTTGGCCTGATAAGCAGTGACATGTTGTTACCTTTCCGTGGCCGATAGTTCATGGAAAGTCGAGATGAATGCCCGCGGGGGTGAAGCGGAATTCACCCATTTCACTATTCGAATAACAGGAGGATTACAGAAAGTGGTTTTTAAGCCCGAAGACAAGAAAAAACTGATCGATCAGTATAAACTTCACGAGAGTGATACCGGTTCCCCGGAAGTACAGGTTGGCCTCATCACACACCGCATTACGTATCTGACGGAACACCTGAAAGTGCACACCAAAGATCACCATTCCCGCAGAGGTCTGCTGATGCTGGTCGGTAGGCGTCGCAGACTGCTGAATTATGTCAAAAACAAAGATGTTCAACGGTATCGAACCATTATTGAAACCCTGGGATTGAGAAGGTAGTCAAGAATTACCGGCAGCGTCGGCATTGCCGGACGTTGTTAAACTCAAGGGTTCCATACAGAACTTTGCCCGCTTGCTGGCTTAAGTTTTGTGATGGTGAGACTCAGCCGTTCATGCAAACCATCAGCCAGCATGACCCCGATGCGACATGTACCCATCAGGTCGGGATGATATCGCTAAAATTTTAAGGAGGCAAACATATGGAAGTTGTTCTCGAAGCAACACTCGGGGATAAACCGTTAAGCATTAAAACCGGAAAAGTCGCCAAACAGGCTTCAGGAGCTGTTGTGGTTCAATACGGAGAGACGATCGTCCTGGTGACCGTGGTGTCCACCACCGAAAGCACCGGAGGAGATTTTCTGCCGTTAACGGTTGAATATATGGAAAAAATTTATGCCGCTGGCCGGATTCCAGGAAATTATTTCCGCCGTGAAATCGGAAGAGGCAGTGAAAAAGAAACCTTGACAGCCAGGCTGATCGACAGGCCCATCCGGCCGCTTTTCCCAAAAGGGTATAATTTTGAAACCCAGGTCATTGCTACGGTACTGTCCATGGATCAGGAAAATGATCCCGATACCCTGGCCATGATCGGCGCATCGGCTGCGTTAGGTCTCTCCGATATACCGTTTGAAGGTCCGATCGCCTGTGTTCGGGTGGGTCGAATCGAAGGACAGCTTGTCCTCAATCCGCCCCTGCAACAATTCGATGCCTGCGACATCAATATTATCGTTGCTGGATCCGCTACGGGTGTTGTCATGGTAGAGGGCGGCGGAAATATTGTCAGCGAAGCGGATATGCTCGAAGCTATTTTCTTTGGTCATCAAGCCATGCAGCCGGTCATCGAGATTCAGAAAAAGCTTCGTGAAATCTGCGGAAAGCCCAAACGGGTATTTACCATGCCAGAAAAAGATGCCGATCTGGTGAAAAAAGTCGAATTGTCGGCGCTTCAGCGCATTCAGGATGCACTGGCAATCCCTGAGAAAGTCGCACGTTATGCCGCAATCCGCGCCGTCAAATCCAAGGTCATGGCAGAGCTGGGTGATGCATTTGCCGATCGGAAAGTGGAAGTAACGGAAATCCTTCAAAGCATCCAGAAAACCATCAGCCGGAATCTGATTTTAAAAGAAGGCCGGCGTATCGACAACCGTAAATTCGATGAAATCCGGCCCATTACCTGTGAAATCGGGATACTTCCCCGACCACACGGCAGCGCCTTGTTTACCCGCGGAGAGACCCAGGTACTCGGGGTTTTGACCCTGGGTTCCGGGCAGGACGAGCAGCGGGTCGAAACCCTGAGCGGTGAAGAATCCCGGCCGTTCATGCTTCATTACAATTTCCCGCCTTTTTCCGTGGGCGAGGTCAAGAGACTTTCGGGCCCAAGCCGTAGAGATATCGGACACGGCGGTCTTTCCACACGGGCCCTTGAAAAAGTGCTGCCTGCCAAAGCTGATTTCGACTATACCATCCGCGTGGTGTCCGAGGTTCTGGAGTCCAATGGCTCCTCTTCCATGGGAACGGTGTGTGCAGGAACCCTGGCCATGATGGACGGCGGTATTCCCATCAAGGCGCCGGTGGCTGGAATTGCCATGGGGCTGGTGAAAGACGGGGATACCGTGGTGATTTTATCGGATATTCTTGGGGATGAGGATCATACCGGCGATATGGACTTTAAGGTTGCCGGTACGAGCGAAGGCATTACTGCTCTTCAGATGGACATCAAGATTCACGAGCTTTCCCGGGCAATCATGGAAAAAGCGCTGGAACAGGCACGCGCCGGCAGACTCCATATTCTCGGCAAGATGCTCGAGTCGCTCGACAAACCACGGGAAGAAATCTCTCAGTATGCTCCGGCCATCGTGACGATCAAGATCAATCCGGATAAAATTCGGGATGTCATCGGTCCGGGCGGAAAAATGATCCGCTCGATTCAAAGCGAAACCAATACCCGCGTTGAAATCGATGATACGGGGCTGGTGAAGATCGCAGCGATTTCAAAGGCCGAAGGCGATGCCGCCATGAAGCTGATTCAAGGTATCGTCATGGAGCCGGAAGTCGGAAGAATTTACGAAGGCACGGTTGTCAAGGTGATGGATTTTGGCGCTTTTGTTCAGATTTCACCGGGTACCGATGGCCTGGTTCATATTTCCCAGCTTTCCACCCGAAGGGTGACAAAGGTGACGGATGTGGTAAAAGAAGGCGATACGCTCAAGGTAAAAGTTCTTGAGATTTCCCGGGACGGTAAGATTCGGTTAAGCCACAAGGCGGTTTTGGAAGAGGAGCAATAATCTTTTGAAACAAGCTGTCAGAATCGAGAAAACCACGCTGTCAAACGGTGTCCGCATTCTCTCCCAGAGAATGCCACACGTTCAGTCCGTTTCCATGGGGGTTTGGGTCAGCATCGGATCTCGGGATGAGTCCGATGCTGAGAACGGACTGTCTCATTTTATCGAGCACATGATATTCAAGGGAACCCAAAAGCGATCGGCTTTTGAAATCGCCAAAGCCTTCGATGCGATCGGCGGATATACCAACGCCTTTACATCCATGGAAAATACCTGTTACCATGCCAAGGTCATGGCGAACCACCTGGAAACCATGTCGGAAATTCTGACGGATATTTTCCTGAATTCTTTATTTGACGAAGCGGAAATCGAGAAAGAGCGTCCGGTCATCTTTCAGGAAATCGGCATGATGGAAGATGCACCGGATGAATATGTCCACCAACTGGCGGCAAGATCGTTCTGGGGGGATGATCCGCTGGGACGATCGATCCTGGGAACCCGTGACAATATTCTGAAATTCGATTCCAAAAACATTCGCAGTTTTTTTGAGCGGCTCTACCAGCCGAATCGGATTGTCGTGACAGCCGTCGGCGACATCGAACATGATCACCTGGTGGATCTGGCCCGGCCGGCATTTGAAGCGGTAAAATCCGGAAATCCCATTCCGGGCCGCGGGGTCCCTCAGGGCCACTTCCATGTAGGCATTCATCCGAAAGATCTCGAACAGGTTCATATCTGTCTCAATGCCCAGGGTTTATCCACGACGGATCCCAGACGATACGTGTCATCCCTGATGAACACCATTCTGGGCGGAAACATGAGTTCACGGTTGTTTCAGCAGATCCGAGAACAGCGGGGCCTGGCCTATTCGGTTTATTCATATGTTTCCTCGTTTGTGGATTCGGGCATGTTCGGCGCATATGCCGGTGTCGATCCCGTGCATGCATTTGAAACCGTAGACCTTATTTTGAATACGCTGCAAGGTCTCAAAGACAGCCCCGTCTCGGAAGAGGAACTTCAGCATGCCAAAGAATTTAGCAAGGGAAATCTGCTCATGGCTTCTGAAAGCAATGAAAACCAGATGGCGCGGCTGGCTCAGGGTGAATTTCATTTTGGACGCTATACCCCGTTACAGGAAATTCTGGATGGAATCGACCGGGTCACCCCAGCGGACATCCGGGTGCTTGCAGCAGAAATATTTGTAAATCGACAAATGACACTGACGCTTCATGGGCCGGTTATTGAAGCATCTCAATTTGAACAGCTCATGACTGCATGACGGCGGTTTTTTCTAAGTGGAAATGATTTATGGATACTGAATCACCTCCAACCATCCGCTTTTGCCGGACCGCTCCGAAGGCGGATGCGGATATCCCGCTGCCCCGCTATATGACGACTCAGGCTGCCGGTATGGATCTATGCGCCGCTGTTTCGCAGGATGTGATCGTGGCGCCCGGTGACATTCACCTGATTCCAACCGGATTGAAGATGGCCATTCCCAATGGCTATGAAGCCCAGATTCGGCCCCGAAGCGGGCTTGCCGTCAAGCACGGAATCGGACTGATCAATTCGCCTGGCACCATTGATGCGGATTATCGCGGAGAAATCCAGGTAGCGGTGATCAATCTGGGAAAACACGCCTACACGATTCATCGAGGAGATCGGATCGCCCAGATGATCATTCACAGGGTGTATCAGGCAGGGCTCGAAGAAGTCGACTGTCTGGATGAAACCTGCCGGAATGCGGGTGGATTCGGCCATACGGGAAAATAGCCATCACACAGCGTTGACAAGAGCTTGCTCTTGCATATTTTGATTTTCCTGAGGAATAGACAGAGCGATGCATGAAAAAGATGTCTGACAATCTGGCGTTTTTATCCAATCCGCCGGCACCGCAATCATCCGGTATTTCCTTGTGCATGCTGGCCAGCGGCAGCAGGGGCAATGCCATTTATGTTTCAGATGGCCGCACCGCCATTCTGGTGGATGCAGGCCTTTCCGGAATCGAAATCGAGCGACGGATGAAATCCAGGGATATAAATCCTGAATCTCTGGATGCCATTGTTGTCTCGCATGAACACGAGGACCACATCCGTGGCGTGGGTGTGCTTTCCCGGCGCTACAACCTTCCTGTGTATATCAGTGCGAAAACACTCGCAGCCGCATTGCCCCTGGTAAAAAGCATCCGGAAAACGGTTCTGTACGTTTGCGGAGCGTCGTTTCAAATTAATACGTTACATATCCATCCTTTTTCCATTTCCCATGATGCCGCAGATCCGGCCGGTTTTACGATTACACTGAACCAAAGAAAAATCGGCATCGCCACCGATCTCGGTATTGTGACGGCTATGGTCAGGCACCACTTGCAGTCATGCGATTTGCTGATTCTGGAAGCCAATCATGATCCGGACATGTTGATCAGCGGCCCGTATCCCTGGCATTTAAAACAGCGGGTCAATGGCAGAACCGGTCATCTTTCCAATCAGGATTCCCGGATTCTTCTTGAGGAAATTCAGCATGATCACTTGCAGCATGTCATTCTGGCCCATTTAAGTGAAACCAACAACACCCCGGAAAAAGCGCTGGCGGAAGTCTGCCAGGCCATCAATCCCCTGTATACACAATTGACCGTTTCATCTCAGGATATTTGCAGCCAACTCGTGCTGCTTAATTCATCACCATCTGAATCTTTGGAGGTCTGTAATGTTTAAAATTGTTGATCGCAAGGAAATGGCAGGCGGTACTATCGTCCTTAATGAAATCGAGGCGCCCCTGATTGCCAAAAAAGCAAAACCCGGGCAGTTCGTGATCCTCAAGGCCAATGAAACCGGCGAGCGTATTCCGCTGACCATGGCGGATACAAACATGGAAAAAGGCACCATCACCATCATTTACATGGTGGTCGGCAAAAGCACGGCTTTATTTAAATCCTTGAAAGTCGGAGAAGGCTATCAGGATGTCATCGGGCCACTGGGCAAACCCACCCACCTGGAAAAAATGGGCAACGTGGTCTGTGTCGGCGGCGGAACAGGGATTGCCGTTCTGCATCCGATTACCCGGGGGCTGAAGGAAATTGGAAACAATGTTGTCAGCATCATTGGCGCCCGAAGCAAAGACATTCTGATTCTTGAAGATCAGATGCGGTCGGCTTCGCATGAGCTTCATGTCTGCACGGACGATGGCTCTTACGGCCATCACGGATTTGTAACCGAAGTACTCAAGCAGGTTCTGGAAAAAGGTGACACGAAGCTTGTTGTCGCCATCGGTCCGGTTCCCATGATGAAATTTGTGTCCAAAATCACCAAAGACTTCAACGTGCCGACGATGGTCAGTCTGAATCCGATCATGGTCGATGGAACCGGCATGTGTGGCGGATGCCGGGTTTCGGTCGGCGGAGAAACGAAATTCGCCTGTGTGGACGGGCCGGAATTCGACGGCCATCAGGTCGATTTCGATGAGCTGATGCGAAGACTGCAGGCTTACTGTGAAGATGAGAAAAAGTGCTATAACGATTACTGCACCCTTCAGCAGGCATAACCGAATTACGAATAATAAATCATGAAATTGGGATGTTATATGATGGATTCATCATTTATCATCATTCATCATTAACCCGGAGGTTATATGGCGGAAAAAGCAGATACCAAAAAAACGACCCCCCGGCAATCCATGTCGGAACAGAAACCAGAAGTCAGAAGACGAAATTTTCAGGAAGTACCCCTTGGCTACACCATGGAACAGGCCATGGCGGAAGCCAGCCGATGTCTTCAATGCAAAAAGCCCGGCTGCGTCGATGGCTGTCCGGTGGCGGTGGATATTCCCGGATTCATCAGCCTGGTTACCAAAGGGGATATGACCGGCGCCATCCGTAATTTATGGACAAAAAACAGCCTTCCAGCAGTCTGCGGACGCGTGTGCCCCCAGGAGATTCAGTGCGAAGGCAACTGTATTGTGGGCAAAAAAGGTGACGCCGTTGCCATAGGAAATCTGGAACGGTTTGTTGCAGATTATGAGCGGATGCACGGCACCGGTGAACTGCCACCCAAGGACAAACCAACTGGCAAAAAGGTGGCGGTCGTTGGATCCGGTCCATCGGGTCTTACCGTGGCAGGCGATCTGATCCGAAAAGGCCATGACGTCACGGTCCTCGAAGCCTTTCATAAACCGGGGGGTGTTCTGGTTTACGGCATTCCGGAATTCAGGCTTCCCAAGGAAATCGTTTTCTCCGAAGTGGCTTTTCTGGAACGACTGGGAGCCAAAGTGGAATGCAACCAGGTGGTGGGAAGAACCGTGTCTCTTGATGAGCTTTTTGAAGAAGGCTATAACGCCGTATATCTGGGTGTCGGCGCCGGTCTTCCCAAATTCATGAACATTCCAGGAGAAAACCTGGTCGGCATTCTTTCCGCCAATGAATATCTCACGCGGGCAAACCTCATGAAGGCCTACCTCTATCCGAATGTGGATACGCCGATTCCCATGGGAAAAAACGTTGTGGTTCTGGGCGCCGGAAACGTGGCCATGGATTCGGCGCGAACCGCCATGCGCCTGGGCGCAGACAGTGTACGCATTGTCTATCGCCGGTCTCGTGATGAGATGCCTGCCCGAAAGGCTGAAATTCATCATGCGGAAGAGGAAGGCATTGAATTTTTTCTCCTGACCGCACCCACCCGGTTTGTCGGTGATGAGAAAGGCCGGTTGACCGGCATGGAATGCCTTAAAATGGAGCTGGGCGAGCCGGATGCATCCGGCAGAAGACGCCCCATACCGGTTAAGGGCTCGGAATTCATGATGGATTGCGATCTGGTAATCGTTGCCGTGGGTGCTGGCGCCAACCCGCTGCTGACCCAGACGACTCCGGATTTGATGCTAAACAAGTGGGGGTACATCACCGCAGATCCGGAAACCGGAAAGACAACCAAAAAAGGGGTCTGGGCCGGTGGCGATATCGTCACGGGATCAGCCACCGTCATTTTGGCAATGGGCGCCGGGAGAAATTCTGCCGACTCCATTCACAGTTATCTGACCTGGGGATGGTAGCCGTTCGATCCTTGCAGACTGAAACCCGTTGTTACGCTTTAAACTGAACTCATATGCATTTTCCTTTGATCCCTCATCTCTCTTCTCTGTGTGTGCAGGAAGGAGAGCCTGGGGACTGAAAATCAGTGTGGAATACATCGATTATGCGTCTCACTCCCTATCCCGAATATCGGAATAGGGAGTTTTTTTGAAACCCTATTTTCAGCCATCTCCGACAGATAACGCATCCAAAATCTTTCTCATGAATTTTCCCCCTCCACATAAATACCCAATCCGATTCACCTGGTGGCTGTGGACTGCCGTTTCCGTATGTCTGCTTGTGGCAGCACCGATGACAGCCCATGCAGATAGCGTTTCTTTTCCACTGCGGATCGACTATAGCCTGCTACGCTCACTTGTTATACAGACTGCATTCACTTCACCCGGGCAGACGGCGGTACTGGAAGATGATGCCGATCCCTGTCGGAAAATCACTATTTCCGAGCCCCGTTTTTTTGTTAAAAATGCGACATTGCGATTTGAAACACGGCTTCATGTTACCGCAGGTACGGATTTTGCCGGTAAATGCCTCCTGCCGATTGCCTGGGATGGGTATCTGGTGCTGTTTCAGAATCCGAGAATCGATCGGAAAACCTGGGTATTGTCTTTTGAAAATCGGGAGTCGGAGCTGTTGAATACCCACCGTGATCCGACAAAATTGCCGGATGTCATCTGGAACATTATCGAAACCTATGTTTTTGACTACTTGAATCGAATCACGATCAATCTGGCGCCGCCCGTATCAGATCTGAAATCATTTCTGCTTCCCCAGTTTGATGAAGATGCGACGGATCGCGCCCGCCGGATGCTGGAAAGCCTGCGGCCGGGAAAAATCGACATACAGAAGGCATCCATAACGGTAGATATGATTGCAGATGCTGAAAAAATCGAGCAGGAATCCGAAGCTCCAGCAACTATTTCCGAAGCGGTGCTGACATCTTTCGTCAATACCTGGGAAGCATGGGACGCTTTTCTGGTTCAAATATTTCAGTCTCTTTCGAAAAAAAACTTGTCTGAAGATGAACGCAGAATCATTTTCAGCACGCTTCTGGATGTCCGGTACCGATTTGTTCAGGAACTCTCCGATAACACCGCTTTCAAAAAGGATTTTGTTCGGGAACAGTTTGTTACAGCATGGCAGCAGCTTTCTCCTGTATTTCGGAACCACCTTGGAAACGAGCCATCCAAGGCTATTCTCGGCTATCTGGCCTTTTTTGCGGCCGCCGATGCGTTGTCCGGTCTGGATCAACTGGGTCCGTCATTCGGATTTGAAATCAGCCGTGAAGGTCTGATACGGCTGGTCAAGCTTCTGGGAGAACAGAGTTCTGGCGTCGAACTGCTGTATCAGAGCGAAGTCGATCCGATGCTCCGGGATATTCTGGGAATGGGCCCGCCGATTCTGGCGCCTGGTCCGGCTTTTGATGCGGACTCCATCGGAACGGAGATTCCGGATGAAATCATCGAAGAAACACTTCCTGATCCGGAGCTGACTGAATCCATGGACTTATCCAAGGTCATTCTGTCTTTTTTCGTTAAACCTTGTTGGGCGGTGGACAATATCCCGGAGGCTGAGATTGCAGCCATCCGGCACTGGGTACTGTCTCCGGATAATTTAGACGATCGTCTCGAAAAGATTAAGGTACTGTTGAAGGACGCCGTTGATGAGACGCTGAAAAAGGATACGATTCCAGTTGCCTACGGCCGGGTGTTCCTGCAGGCCGTCTCAGCTACGGGCTGGCAGGAAAGCTGCTTCCGCCAGTTTCTCGAAAAAAAAGGGAAAATTTCCTATTTGCTTTCCTATAACAACACATCTGTGGGCATGATGCAGGTCAATGAGCGCGTCTGGCGGGGGATTTATGACTTGAAGCACCTGCGATGGAACATCCACTACAATGTTCGGGCCGGCTGTGAAATTCTGGCGCAGTATTTCACCCGGTATGCGCTGAAGCATCTGCAGACGAGCCAACTGGATGCCGATTCTCAAGCAGGCGCCCTGTATGCCATGTATAACAGCGGCCCAGGAGATTTTCAAAAATATCTCAAGCGCATTGCCGGAGGAAATCACCTGGTGACAGATACGCTGTTCCAGGAAAAATTCCAATGGGTCAAAAAAGATCAGTGGAATTTCATCAACAAATGCATAGGGGTTAAGGGACGGTAATAACAGTTTATTGGTGATGACTGTGTAAATTACCTTTTTTTGAAAAAAGCAGATATATATTATTGAAATAAGGTGGTTTCTATCGCAATATATACTTGAGACCGGATAGATTTGTGAAAATGAAAGTTTCACATTGCGCGATGTTATAAATTATCATGCGGCAGCGCTGGGCCTGGGGATTCATTCTTGACACGGATGAGTGTTTTTCATAAACTGCAGTATGATGAAGCCTGATACCGCTCAAAAAACCGTGCCCCCTCTACTGGAAGTCCGACGTCTGGTAAAAACCTACAAATCTCTGACGGCTGTTGACGATGTCAGTTTCGCCATCCCCAGAGGAATCTGTTTCGGGCTGCTGGGCCCTAACGGTGCTGGCAAGACCACGACCGTCGAGATGATGGAAGGGATTATTTCTGCAGATTCCGGAGAGGTGTATTATAAGGGAGCCCTTCGGGCTGCAGACTTCAACGAAGAGATCGGGATCCAGTTCCAGCATACGGAACTGCTGTCTTACTTGACGGTGCGGGAAACTCTGCAAACCTTCCATAAACTGTATTCCAGAACAGAAGATATCGACGTCCTGCTGAAAACCTGCAATCTTCTGGAAATTCAGAAACAATACAATGACAAGATTTCCGGCGGCCAGCGCCAGAGACTGCTCCTGGCCCTGGCCCTGGTGAACCGGCCAGAGCTGCTGTTTCTGGATGAGCCGTCCACGGGCCTGGATCCCCAGGCCCGGCGGAACCTGTGGGACATCGTGCTGAACATCAAATCCCAGGGGAAAACCATCATTCTCACCACCCATTATATGAGAGAGGCTCAAACGCTCTGTGATGAGGTAGCCATCATGGATCATGGGTGCATCATCGCCCGTGGTACGGTACCGGATTTGATCGGCGAATATTGCAGTGAAGACAGCAACGGTGGGCCCTGCGCGGAGGCAAATCTGGAAACCGTGTTCATCAAACTGACCGGCAGGCAGCTTCGGGAGTAGCGGCATGCGATTTAAACGTCTGTGGGCCATGTTTGTCGCCAGAAATCTGGAGTTTTTCAGAGACCGATCGGCATTCGGCTGGAATTTCCTGTTTCCTTTTTTGCTGATTGTCGGATTCGCCATTGTTTTCGGTGGGAAAACCTTTTCCGAATATAAGGCCGGGGTCTTTCCCGTCGATTCTCCTGGGGGAATTCATCACCGGGTCGAGGTTCCCGAAAGCTTTCAATCCATGCAGTATGTGGAATTTGTGGGTGTACCATCTCTTGAGGCAGGGTTGCGGCTGTTGAACCAGCATAAAATCCATCTACTGATTCAACAGGGAAACCCACCATTTGTATACTGGATCAACGAATCCTCTCCCAAAGGCTACATCCTGGAAAAAATGCTGATCGCATCCCTTCAGCCCAAAGATGCCGGGAATCTCTTGAACCGGCAGGTGGTTCAGGGAAAAGAAATCCGATATATCGACTGGCTGTTTCCTGGCATTCTCGGCATGAATATGATGTTCAGCGCGTTGTGGGGCGTTGGGTATGTGGTGGTGCGATACCGTAAAAACGGTGTGTTGAAGCGCCTGAAGGCCACCCCTCTGACGGCGGTGGAATATCTGGCCGCCCAGATGCTCTCACGGATATTTCTGCTGATGTTCACCCTGATCGTTGTTTGGCTCGGAAGTGATATCCTGTTGTCCTTCGATGTAGCCGGCTCTTATTTCGATCTGGCCGTGGTTTTTTTTGTGGGATGTTTCAGCCTGACCGCCATGGGGCTGGTTCTGGCATCCCGTGGCGTCAGCGAGGAATTCACCAGCGGCGTTCTGAATTTTATTTCCTGGCCCATGATGTTCTTGTCTGAAGTCTGGTTTTCCACCGAAGGCGCCCCCCAATGGGTCAAGTGGATCGCCGAGACATTCCCTCTGACCCACCTGCTGATTGCTGTGCGAAAGATCATGAATGACGGAGCCAGCCTGTCTGATGTCATGCCGCAAATCGCGATTTTATCCGCGATGACGGCCATCTTTCTGATTATCGGTGCAAGCTTTTTCTCCTGGAATGAATAAGGATATGTCTATTCATCCCTGCTGCCTTGCGAAATGTATTTTCTGAAAGTCTATAACAATTGAACGAATAACATCAGAATAATTTCAGGGCTCATTGCCGCCTAAGGTAGGTAGCCCCCGGATATTTTCGCCTGCTCACTTTAAACTATGCGGAGCCATATCCTTTATCCCACCCACTATTTTCTTGACTGCCATGCGTTTCCATATTATATGTTCAAGATATGAACAGAAATTTTGTTGAAGATGACATCCGTCTCCAGTTGCTGAAGCATATCAGCGCATCAAGCAGCCATCTCACCCAGCGGGACTTTGCAGAGTATCTCGGGCTCAGTTTGGGAAAGACCCATTATTGTCTGACCGAGCTGATTAAAAAAGGCTTTGTTAAAGCCTCCAGGTTCAAGAATTCCCGCAACAAGGCTGCATATTCCTATGTACTGACTCCACAGGGAATCGAAGAGAAACTGCACCTGCTGATGCAGTTTTTACAGCGCACGAAAAATGAATACCAGATGCTGGAGCAGGAAATCGCACAGCTCACTCAGGAGCTGGCAACACGCAACACAAATGATCCTCCGGATCACGCCTAAAACTATTTGTTTCTTATAATATCAAATAGTTGAATTAATTTTTGGCATGTAATCCAAGCGGCGGAGCTATATCTCCACCATCAGTTATCTGTCGTTTCCGAATAGCTTGCGATCATTGAAACCATTTGCATTGCATGATCGTTCTACGCCTATGATTCCAGGTTTGGTAGATTGTGTGCTTTTTCGGTTCCCCGCTTTTACAGTGGGGGCAGGTGTTATCATTTTTTGGAATCCCATTGAACTGAACCAGTGCCAGGCAGAGATGCCGTGGATCGGGTTATTCAGATGGGAATTCTCGGCAGGCACGATGCCTATTCAAAAATGGTCCAATTCCGCAATTTTTTGGTGCATCGTTACGAGCGTGTGGATAATGAGATTCTGGTGGATATGGTGAATCATCGGCTGGTGGATTTTGAGGGTTTCGTAATGAAATTCTGGCTTATGTCAGGAGGACAATCAATGTCGATTAACTGGCAATTGATAACGGATTGCATGTCCCATAGCAGAAATGTCGTTGCAGCCTGGATTTTTGGCTCAGCTCAGGGAGGAACGGTTCGTCCTGGAGGAGATATCGATGTAGGTGTGTTTTTTTATAAAAAGCCGTTGTTTGACGAGCTGGCCGATTTGCGGATATGCCTCCAGAATGCATTCGTATTTGATGATATCGATCTGGCAGTCCTGAACGATGCATCGCCGACCCTGCGGTTCGAGGCGGTTTCAGGCCGCCCGGTGTATGTGGCCGATATGGAACGACGCGCATCCTTTACCTCATTAACTGCCCGTGAATATGAAGACGAAATGGCGCAATGGCGACTGGCCTTGGCCGCATAGGCCACCTTCTTCGTTGCGCCCGCCACGGGCATGGGGGGGGTAGAAAAGGGTACTTGTATCACCCAGAAGGCAATCAATAGAAAAAATGAACCAGGTGGACTTTTCGGAATGATTCAAAAAAGCGGACAGGTGACAATCCAGATGCTCTCCGACATTGCTTCAGTTCAATGGAAAATCTGGCGTTAAGCCATAAAGACACATGTTCAATCACATCTACGAAAATAGAAAAGTGCTTGTCACCGGCCATACCGGCTTTAAAGGATCCTGGCTGGCGCTGTGGCTGTCTCAACTGGGTGCTGCTGTAACCGGTTATGCACTGCAGCCACCGACAGATCCCAACCACATTCATCTGCTTGACCTGCCCATAACTTCAATTATCGGTGATATTCGTGACCCGAAAAAACTCAAAAAGGTATGTAAGGAGAATCAGCCAGAAATTGTGTTTCACTTGGCGGCCCAACCAATCGTCAGGCTCTCTTATCAGGATCCGGTGGAAACACTTTCCTGCAATGTCATGGGAACCATCCAGGTTTTTGAAGCAGCCAGAGCCTGTGAATCTGTCCGGGCCATTGTCAACATTACCAGTGACAAATGTTATGAAAATCAGGAATGGCCCTGGGGATACCGGGAAATCGATCCTGTCGGCGGCTATGACCCCTACAGTGCCTCCAAAGCCTGTGCAGAGCTTGTCACCAGTTGCTGGCGCAGTTCTTTTTTTAATCCCAAAGACTACGGCAACACCCACAACACGCTTCTGGCCAGCGCCCGGGCAGGGAATGTGATTGGTGGTGGTGATTGGGCAATCGACCGGCTGATCCCGGACATGGTCCGTGCGGCTGTCAACAATGAACCGGTCAGGATTCGAAATCCACAAGCGACCCGGCCGTGGCAGCATGTTCTGGAGCCTTTGAGCGGTTATTTGCTTCTTGGGCAAAAGCTTCTGGAAGGCCGAAAAGAATATGCCGAAGCATGGAACTTTGGGCCATCCGAGGACGGTACAGCAACTGTGCTGGAAATTGCAGAACAGTTTCAAACAGCCTGGCCTGAGAGCAAGTATGAAATACAGAAATCACCTGGTCAACTTCACGAGGCCGGCATGCTCCGGCTCGACTGTTCCAAAGCTCGATCAAAATTGAAATGGATGCCTGTCTGGGATGCCAAAACCGCAACTGAAATGACAGCAAACTGGTACAAGGCGTTTTATCAATCCAACCTTGTACAAAGCCATTTAAATTTACAGCATTACATTTCAGATGCATCAAACATGTTTCCTGGGTGAAATCACTGTAGCAGTTATGTAAAGCCACTGGCGAGGTGCAACAATGACGATAGCTTTCAGCAGCAAAAATAATTTCGCGGCGTTATCGGTTGGAGATAAACGACAGTATAATCTCATCCCTGCTGCCTTGTGAATGGAAACATATTAATTGAGAGGATTGGGAAAAAGCCGGTGAATGAGGGTATAATGGAGTGACAAGTGACAAGCCGCCCGTCATCCGTTACCAGTCACCCGTCACAAAAGTATTTGAACTTGATACCTGAAACGATGCAATACGGCACTGGTAAAGAGAGCCAGCCATGATCAATGGGTGTTATCGCCTAAAAACTTCAAAATCTTGCTGGCAGTCCTAAATGATGCATCGCCCATCCTGCGCTTCGAGGCGGTTTCAGGCCGCCCGGGGTATGTGACCGATATGGAACGTCGAGTGCAGGTTGACAACGAATTGAACCCAAGGGCGCGAAGCAAAACGACAATACCTCCGGCAAAAAACAAACGAATGATGTAGCCGCGAAGAACAACACGATCGAAACAGGAATAATTGAACTTGATATTTTGATCGAATTGTTTCACAAAAGAGTTCTTCACGGGCGTGTCCTTTCTTAGAGACTGTGTTTTCGCAAACCACATCT
>CAJBLH010000195.1 GCA_903953895.1 uncultured Desulfobacteraceae bacterium | reverse complement strand
TGTTAAAATCATAAATGTCCAATTAATGGTATTTTTATCTGTCCAATCGATGGTAAAAATCACGCAAAACCAGTGTTTTCGCCTCAAAGCAGGTGCCATATTTTTGCGCGATAACGAGGTCTGTAGAAGAATATTTTTCCGCCATTGAACCCTGGATTCTGTAGTGATGCCACGTTCATACGCATCCACCAATTTTTATAAATGTCACGCTCGACAATGTTCATGGCTATGACCATCATGAATGAAAAAAATCTTGAAAGGAAAATTCAACTAGCCCATATGGGAGATGTAAACATTGTCGAATATAGCCGTCATTATTTTGAAAAAGGAGAAAAAAATATGAAAGATCGCAGAATTTTCAAACAGTCATTCACATGGATCACGATACTGGCCGCCATCGGGATGAATATCGTTTTCTTTTCGGCTGTCATGGCTGCTGAGAGGGCCAAAAACATAATTGTCCTGATCGCCGATGGATGTTCGAGTGAGCAGTACACATTCGTTCGATGGTATAAAGGTGCCGCCCTGTCTTTTGATGACATTCAGGTGGGCGCTGTCAGAACATACATCGCCGATTCCGTAGTGGCGGACTCCGCACCTGCCGCATCGGCATATGCTACCGGCGTCAGAACCAGCGACAAGTTTATCAGCGCAGGTCCTCACAAAAACACGTTGTCCAGTGTTCCGATACCGGATGAAGCCCTGCAGTACAGGCCCCTAGCCACTGTACTCGAAGGCGCCAGACTGATGAAAAAAGCCACCGGTGTGGTTTCCACGTCGCGGGTGTCGCATGCCACGCCAGGCGCGTATATATCGCATTCTGCATCCCGGAGTCTGGAGCATGACATGATGGAGCAGGCGGTCTATCAGAACATAGATGTGGTGTTCGGTGGCGGAAAAGAACTGCTTCTGCCCAAAGATGCCAACGGGAAACGCCCGGATGGTGAAAATCTCTTATCGGTGCTCCGCGATCAGGGATATCAGATTGCCGAAACCCGGGAAGACCTCTCCCATATCAAATATGGAAAAGTTTTCGGCATGTTTGCAGACAACCACATGGAAGCGGAGATTGACAGGACCCGAAATCACCCTTCTCAGCCCACATTGCGGGAAATGACCGAAAAGGCGATCGATATCCTGTCACAGGATAAAAACGGCTTCTTCCTGATGGTGGAAGGCAGCCAGATCGACTGGGCCTGCCATGCCAATGATCCAGCGCACTTACTCGGTGACATGCTGGCCTATGACCAGGCGGTACAGGCGGCTCTCGATTTTGCCCGAAAAGACGGACGAACCCTGTTGATCGCGCTATCCGATCACAATACTGGCGGATTTTCCATCGGAAATGCTGCAAGCAATAAAAACTACAGTCAGATGAAACAGGAAGATTTGCTGAAGCCGTTCAACAGCATGAAAAGCACTGCGACGGATATGTGGAGAAAAATCAAAGATAACGAGACATCGGAAAATGTGATCGAAATCGTCCAATCGGATTGGGGAATGGCGATTACCACAGACGATGCATCCGCTATTCTCAAACTGGCAGAGATATATAAAAATGAACCCTTTTATGCTTTCGGCGAATTCCTCAGCGCAAAATACACCTTTGCCGGATGGACGACACATGGACACTGCGGCGGTGACGTTCCGCTGTTTGCATTCGGTCCTGGCAAGCCGGCCGGTCTTCTGGAAGCCCCGGAGATTGCAACCGTCTGCGCCAGGAGTATGGGATTGAACCTGAACCGCCTGAATCAGCGTCTTTTTGTGGATGCTTCAATGGAATTCGATTCGGTAATCGTTGACGTGTCGCAACCCGAAAATCCCGTCGCACAAATTACTTTTCAGGGGAAAATCGCCCTGCTGCCCATCAACAAAAACCTGCTGGAGATGAACAACAAGCTTTACCGGCTGGAGGGTGTCGTGGTCTATGCTGCCGCAACTCAGAAGGTTTACATTCCGTGTCAGGCCGTCCAGTTGATTAAAGGGATCAAAAAAAATCTGCCGTCTTTGCTTTGATCGCACGATTCGGGCTTTCCATTTTCTCCGCCATCCAGCGGGGGAGGGCCGGTGGATGGCGGAGCCGATTGATATCCGATGGCGCTGAGTCTTCAGCGTCGAAGTCTGCCGAAAGAACACAGAATGCCTGCCCCGCAGAGCATACAGAAACAGGTAAGTGCGGTGTGCATGGTCAGCAGAAAGTCGGTCTGCGTATCGAATGTGATCGCATGGCCTTTCATGAAAACAGACAGCAGGACGGTGATGATTGTCATGCTGGTCATCATGCCCAGGGTGCGCATGCTGCCCACGAATCCGGATGCCACTCCCAGGTGCCTCGGGGCCACGCTGCCCATGATGACACTCATGTTCGGGGATGAAAACAGCGCAAAACCAAGTCCCAGCAGCAGGAAGACAGCAACCAGAACCGCCAGGGAGGTGGATGCGGAGACATTTGCACTGAGGCCAAGGCCCGTTGCACAGAGCGCCATGCCGCCGGTGGCCACCCACGCCGCTGAATACCGATCTGAAAGGTATCCGCAGAGCGGGGAAAACAGCGCTTGTGCTACGGGCTGAACGATCAGTATCGCTCCGGCATGTTGCGGCGTCATGCCTTTTACAAACTGTAAATAGAGGCTGAAGAAAAAGGTGACACCGAAGGTGGCTGCATAGTTGAGAAGGGCTGCCAGGCTGCTCAGGGCAAACACCCGGTTGTTCCGGAAAAGACTGATGTCCAGCACAGGGTGCTTGGTGGCGGCTTCCAGGGCGATAAACATCCCGATACCGGCAATGCCTGTTGCCAGAAGTCCCCACGACCATCCACTGTGCCCGAGATTGGATGCGCCGACAATCAGCAAAATCATGGCGCAGGCGTACGTGATCGCCCCTTTCCAGTCAAACGGCTCTCCTTTGGCGTCCGCCCACTCCCCGCGCAATTTCCAGCCGACAAGGAAAAAGCTGCCGGCTCCCAGCGGGATGCACAGATAGAACAAGGACCGCCACCCGAGCGCCGTGATCAGCGCGCCGCCGATGAAAGGGCCGCAGGACAGACCGGCGTATACGCAAGCCACGGTGATTCCCAGTGCCTTGCCCCGTTGTTCGGGAGGAAATACGGACACGACGATGGCCACTCCCGTGGATGCCATCATGGCGCCGCCGATGCCCTGCAGAAACCGGAAACCGATAACCGCCTGAATGGACCATGCCTGGGAGAGCAATCCGCCCATCAGCGTGAAAACGGCAATTCCATACTGAAAGACACGCCGGCGGCCGTGAATATCCCCGAGCCTTCCCATGGTCAGCATAAAGATGGAAACCGACAGCATATAGGCGGTTTCCACCAGACTGAGCTGAATGGCGCTGGCGGTAAGCTCCCGGCCGATCGACGGCAGCGCCACGCCCACACCGGAGAGCATGAACGGCATCATAAAAGTGGCCGTACCGACCGCAAATAGGGTGGCGCCTGGAGATGTTTTCTGTTGAATCGACATTTTTTCCTTGAATAAGCAAATCAGCAGTGCTGGTATGTTCATCATTTTAAATATAGGCGTTTTTAAAAAAAGTCCATGATTATCCGGCAATCATCCTGTCAATGAT
>CAJBLH010000194.1 GCA_903953895.1 uncultured Desulfobacteraceae bacterium | reverse complement strand
GGATGCTCATAGTGTTTTTTTTTGATGCCAGATACGCATCTACTCCATGAATATCCCAGGCCAGCTTATGCCCACGATTCTCCAGGCTGATCTGGTCAAATTCCTTTTTCAGCTTGGCATGTTCCGCCTGTATCTGAGCCAGTTCATTTTCAATAGGCTTCTGGCGATCAGAATCATTTTCAGCATGCTTTTCAGCCCATTGATAACCGGTTTTCCGGGATATCCCGGCAGCCTGACAAATCTCGGATATGTCAGCATTCGGGGCAAGTCCCTTTTCCCTGAATAATTGACGGGCTCGAATCATGATCGACACTTCTTCCGCAGTCATTTCCACCGACATATTTTCCTCCTGTTATTGCTACTGGTTTACCCAACAGGTAAAAAGTCAGAATTCCCTTTGAATCGACAACCAGGTTGATAGTGCTTCGTTCGATACCGTCAGACGCTCCGGTTACATCAATGCCTTTTGCAATTTCTTCCAACACCTGATCTGCTTTTCCATGAAACCGATCCGCAGGTGTCAGAAAACCCCCCAATCCCTGATGAGGCCTGCGATAGTTATAGTGATCCACCCATTGTTCAATCGCCGTTGATGCATCTTGAACCGTCTGAAATTCTTTTTTCTCAATCAACTCGGACTTGACCCGGCGGTTTAATGCCTCGACTTTTCCAAGTGTCTGGGGATGATGAGGCCTTGCGTGCGTATGCTCAATCCGCTCCACCTCGAGATACCGCTCAAATCGGTTGGCGCATCTCCAAGAATAAAAAACAAAGCCCCTATCTGTCAACAACTCTTCAAGCTTTCCGTAACGCGCCATGCCCCTTTGAACCACATCAATAACAGCGTCAATAGAAGTCGCTTCCAATAAACTCCAACTCAGAATAAACCGCGAAAAATCATCAATCAACAAAATCAAATACACCTGAAGCTTATGAATGAAAAACTGCAAAATATCCATCTGTCCAAGCTCCAAAGGACGGCTAGCCTCAAACCGTTTTGCCTTCTCGCCCGTTAACTTCACGCCAGATGCCTTGTACCCATTGGCCTCCAGAATTCTATGCACAGTTCGAATTGATACGGTCTCAGCCTGTCTGCGTAACTGGCTTCGAATCTGTCCAGGACCATACCCAGGGTTGGCCCGCCAGGTATCCAGTACCAACTGCTCCTGTTTTTCACTGATCTCTTTGATGCCCCTGCCTACACGCGTTGTCTCATGGGCTAAAAAGGCTTCCTTTCCAATTGCCTCTACCTCCCGGCTCCATTCGTAAACCGTCGTGTAATGCACCCCAGCTATCTTGGATGCTTCTTTAACACCAATCTCTTTGGCATTCTCAACGATTACAACCTTCTGCTGCTGATTAAACTGCTTCTTGCTCATATCACTTTCTCCTTTCTTCTCTCTGGAGAAAGTGTTACCCTTTTTCGAACAGATTTTTATTGATTCTTACCATCAGAAACATATAACTTGTTTTAATTATTAGATGTGTTTGATAAATCGGATTAAAAATCTGTAATTTGTCATTGGGCAGAT
>CAJBLH010000193.1 GCA_903953895.1 uncultured Desulfobacteraceae bacterium | reverse complement strand
GCTCTGTTTCAGGCGATTGGGATGCCTTCATAACAGTTTGAATATCAATTTCCAGAAGCCGCGCAACGCCTTCAGCACTGATTCCATGCAGAAGCAGTTTTCTGATGCTGCGACAGATGCCTTGTTCAATCCCTTGTTCAACGCCAAACTGAAAGCCTTCTTCCTTAATTAAATCATAAGCTGCAGATTCTATAAAGATTAACTCTGATCAATTCCATAGGATTTTCCTTTGCCTGCTTGCACAACCGGTTCATATCGTTGCGATATAGACATTCAGAAAAAAACTGCGCTTCCGATAGCTGAACATTTTATCTTCCTTGAATTGCTGTTCATATTCAAAACCCCATTTTATAAAAAAATGTTTTCAATTTCACATACGGCTTGACTTTATTATATAGCACGAGGAGTCAAAGAAAAATGCATTTTGTGATAGATCAAGGGATACAACATAAAAAGGCTGACCGGGAACGCCCCGATCAGCCTTTTTAAAGGAGGAAAAAGATGAAGAAATTATTAGGTTTGTCTTTGTTCAAAGCAAACACTGTGCCAAATGCAGATAGATTTCGTATTAAATTATTATATTGATGATATTTCAATTAGTTGTACCAAAATCTTAAACTGTTCTTAGCGATCTTTTTTACGGTAGGCCCACGCAATTAATCTGAAATGTTCAAAATTTTGAACCCATTTTCCCTTCCATATTACAACTATCTGATATGTAGTGATATATATTCATACATCATATTCAATAAAATAAACCCTGTGCGCAATATTAAAAAAAACAACTGGTTAGAGGCATAAAAATCATTGAATGCTGTTGTAAGGTGATTCACAATAAAGAATATACCATCAATAAAGCAACCATTTAGGGCTGGAAGGCCAACGGCCTGATCCATGATAGTCCAGGGCATCGCCCTGGGCTGACATAATACGCCCTTTGGGGCTGAATGAGTCAAATACATTGGGGTATTCTTTGTTGGAAATTACTTAAATAAGATATTGTTGTTGACTTAATATGTTGTTATTCATAGATGATAATATCCTGTTTTCTGATGATCGTTATGCATAAACTCGGTTGTGCGGAAGAAAAACACGAAAGGCCGCCCGATGTTTCTTCCAAGTAAATTCATGATCGTTGTACTACTGACGGCTGGCTGGCGGATGCCAAAGTCAGATAAGAAGGTGTCGAAACCATGCTGATGATATTGAATAACATCTCGTTATATTATGAAGTTTGCGGAGCTGGCGAACCCATCATGTTCATTCATGGGCTTGGCGCCAGCACCCGTGATTGGGAAGCGCAGGTACGTCACTTCTCCAAAACTCACCAGGTCATCACTTTCGACTTGCGCGGCCACGGCCACTCCGATAAACCCGACGGCCCATATGATGTGTCGATGTTTGCAAAAGATACTATCGACCTCCTCGAATTGTTACACACTGGGCCGGTCCACATTGTAGGCTGGTCCCTGGGTGGCGTGATCGCTTTTCAGATAGCACTGGATTTCCCAAAACAGCTCAAAACACTGACGATCATCAACAGCGTTCCGACGTTTGGAGATTCAATCCTTTTTCAACAGGAGATCGATCGCCGAGTCGGTATCGTCCGACAATTCGGCATGCGTGCTATCGGTCAGGCTTTGAGCGAAAATCTTTTCCCCAAACCTGAGCATGCCCACTTACGCGATGGCTTTGTAGAGCGCTGGGCCGAAAACGACCCTCGGGCTTATATCGAAGCAACACGATCGGGACTGGGCTGGAATGTCATCGACCGACTGGGTGCAATTGAATGCCCAACACTGGTAATTTCAGCAGAACATGATTACTGGCCTCTGGCAGAGAAAGAAGCTCAGGTAAAGCTTATTCCCCATGCACGGTTTGAAGTGATACCGGATTCGCATCATGCCGTTGTGCTTGAACAACCAGATAAATTAAATGGAGTGCTTGCGCAATTTCTGACCGAAAATTCTGAAAGTCTATAGTTGTTCGAAATACAATTCCCAAAGCCTGAGACATTCATTGGCGTACCGAAACATGATCGAAGCAATCCAAAACCAGTTAATCCGTCTTTCGAACCCAGATGACGGCGTCTTCCTCCAGAGGTTCTTCAAAACAGGGCCCGGCCAATACGGCGAAGGAGATCGCTTCAGAGGGATTCGTGTTCCTGAACTTCGCAAGCTTTCCAAGGCGCACCAGGACATCCCGCTTGAACTTGCTGAACGGCTGCTCCACAGTGCGTATCACGAGGACAGGTTGCTTGCACTGCTGATTCTGATACGACAGTACGCCCATGCGAACGAGACCAAGCGGGCAGGGATTTACACTCTGTATCTCGACAACACGCTTTTCATCAATAACTGGGATCTGGTCGATGCGTCCGCAGAACACATCATTGGGGCCTATTTGAACGACAAAAACCGTGGGCCTCTTTATCAATTGGCCCGATCGATCAGTCTCTGGGAGAGAAGAATTGCCATTCTTGCGACATTTCATTTTATCAAGCGGGGCAAGTTTCATGAGACTCTCCGGATTGCCGAAATGCTGCTGACGGATAAAGAAGATTTGATTCATAAGGCAGTCGGCTGGATGCTTCGAGAAACAGGCAAACGCGACCTGCAAACAGAAGAAGCTTTTCTCCGTGTAAATTACCGGCAAATGCCAAGAACGATGCTGCGGTATGCCATCGAAAAGTTTCCGCAGGACAAACGACTCGGATACTTGAAAGGAATCGCTGAAGACAAAATAGTCCAAAACAAATAATTGATGCTTGATTCAGGACGAGACGAAAAGACACGGTACGACAGGGGGGGGCAGTGTACGGGATCAATTTATTCTGTGAAAATGACCGGTGGGATTACAGGACAAGATTGTTCAAGCCCAAAATATAACGCCGGGAGAGAGCCCAAAAAATGGCTTTTTATCCCGGCGTTTCTGCATTGCACTGCGATTGAGAAGGGACTCAGCTTCAATAAATCACATTGCACGTCAGGCCGAATCAAATAATGGTTTTAAAATGCCATGGACAAAGTTATGCCGCCATAAAAAAAACTGGAATGATCGCTGATACTGGTTGCGGCAATGTAATCGCCGGCATTTCCGGTAAGCGGGAACGAATAGGCTAACAATGGTTTTACGGAAAAATATTCGCCGACTGGAATCGTCAGTCCGGCCGATACCAGTCCGTTATGAAGCTCTCTGTATTTGCTGTCGGGATCATTGACTTCCGCAAACTCGCTGTCATCAGAATAATAATAGCCAGCGGATGCAGCCAGATCGAGAGTGATTTTATTTACGATTGGTTGTGAATGCGAAATGCCGAAACTGAAATACCATGCGGGAACATGGGCGACTTCCCGATAGATGGAAAGGGTGGGATTCAATATCAAATCAAGGGTTGCGGACGCAAACACTTCCTGTGAGTCCTGCATCCCATCCAGCGCATAGTACATATAGCCGCCGGCCAGCTTGACCATTCCAAATGTCTTGGCATATGAAAGGGTAAAATCCGTTTCCGTATATTTGGCTTCAGATATATCCGATCCCCGAATTTTTCGGTCGGTATCCATATTCCCCCACACATTGAAACTGAATCCCTCATAACCTAATGTCACGGACGGCTGAATCACCACACTGTTGTAGCTCAGCTCGAGCCCTCTCCAGATATACTGGCTGAAAACGCCCAAATCCACTGCTGCCGTTGGTTTAGATGCATCTGCAGCGGGCTTGGTTTCCTCTTCCGCCAGTACGACGGCATGGCTGGCAAAAATGATTGTTGCCATCGCAATGCAGGATAGGATACGACAATTCTTTTTCATTCTTTTTTCTCCCTTCTGTTTTTTCGATTAGTTATTCCTTGTTGTGTTCAAAAAGACTCTTTGGCAGGGGGCGGGTTTCAAACCCGCTCCCTGCGGATGTTCAAGTACAATCACTTTTTAATTGCAAAGTAAAATCAGCAGGTCTTATCTCAGAGCCTTGTTTCGGATGTTGAAATCCGGATAAGCGGTAACCGCCACTTCGCTCATATCAAGCCCTGCCTGTTCCATTTCCATGGAAACTCTCAGCGGAACGATCTTGTCAAGAACCTTAAAGAAAACATACATGACAATAAACACAAAGACGATATTGGTGACCGTACCAATCAACTGCGCAATAAACTGGGATGCGTCTCCATAAAACAATCCCTTGACCGTGCCGGCAACACCGTTTAATGCATCGCCATATGTTCCGTCCGCAAAAAGCCCCAGTGACAGGACGCCCCATGTTCCATTTACACCGTGAACAGATACGGCGCCGACTGGATCATCGACCTTCATCACCCGCTCTACAAAGAATACACTGAGGCAAAGAAGGACGCCGGCAATGGCGCCGATGGCCACGGCGGAGACCGAATTTACGAATGCACAAGGAGCGGTGATGGCGACAAGACCAGCCAGAAAGCCATTGGCAATCATGGAAATATCCGGTTTGCCGTAGCGCATCCACATATAGGCCATGGATGAAAATGCGGCTGCAGCGGAAGCCAACATGGTGTTGACTGCGACGACTGCGATTCTAAGATCGCCACCGGCCAGTGAAGATCCTGCGTTGAAACCGAACCATCCGAAAGCCAGGATGAAGCATCCAGTCATGGCCATGGGAATGTGATGCCCCGGCAGGGCGTTCGGTGTGCCGTCTGAACGGAATTTACCCAACCGTGGACCCAGAACGATGGCGCCTGCAAGCGCCGCCACTCCGCCGGTCATGTGTACGACCGACGATCCTGCAAAGTCCACATGGCCATGACCGAGGGCAAAATTTTTCCCGAGCTGAGACAGCCAGCCGCCGCCCCATACCCAGTTGGCATACAGCGGGTACACAATGCCGGCGATAAAGAACCCATAAATCACAAAAGATTTGAATGTCCAGCGCTCCGCCATGGACCCGGTCGGTATGGTGGCCGTGGTATCCATAAATACCATCTGAAAAAGAAAGATGGAAAAAACGACGGCATCATAGGTTACACCGGAAAGAAAAAAACCTTTTGTGCCGAATAATCCGAAATCCTTTCCCAAAATTTTGATCACGAATTCACCGTCCAGTACCGTTCCTCCGCCAAGCGAGGCAACCCCTCCAACGCCGCCCATTTGAATGGCGAATCCGCATATCCAGTATCCCAGCATGCCGATGGCATAGACCATGAAATTCATCGCCATGGTGTGTCCGGCATTTTTGGCCTGTGTGAAGCCCGTTTCTGCAAGGGCGAATCCGGCCTGCATGAACATGACCATAAAACCACAGATAAGTATCCAGACCATGTTGATGGCGATCCGGTTGTGGCCGATCACATCTGCCAGTTTGACGGCAAGCGGCTCGCTGGCCGCCAGGTTTTTCATATCATCTGCCGTGGGAGCGCCTGCGGTCGCACCGATTACATCGGCAGCGCCTCCGGTGTTTGCGCCCGAAGGATCCGGCTTTGGTTCCGGTGCGGCCTGAACAGTCTGGCCGGCATCTTCTGCAAACAGAACCGACATAGGGCTGCAAAGGCTGACAAAAACAAGCAATAACATGATGAATACCGTTTTAAAACCGTTCTTTCTTTTCATGCGATTCTCCTTGAATGATTGGTGTGAGAACAAATAACTTGATAATTAAGCTATAAGCAAATGCAGTGCCAATACATAACAAATTGAATATACGATGTATTAATTAAATTGCATTAAAATTTCTACACATTTATGTATGTTATAATGCATTAACAACAAAAGTGTAATTTATTATCAAAACATACGTAATCATTCACCTCCTCCCCCCCAGCGGAGGGGGGTCGGGAAGGGGAAGAGCGATTCTCGGCATCTCCGCGAAAAACCAAATCGAGTTGTTTTTAAGGGATGATAGACACCAGCCCGCAGGAGTGTCTTTGGCATCAACGATTGATAACAATTATGACACTCGGTGCAGGTGCACAGTGGAGCTGGTACGCACACTGTTCATTTATTTAATGCAGATGGTAGCCTGGAAGGACTGGTAAACTTTACATTCGCAAACAACGCGGGAACTGATCCTAAACTTATCCTGGGCGGGCAAGGAATTAATTTCCGCCCCAGTTCCAATCCCTGCTGGTAGGCTGCTGGGTTCCGGCATTGTCAGACTTGTAGGGTTTCGGAGAAAGATTTGCAAATAAGGCAACTCAAAAAAAATAATCTACCATGAGTCATAAAAAATATTCACATGGATAGACAGGATAATGAAAAAGACAGAATGGAAATCTTTATCCTGTCTATCCTGTTCATTTATGTGAATTTAACATATCTCGATCAAGTCATCTGAAAAAAGATAGAGGATATTGTTTTTATCCCTCATTAAAACGACAGGTTGATTTATGGCCATTGATTATTCGGGTTACAATCATTCCTATCATCAAATTAGTGGGTATGTGAAATACCCACTAATCAAAAATTAAATCCTCCTTACATTTCCCTTTTTTATGATGTAATCTGCGAATCAAATATATATAGACGCAATAAATTGACCGGTAATAAAGGTCAACTTTTTGTTTTTATAAAGCAATAGGCCACTACTTACGTAAGGAGGTGTCTTATGAAAAAAAGCCTGATTCTCTTTTTTATCGTGTCCTTTTATTTGGGGCTTGCCGGTACCGCAAGCGCCTTACCTGTAGAAAATACACTCACAGAAGTTTATTCCTATGGCTACGAAGAAACGGGTCATTATACGGGTGATGACAGGGGCATTAACAGTATTGATGAACATGATGTGTATCGTGTTTCAATAACTTACGATGATGATAAGGATACATGGATTGTTCCACCCAACGTTGATTACATAACCGTCCGTTACGGTGAAGGCAATTCTTTTTTCGTTTATGATGTTGATTATGTGCCTGAACATGTAACTAATTTTCTTGTAAACTATAAAGGCAATGTTCATCTTGTAGTTAATGGCTGGATTACTGCTACCCCTGCTACTTTAGCCCCTGTTCCGGTCCCTGCTGCAGTATGGTTGCTCGGAACCGGCTTGCTGGGTCTTTTCAGTGTCAGACGAAAAACGAAGAAATAGACTATCTGCCGATCGACAAGAAACAGAGCCTTAAACGGAGCTTTGTTTATTACGATAGGCTCGTGCAGTCTGTGCAAAAGTTATATTAGGCAGCGTCAGAAATGGCGCTGCCTTTTTATTCAGCAATAACGATGGCATTCTAAAAAGCCGGTTAATGGCTCTTCCTGTTGTTGCTGCGAAAGCCGAAATCCAGTGTAAAAGTTTAGGTTATGAACTCCGACTTTTACCGGAGTAAGGATTGTTCGTATTTTTTTCGGGGTCATAAAAATGGAAACAGGGGAGATCAGATGAGATATTTCTGCAGATTCTGGTAGCTGCCGAAGTCGGCATCTACGAAGGCGGCGCCGATGTGAACTTCATCCGGTGCATCTGAAACGTTCAGAGACCGGCAGCGGACCGCGATTGACCGGTTCTGGTCGGGCAAGGTGAAAACAACGTTATACTCGGCGGGTTGATCGCTTTGGCGGATTTCTGAAGTTGTTTTTTTGGGGATGGCGAATCGAATGCCCCCAAGGGAAATATCCAGTACCGTGCCGGAATCATACCCCTTATCCTGGAACTGCGACGCGCTGATAAGGGCGGGAAGTGCCACCGCTTTTCGGCTGTATCGGCGACGTTCCGATGCAACGGGCATGGCAGTTGTTGTGCAACTGCCGCCCCCCCGATGTTGGTAAATGATGGATTCGATAACGTAGGAAAGGCTCTGGCGCGTTTGCAGGGCAATGGATTCTATATAATTGCGAATACCAGGGCTGGTGCGAAAGCAGATCGTGATGTCTTTTTTGATTTTTTTAGACACGCGGGTATGCAAGCCGTTTTTTGCAGGCTTTGGCTTTTTACTTCCGGAATCTTTGCCGGCAGGATCGGATTTCGTGAATTTTTGTCTGTCCATGTGTCCTTATACAATAGCCTGTCATAGTGAATCAATAAAAATAGTTTGATATATCTTTCAAGGTAATGTTTTTGGAAAGGCAGCAGGGAGGGGATAGACATCTGTTGGCCATCCCCGCTCGATAACACACCCAAAACCTTTATCATGAAAGCTATACGGCCGACGGGGTACAATTGACGTTGGATTGTCATGCAAAATTATACAATTTGTCAAGCAGTTTTTGATTCTGAATCGATCGATGATTATATTTTCAACTAACAGATATCATGTGCGAAGATAGGTACCGTGCTTAGGATTTCAGCATTCTTGATGGGTTCTTTACAGGCAGACTTAAATGATTGACATCGGCTTTGCGATGGTATTACATGATAAGAAGTTGCTTGAATGCTGACGGTTTATAAAAATCCAATTGCCGTGCTGATTGCTTACGGCGCCTCTGTTATTGTCAACTGTCGCAATCTGCGCTTTTGTACACCCACCTCAATCCTTACCCGCTGTGGGGGAGGGAGTAAATGAAAAGATACTCCGCGCTGGCTTGTATTTTATCTTTGAAATTGCGGGTTGTCGGACAGATGCTTCTTTGTACCGCTTGCAGCCACCCGTGCTGTGAAGTGGTTTATTTGCGTTTTTTGTAATCGAGAGAGCGGATCTATATCTACAATTTCGACAGGATAGATCAAAACCTGCCTCAGGAGGCTCCGTGCCGGATACAACTATCACCCGCAGGCTGATATCACCTGATACCAGCGGTATCTGCGACCATCCATCGAATCGGCATCCAGCTACAGAAAGCGATGAATCGACAGGTGCAGCGCATTATATTCTTTTTTTTCTCATCGGTTTTTTCATCTTGTTGTATTACGCGCCGGTCTTCCTGACATATTCCGACCGGCCGGAAAAATCCGATGCTGTCGTCTTGTTTATCGGAGCAGACTCCACCAAGCGTCACGAAGAAGTAAATCTGCTTTTATCCGAAGGATACGCCGCTTGCCAGATTATCCCTGCATACAGAAAAATTCAGATGGCGTCGTCTCTTCCGCCCGAGCCCGTGATCCGGACGGTAAGCCCACAAAAACCAATATCCACTAGCAAGATCATGAAATATTTCGAGAATACCCATATTGAGGTGCTTGAAGCCAAACGGATGATGGAGCAGTACGGATTCAAGACAGCGGTTTTTGTCAGTTCTCCCTACCATATGCGCCGAATCAAGATCATGTCGGAGAAAGTATTTGCTGATCCGTCATACCGCATTGTCTTTGTACCGGCCCGCTCTGAAACGGTTCACCAGAATTGGTTGAGCCTGACAAAATCAGATGCGAATTTTATCGCAAGAGAGTACGTTAAGATTCTCTGGTTTTTGGTGTATTCCCGGTGAAAATGCCGTATGAGCGGCGATCTCAGCGGATTCATTCATGGTCACTGATCGCCATCGCCCGCAAAATGCTCACGGCATGGAAGAAGCTTAAAGAGAAGGCGGCCAGAGCAGAAAGCGGCAGCGGCAAGAAAAAGCCGGCTTGGCCACTTCTTTAAATGATCTGAAGAAAACCATTCGGGCCTTGCTGAGGAAGTAAAAAAACTGCTTGCAGCGCCGAGGCAAAACTTTTCATGACCCTATAATATCATTAGTTATATTAGATAGATAAGGGGTGTCGCTCGGGCGACACCCCCCCCTCTTGAATCACGATCGTGTACTTGGATCTATTTTGAAATTCGGGAGCGCCACGAGGCGCTGTGTTTATCCAGCAGGTTGAAATGTACCTGTCAAAAAGAGATGAAGAAGGCAAAACAATCACAACCAAACCGAATAACAACGCATTTCTACATAACCAAACTCGAAACATAACGACCATCATGTGTAGTAAGGTGAGATAATGGGTTACTCGATAGAATTAAATATGCTTCCCAAGAAGGCATGTGACGAACTGATAGAATATTATGAATTTCTTCTCAATAAATACAGTCAGAGGGCTGTGCTTCAGTTAAGGAAAGCGGAAACAATGGGATTTATAAAATCATACGAGTGTAACCTTTTTGCTTACAATGCCTAAAACGATATAACATATTGAACTATAAGGATATAATTTATCTGGACATTTTATCGCTCTTTTATTAGAATCGACTGAACGTTTGTTTCAATTTCTAAACTGGAGGGTTAAAATGTTGCCATATCTCTTGTAGAAAGCATACTTGACAGACCTCAT
>CAJBLH010000192.1 GCA_903953895.1 uncultured Desulfobacteraceae bacterium | reverse complement strand
CTTACTCCATTTATTTTAGCATCATATCCCGTTTTCAACCCCTGTACTACATTTAGCCCTCCGGTAATTTTCGCAGTGCTGTCGGGTGTCGCGCTCGATCCGACATTTAACTTATCTCCATACTTTAAAAATGTCGTTAACCTGCTGTTATTCCTGATAAATGCTGCTGAATCTGAAGAAGGAATCGTGGGCTTATCCGTCAGCGAATTATATGACTTCTCATCCAGGGCAGATAATGAATCGTGGTTTGTGAATGACCTGTAAGATCGAGCAAGAACCCACTGCTTTTGCGCTATGTTAAATCCTGTTGTATCTGATCCACCAAACACGCGATACTTCCCGGTAGCGCAAACGTAAAGCATATTCTGCGTTGGCAGAAAGGTGGTATCCAGGATAAACATTCGTGCAGAATCACCCACAAAGATGATCTTGTCTTTCTGCACCTTGTAGGGAAAGTTGGTGGTTTTGTTGGGCACCCACAGTATGGATACTTCCCTGGCGCCCTGCTGCGCCCACGCGGTGATGGAGGAAAGGATCAGTATCAATGTCAGTATTCGTTTCATGGTCTTAATTTAAAATGGTTACGATGTCATCCGCGTTGCACTCTGCATTGAAAGTGAGCGTATTTCCTGCGATCGTGTAGATGTCCGGAGACTGGATGCTGTTGTTGATGATCACCAGGGCATCGGCAGTGAGGTGGAACTTGGTCGGGGTGAAAACAGTTTGCCCGGCCACAGCTGGGAAGCTTTCACGTTTGAGGAATGAGGTACCGCCGCCGGTGGTTCCCATGTCGCTGATCAGCGAATAACCGAACAGGCATCCTTCCATGTAACTCTGACAGGTGTACGTTTCTCCCAGTGTAAGCTGTGACCAGTCAATGCTCATGTTCCCGTACCTTCCGGATCCGTCGGCTTCATCCAGGATGCACGACATCGGACCGGTGTATGGATCTCTCACCTGGGCAGTGAACAGAAACGCCGGAATATCCTGCTGCGGATCGCTGAAATCAATCACCTGCATGATTAATATTTCGTACAGGTAGGTATCCACAGCAAACAATCCGCACTTCACGTAACCGATGTAGAAATAGGCTTCATCTTCCAGCTCGCGCACGGCCATGTGCTTGATGGCCTTGGAAAGGATGGTATTTGCAGATCCTGCGAACGGCGAATTATACTTCTCTGAAAAGTTTGCTTTGGCAGCCTCTATATAATCAAGGATGGCGATCTCAGCCTCTTCGTGCTTGACCACGGCCACCTTGGTTCCCGACTGCCTTAGTGTGAGCGCCGCCTGTATTTTTGCTTTAACCTGTGCGTAAGTCATAATTTTTCGTGTTAAGAATATTCAATCGGGTTATAGTCATCGCTGTACACGCGCTCTGTAGGAACCACGCCGCCGGCCGATGCCATCACATCGCTCCAGAACATATCGTTGTAGCTGCGGTCGTAGTCGATATCCAGTGAATGAAGGGTAACATCATCGCTGGTAAATGCCTGTGATTTCTGGCTGGTAACGATGATCGGATAGAGTTTATCATCTACGATCTCGTATGTTTCCCTGGATAACAGGAAATCGCGCAGGTGTTTCTTTTCTGCCAGCGAGATCCACCCGCTGTTGGCCTTCAATTTCTGCGATTCAATGGATGAAAAGAGTTTCACCGGTGCATTGAGCGAGGTGTATTCCTCATCCACGATCCGGGATCCGGAAACGCGGTCATACTCCATGGACAATTCACCTTTCCCGGTGAACCGAACGATGTCGTATGCTGAAAAAGAGTTGCGGAACATGAACACACGCTGCGTTTCATACACATCAACATCGAGCGTGTACCCGCGCGATTCAGATATTTTGTTCCCTAATTCATTCTCTAAAAACATATACCAGCGAAGCACCGGCACCGAAGGGTTCAATGCACCCAGGTTAAGCTGATCATACCCGGCCACACACTCCACCACGCTCCATGAGGTGGCTGCTGCGAGGTCCGAGCAATATTTCTTTATCACTGATCCATCAGAGAAAATGACTGAAGCACAAAGCCTGTATTGCTGTGATACACTCTGGAACACGAAGAAAAGTTTCTGAGGCACATCGGCACCAAGTTCACGCATCGCAGGAGCCCAGGTGAGGAACCGGGTTTTGTTGTCGGTGTTGTCGTAGAAATGCTCAGCAGCTTCATTCCAGCTGATCAGTGTTTCGCGCGAAAGTCCGCCACCAATGGCATGGCGTTCGGTATCAAAGGTCATCTTGCGGACCACCCCTGAATATTTCTCTGCCAGGCTTACTTTATATGCCTGGATGTAGTTGCTGAATTCATGCACGAAGGTTTCTGAGACTTCGGGCCAGGTGAAGCGGGAGGTATCCGTTTCAAGCAATGATTCCAGGTATTCTGAAAAGTCAAAGTATGTGCGCCCGGCGGTGTCCACTGGCTTGCTGTCTTCAGCGATCTTTGACGATCCTTCCCATATTGAAGCCACCAGGACAAAGTTCTCGCGGTACAAAGGATCTGTTCCGGGAACATTACCGGGTTCTTCCCCTATTCCCGTGGTGTCATGGTTGGTGAAATCAATCGTGAATTCTGATCCTGCCTTCTTTGCCGTAAAAATGATGAGCCTGAATGGGGGTTCTGCGTCAGCCAGGACAATATCGTAATTTGTGGCCAGCAGGTAGTTTGAAATAAGCGCATTGTAAATCTTCTCAGCCCAGGTGATGTAGGTGTCAGTTCCGGAAGCCTTCTCATACTGCAGTCCGCTGTCATCAGGAGTGGTGGCAGCCGTAAACAACAGCACGTTGTTGCCGAACGAAAGATCAAAGTGATGATCTGCTGTGGTATCTGCACCAGTGATGGCCAGCTCCATGTATGCTTTCACGCCAGCTGTCTCAATGATGTTGTCGGAAATCAGCTTCATCAGCATGGGATTTCCGGCAAAGGCGAACGTTGGAAGGTTTTTCTCAATCGTGATCATGATGCAATTATAATTCGTGCAGCACGGGGAATAAAGGACAACTAATTGCAGGTATATGCTTTGATCGTGGCCGGTTTAATTCCGGCATTGCTTATTGATACCTGAATCTCGCTCAGCAGATACTTCGTGCCATTGATCATGTATTTGCGTGAGAAGTCTATATCCTGCAGGTCGGTATAGTTTAACCTGGCAGTGATCTTAACCGGCTTGGCTGAGATCCTGAAATCAATAAACGATTTAAAGTGCTTATTAAACAACCCGTTCACACCGTTGTAAAACAGGGAGAAATTGTCGGTGGCTGATACCCCGCGCATGGAGGTGAACAATCCTTCCTCATAAGGTGCTGTTTTGAGAAAAAACAATTTCAGCGGAACGTCTTCCCACGCGTCGCGCGTGTTTCCGGTGTCAACAAAGGATCCACCGCCGATATCGCTGAGCAGTGAAACCTTGGTGGTGATGTTGTTTCCCTGGGCAACCTTATAGTAGTATTTCAGATAGGTGACAAGCTCGTTGATATCGTATTCAACCCATGCCTGTGAAACCATGCGATAAAAAGCATTGCGCTCAGTGACGAACCTTATTTCAAGATCCTTGGCGCCGGTCCACAACGGAAGCTCCGCCATGGTTGGCACAGAATCTTTAATATATCCGAGATTTGTTTCATCAATGGCCTTGAGATCATCCATGGTTGGATCATCAGAATCAAGCGTCATCTCCATCTTGTACCCTGTAATCCTTTCTTCCAGCTCCAGGCTTACGGATAACACATCCTTGATCACATCATCATACTCCGTTGATTTTACAACGGAATCAAGCGACTTGATTGTTACATGCTTCGTTTTCCCGTTGACAAACAGCCTGATGTTGAAAAACGTTTCCAATCCGTTAAAGAAATCATAAATGCTTAGCCTGGGCACATGGTAGTTGTACATGAATTTCTCCAGCGGGTACTTGAAAAATCCCGTAGGTTCATCGTTGCAGCTTACCGAGTTGTACACTACCAGTTTGTTGTAATCATCATGGGAAGTAAAAAACAGATCATCATAGGTAAATCCAATTCGGTCAAATACTTTCCGGATAACAAACTTCAGAAAGAGCATGGGAACGATAACCGTTCTGTTTAATGATGCAGTCACTGTAAATATAAATCCCGGGCCGCCTGTTACCTCATACGGGTTAAAAAACATCTGCTGAGCGTCTGCCGTAGGTGGATCAAAGTATGTATCATCAAAAATCATCGGGAAGCATACATCAATCTCCGGATGGAATTTCAACACGGAGGTATTCATGTGATCCAGCCTGCTTATCTCTGAAGGGAATTCCACTTCTCCAAAGTCAACCTGCTGCAGGCTCAGATTTTTCCGCTTGTAGTAGAAGTCACCCTTGTTCATGAACAGCGTGGCATCATAGGAACCTGCCTGCGCCTTCATGATTTTCAAACTCCCTTGCAGGATGAAAATATTATTCCACTCCAGGGTAGCATCAAAAACCTCGTAAGGATCTGCTGTGTTCTCAATCCGGTGCTTCCATCCAATGATTGACAGATTTCTTGCCGTGGCCGGGATCTTGAACGGATAGGTATAATCACCGGTTGTATTGAAGATCGGTGAAGACCATTTCATCGTGATGGCGATATCGCTGCTCAGATCCAGTGGTTCCCCATTTATTTTAAGTGAAATCATGTCAGCCTATTTTTACGTTGTTTTCAATCTCATTCACTGTGGAAGCAGCATCACGAACATCATCGTAAACCACGAATGATCTGATACCATTTCTAAGGTTTGCATTAAGTTCATTGATTCCAGTTGATAATTGAGACATATCATTCGCTCCGTATGCTCCGGATCCTAATCCTCCCCCTCCCATGCCAGGATAATTTCCATCGGCCATCTGTGGGACCCTGGAATAATTTATTGCAGATAAAATCCATGGGTGATTCATCTGAATGTTTCTGGTCGTGGGTGCATCCACCACCAACTCCGGACCCATCTCGCTGATCAGCGTAGGGCGATCATAAATACCTGTGCGGGACCTTCCTCCCCACTCTGCAGAATAAGATTTGCCATCTTCCTCTCCGATCACATTGTATCTTCCCCTGGCAGCCTGAGGAACCGGTGTGTTCGCAATGGTAGCAATCTGGTAAATACCAAGTAATCCTATCAATGCTGCGAGAATTACACCAGCAACACCACCCGGGCTCACGAATGCCGACGTAACTCCGGCTGCAGTATTGATGATTGCACTCATCATTCGCATTTCTTTTTCCCGAACAGCTTGATCGTGCAAGAGTTTACGTTTTTTAACATCGAGCTCTTTGTCAAGCTTTTCAATTTGTGCATCGTATTGTTTCTGGGTGATTACCTTACCATCAAGTTGTTTTTTAAGGTTTGCTTTTTTGACATTGTTAGATTCTTCATCCTTCGCCATGGCGCGGTTTTCACTTTCCGTCATCATGGATTCAACTTCGCCCAGGATATCCATAACTGTCTGGGCATATTGAATAACCTCCTGGGCTTTACTTCCCCAAACAGATAGCTTATCACCGGTTGTATCTGGCGCACCTACTTTTAATGGAGTTCCTGACGTAGAGCTGTCAAACCCGGGATCAAATGTCAAGTCCTGATTTTCACCTGAAACAGCACCGCTTTTTATAGGAGATGATTTTGCAGATTTTGCAAGTGCACGTTCATAAACTGTTGCAATGATGGCGGCCTGTTCCTGTGCTGATGATTCTGCAAATTCTTTTGTTCTGATGATGGCATCCATCTCATACTGCATGATTTCATCAGCAGTCGCAATGCCCATATCTATTTTAAACTTGTACCGAGCTGCTGCATTCTTTTGCGCCTCAGTCGCTATTGTATCTTCCCCAGTTAAAAGCGTTTCGGCATATTGTTTACCGAGTTTATCGCTCTCCTTTACTAATTCATCAAATGCTTCCTGTGCCTTTTTCCTGGCAACATCCAGTTCCTTGTTTAACTTTTCAATCTTAGCTGCCTGATCTTTATCGGATCCGGAAGGACCGTAATACTTTGTAGCTGCAGATTTGAGATCAGTATCAAGATTGGCCTTTGAAGATGCAAGCTTATCAACGCTTTCCTGTAATAGTTTTTTGTTTTCGAGTAAACGAAGTTCACTTCTCAATTTACCCAGGGCCTGTTCCTGGACTCCAAGCATCGCCGTCGCTTGTTCAACTGTTACAGCAGAAGTGCCCACAAAAGTTTTCCCCTTTGATTTATTAATGGCATCTCTCGCACCATTTCATTATTGTCACTCTTTGCTACTTCAGCCAAAAGCACCTGGTTAGTCAATTTCTCAACCGCCGCCAAGCGTATGCGCTGATTACCATCATTTTTTACCACCGATGCCAGTATATTCTGGTCGGTCAGTTTCTTAATCGCTATTTCTCGTACTTGTTCGTTCGGGTCCTTTATGGCAAGTTCAGCGAGAATAGCCTGATCGTTGATTTTATCTGCCGCGGCCTCGCGAACGCCGTTATCCAAATCACTTTTTACTACTTCCGCCAGGCATGCCTGATCAGACAGTTTAGCAAGGGCAGAGTAAGGGCTTATATCGTGATCGCAATTCTTGATGACCTCGGCAAGTAAGTGCTGATCAGTCAATTTCTCAATGGCAGCGCTTCGTAAAGTTGCAGCGACAGCACTGCATGCGACCGTGGCAATCTGTATTTGATCAGTCAATCTTTGAAGCGCAGCCATGCACATACGCTCATCCTTGGCATTGATGGCGAGTTCTGCCAATAGCACCTGGTCCACTAATTTTTTGAACGCTGCTTCGCTTACCAGATCGTTCAGATCACTATTGGCGTATTTCGCGTTTCTGGCAAGTAGTGCATGGTTGACAACATCGGCCAGAAGGGTCTGGTCTGTCAATTTCTCGACTGCGATTTCCCGTACCAGTTTATCGCGGCCATATTTTGCGATCTTAGCGAGTGCGGCCTGATCGTTAAGCTTTTTTGCCGCATCCCAGCGCACATGCTCTTCCCGATCGTTTTTGGCTATCTCGGCTAAAATAGATTGGTCGTTCAACTTTTTAACTGCTGCCGCGCGCAAATGACTCTCCCTGTCACTATTGGCGACCACAGCAAGGGCCACCTGGTCGTTCAGTTTTTTCACCGCATCCCAGCGCACCTGATCTTCCCGATCACTCTTAGCAATCTCGGCAATCATCGATTGATCGGTCAATTTGCCGATCGCGGTACAGCGCACTCGTTGGTCGCGATCACTTTTTACGATCTCAGCGATGACTGATTGATCCATCAATTTTTCGACCGCCGTGCACCGCACACGATAGTCCTGATCGGCTGTTGCTATTTTGGCGATAAGTGACTGGTCTGTCATTTTATCTACCGCAGCGCAACGCACTCGCATATCGACATCGTTAATTGCGATTTCAGCCAGAATATTGGGATTTGTGACATTGGTAATTGCGCTGATTCTGACCTGCGG
>CAJBLH010000191.1 GCA_903953895.1 uncultured Desulfobacteraceae bacterium | reverse complement strand
TGGTTTTTCATAAAGATGACGCAAGCGTGATTCATTTGGTATAGCTACAGGGGTTATTGTCCGGTCGGATTCTTTCGGTGGCATCAGATGGCTCATTTGGGATAAATTTCTATTTAAACGAAAGGGGATAATTAGCTTTACATTCAACTTCTTATGTCTGTCCCTTGATCATAGCAGCAATACCATTGACTCTTTTTACTATTTCCAAACAATGTTCTTGTATTGAATCCATTTCATTCATCATATCTTTTAGTTGCGACACGCTGTATTTACTGTCTTTAGTAACATTTAATAGTTGGATCACCATTTGTATATTTAACCTCTTGGTCGATGCCAATGTAGCACATTCCAAATACAATCTGTATTCATCCAAGAATTTTTGTATAGCAGAAGTGAAATATTTGCGGTTGCGAACATAAAATTTATCATAAGTATCAAGTATATTATCTAATTCTTCTGATACGTCTGACAAATCATCTACACATTGTTGATATACGTTTTTGTTGAATAAAGCTTTTACTACAGTCCAAAAACTATCAATGCGTTTTCGTACCTTATGAAAACTCTGAATTTTTCTTTCTGCATATTTTATAATTTCATTCAATTCAGATTGGAGAAGAGATTGATTCGTTATTTTTATCGCATTTTTTTTCATCAGTGCATCTCTAATAAAGGCATTGGAAAATAACAGATTCATTAATTTCCGAATACTTCACATCTCGTACGGACAAGACATCGCATCTTAACGCCATTCGATTATTCAGAAAGAGACACAGGATTGTTCATCAACACGCATCACAGACTCTTGCTGGAAAGTATTCTTATAGGCCTCTCGAATTTGTTCCACTCTGCTGTTACTTTCTGTGTCAAAAATATAAAACAATATCAAAAGCTTTGAACCTTCAATGGTGATGGTTCCTGTTGAGTCTTTGAACTGACCTTTTCCGCTTAACAAGGTCAGTCCATTTGGGAAACGGGGAGTCACTTCAGTGTTAATAAAATTCTGGAATTCTTCTTCAGTCACCACACCATTTGGCTTTGACAATCCAAAATACAGCTCAGTCCTGGAATAAATGTTTCCATGGAGTAATTGGTTGCAAAATCCCGGTTCGCTCCAAATCTCTGAACGTATTTGATGATTGGAGATATCAAAAGCGCATCCACTATTGAAGAATAACCCGGTGAATAAAAAGACACCTATAGTTGACTGCTTTAATATATTCATGAAAAGAGAAAATTTTACGGTTTGCACTTTCCACACGGTTTATATCCCGCCTTTACTGCGTCATCCCGATTCTGAAAAACATCTGTACAGTTCTTGCAGCTATATGCATCACAGTTTGATTGATGAAATACCTTTGATGATGTGTTTCCATGGTAAGCGCCGGCCTGGGGAGTCTTCTGGGTTGTCGCTTCTGTAGAAGAACCAGTTTTACCCGCCCGTCTGAATTCCCATGGCGGTGTCGGATTTGCCATCGACCACAACCCGATCTTCTTATTTTTGGCATCTTCCTGGTATTGGCTCCACTGGGAACAAAAAGATGTTTTGCAGTACTGACCGTAATACCAGGCCATGCCGTTTTTCAATAGCTCTTCGTTGAGAGTTTTAGAACCGATACTGACAACGCCAACACTTCTGCCGTACCGGTCTGTGTCCATCACTTTGACTTCGACATTTTGCCCGAATACCAGTCCAGATGTGAACTCTTTGGCTTTCTGACCAAAATCCTGATGACTTTCCGGACAATCGATGCCATACAGCCGAATCTTATGCTGGGTCTTGCTGCTGTCCAGAACGGTAATGGTATCCCCGTCTGCGATTGATACAACTTTGCCGGTAATCGTATCTGCTGCCCAGGCAAGATTAATAAACAAAATTGAAAATAATGCACACATAAACAGTACAGCTCGTCGGGTGGTCATTGGTTTAATATCTCCTGTTTTTTTCCCTGTTTATTTTTCAATAATGTCAAAAGCAATGCACATACCAGTCCGATTACAGAAAAGATGAAAATTATCTTACCAAGGGAATCCGCACCGGTGATAACATTGAAGGTGTTCAATGAAACACTGCTTATTGCCAATCCCCAGAATATTGCTTTAATGGTGTTCCAAATATTTAGTTTCAAGCCTACTCCCATATTTTCACATATCCTTATCAGGCACATCAAGACACTAATTGATAACGGGAGAGGTGTTTGAATATCCAGGTTAAACAGTTGCACGTAGAGATATGTCTTCGTATTAACGGGTAGCCTGGTCGCAGAAATAGCACCTACGTCAATAAAATCCGCTCGATATTCTCCGGCCCATTATTTTTAACCGAATTAACCTGCGATGAAACAGGCCAACTGGATAGTTCCGTTACGATCCCATCGTGAAGTATCTTCTGGATGCCACTTACATTCAGATTCTTTGCGTCCAACCATTGATCATAGTAATCAAGTTTCAAGATCACCGGCATGCGATGGTGTACCAGTTTTACCGATTCAGTGGCATCTGCTGTAATGATTGTACACGACCGAAATTCTGCTTCATTTTCACCTGTCCATATCTCCCATAATCCGGCAAATGCAAACGGTTTGTCATTGGAAAGCGTAAAATAATACGGCTGTTTTATTCCCTTAATCGTTTTCCATTCATAAAAGCCATCTGCTGGAATTAGGCATCTGCGCCGTTTAAATGCATTTCGGAAACTTGCTTTGGTTGAAAGGGTTTCAGATCTGGCATTGATCAGTTTAGTCCCAATTGTTTTATCTTTAGCCCAGTTGGGAACCAACCCCCAGTGAAACCTATCCAGAATATTTTTCCCTTCCTGCTGAGCTATTACCAGAATCTTCTGTGCAGGTGCGATATTATAATTTTCAAAGCTTTCACATTTTACGTGGTCGATAGTAAAATGCTGATAAAGTTCTTCCAGCTTTCGGTATCCTACAAATCGTCCACACATTGGCCGTTACCCGGTGTATCCCGA
>CAJBLH010000190.1 GCA_903953895.1 uncultured Desulfobacteraceae bacterium | reverse complement strand
CGAATTGAAACCAAGAGCGCGAAGCAAAACGGCAATACCTCCGGCAAAAAACAAACGAATGATGTAGCCGCGAAGAACAACACGATCGAAAACGGGCTAAAATGCACAAAGATGGCAAAATAAGGATCATGAATCCTTACCTCAATAACCGGGAATTGCCCCGGCTTGTCATTTAACTCACCATCCTGCCGATTAGCTCCACCGCTTATGAACCGGATTTAACGCAATGGGAGCCTGATTATGAAACAAGAAAAATAGAGGCTTGATATGGTAACAAAATGTTATTTTTGCAGGGGAAAAGTACAGCAACAACACATTACACTGGATTGGCGCTGGGGGGAACGCCTGTTTGTTATCCGCAACGTGCCTGTCGGTGTCTGTGACCAGTGTGGTGAAAAGTACCTCGACACTCGAGTTTATAAAGATATGGAACGTATCACAGCGAGCAATGATTACAGACTGGGCAGGATGACAGTTGATATCCTGGGCTTCCCAATTCAGGCTGCGGCATAGCCGTTGAAAGCCCCCTATCGGAAAAACTCGGGCTTTGTTCTTCACTTCTCTGTCTGTTCCATTCAAAAGATGTAAATACTTGAAAGTGTGTCATTATGCTTATAAAGGTTTTAATTACTAAAGGGGAAGATGGCTATTTTGTGGCCAGTTGTCCCGCACTGAAAAGTTGCTGGTCTCAGGGAAAAACAAAAAAAGAAGTTCTTCAAAACATTCGTGAGGCGATTGAGTTATATTTGGATAAACCGTCCTGAATGAGATCATAAGCTTTTTCGATTTGAGATGGTTGCTCGGCGAATTTTAGAACCTGATTTTTCATGACCCTTGATATCATTGGACTTTTAAAGTGGTTCGCAGAACAGATTTTGAGCCATAGCCAGTCCCAGCCGGTTTTTGTAACCATATAAAATGATTTGTTATTTGGTTTTGTGATAACATCTCTGACCTTCATTTTGTTCATTTCATAAACAGATGCTACATCCACATCAGCACAGCAGTTCAACATCCGGTCATTACACTCGATACCGGTTATGGAGGAAGCGATAGATATGTCTGATATAAATCTTGAAACCAGAATGGATCGGGTAGAAAGATATCTGGAATTGTTTACCAAAGAATTCGGAAAAGGTATGGCGGATTTGAAAGAATCCCAAAACAGAACAGATGCCCAGATACTGGAACTGAAGGAGTCTCAAAAGAAAACGGATGAACAACTAAAACTAACGGATGAACAACTAAGACTAACGGATGAACAACTGAGAAAGACAATCAAAAAGCTTGACAAGGTCGGTGAAGATTTGGGTAAGCTGGGAATCGTGCAAGGTGAAGCGGCTGGTGGATGAATTTATACAAAAAAGGCTTCCGCGTTTCAAGACACTGTTGCCGGAATACCGGGACAGCAGAATATTGGCGGGAATTGGAGCGCTGGTGGTGAAAAACGATGTGGGCAGGTATGCAGAAAAAGCCGGGTTGTTTGTGCTGACGCAGGCTGGTAACGGCGGTGCGGCGCTGTTGAACCGGAAGAATTTCAGGCCGAAGGAGTTTTTGTGATCCGTTGCCTTTTTGACAGCGGTGCTGAATTTGCCGGCGGGTGTGCTGGCGGATATTGAAATTATCAACTTGGAGCTTTTACGGGAATACAAAGAGGATAAAAAGGGAATACTGGACAGCGCGGGTCAAGACGCAAGACGGGCGTCAGATCAACATAGAGATTCAGATATTGCCGACGGAGTTCTGGAACTGCCCAAGCTTTTCGAGGAAGGAATAACCGTTTCTAACGATGACGCCATTGTGCAGTGGATGCTGT
>CAJBLH010000189.1 GCA_903953895.1 uncultured Desulfobacteraceae bacterium | reverse complement strand
TTTGTCGAAAATTAAATGACTTGGCAGTAACTACACCGAGCGGTAAATTGCTTCAAATCGAAGTCGGCAGTTCGCCTTTCGGTTAATTTGAATGTCCAAAAAAAATGTACTTTTTCGACTCAAATTAACGAGGTCTGAATGATAGGATGTTTTTTTATTTACAGACAGACTTTTCGGCGGGAACGTACCAGAGAAATAGAACGGTGGCAAGCCACCGAAGCGATAAGTGAAAGTGAGGACCGTTTCAGAAGTCTGTTTGAACGCAATGCTGCGATCATGCTTATGATCGACCCAGATACTGGAAATATTGTTCAAGCCAATAAAGCAGCAGAGGACTTTTATGGATGGACAATTGAAGAGCTTATAAATATGCGCATTCAGGAAATCAATTCGTTGCCACCAGAAGAAGTAATGAACGAAATGAATAAAACCGTATCATTGGGCTCTATTCATTTGGTTTTTCGACATCGAAGAGCTGATAATTCCATTCAGGATGTAGATGTGTTCAGTTGCAAGATACAGATAAAGGGGAAGACTTTTCTCTATTCTATTATACACGACATCACCGAACGAAAACAGGCCGAAAAAAAAATAAATGAACTGAACCGTGATTTTATCTCATTATTGGAAAATACCAGTGACTTCATCTACTTCAAGGATGAAAACTGCCGATACCGCTTTTGCAGCCAAGCTGTCGCCGACATTACCGGGCATGCCAGTTGGCGCGATATGATCGGCAAGCATATCTTGGAGGTATTTCCTGAAGAGACGGCTCAAATTTACTACGAAGAGGACTTTCCGATCTTCCGCGAAGGCAAATCGATTTTGAACAAAGTAAACCCTTTCTATGACAAGTTGGGGAATAAAGGCTGGGTCAGCACCAACAAGTGGCCGCTATTCAATCGTGAAGGGAAGGTAGTCGGTTTGTTGGGGATCAGCCGTGACATTACCGAGTTCATACAAATACAAGAATATCTTCGGATAAATGAGGAACGACTGGCTCTGGCAATGAAGGCAACCCAAGATGCCATATGGGACTGGGATTTAATTAACAATGCCATGTATTACTCACCCATATGCCGGCAATTGATTGGCTATCGGGAAAACGAGCTGAAGCCGGATGTTGACCTGTGGCGGCGGCTGATGCACCCGGATGATTTGGAACGGGTCAGCCGTATCATTGAGGACGCCATAGCCAAAGAAACATCTTTCGTTGTAGAAGCCCGGTTTTTGCATAAAGATGGTCATTATGTGCCGATCCTGACACGAGGATTCATTTTACGTGACAACGATAATAAAGCCATTCGGGTTTCTGGAACCAACACCGATCTGACCAAACAGAAAGAAATTGAAGCAGAACGTACCCGATGGGAACAACAGCGGCTGCAGATTCAAAAAGCAGAAAGCCTGAACCGCATGGCCGGGGCCATCGCCCATCATTTCAACAATCAGCTTTATGTCGTGATCGGCAACCTGGAACTTGTCATGAACGACCTGCCATTGGGATCGGATGAGAGCGAAAGGCTGATCGACGCCATGAAGGCTTCCCACAGAGCGGCGGATGTCAGCAGGTTGATGTTGACCTATCTGGGGCAAACGCCCGGCAAACTGGAGCTGCAGTATCTATCCGAAACCTGCCACAAAGGGTTGCTGATGCTTCAAGGCATTATTCCGAAAAATGTGTTGATGGAGCCGTTATACCCCTTTCCCGGACCGACCATTCGCGCCAATATGAGCCAAATGCACCAGATAATCACCAACCTGGCCACCAATGCCTGGGAGTCCATTTCCGACAACAAGGGAACTATCACCCTATCGGTCAAAACGGTTTTATCCGCAGATATCAGCTTATCGCATGTTTTTCCGATCAACTGGCGTCCGAAGGAGACTCTCTACGCCTGCCTGGAAGTTGCGGACACCGGCAGTGGGATCACAAATGAGG
>CAJBLH010000188.1 GCA_903953895.1 uncultured Desulfobacteraceae bacterium | reverse complement strand
CTGAAAGAGGCCAAAAGCAAGGGGCTAAAACGCACAAAGATGGCAAATTATGGATAATGAATCCTTACCTTAACATCCGGGAATTGCCCCGGCTTGTCATTTAACTCACCATCCTGCCGATTAGCTCCTTGCTTTTGGCCTTTTAGAACTTCAGTTCGGTAATGAATAATGGAAACAGCGTATTCAATTAATAATATTCCCATCCGTCTTACTTACGAAAGATGGTATCATATTATTGAGAATCATGATGATTTAGCAAGTTATTTTCATGATGTGCTTGATACTGTTGAAAATCCTGAATTTATCATGCAGGGGAATCAAGGAACCCTGAAAGCAACGAAAAATATCGGAAAAAAGAAATGGTTGGTTGCCATTTATAGAGAGTTGTCCGAAGAAGATGGATTTATAATCACTTCATATTTCCTTCCCAATAAACCGAAAGGAAAAATAATATGGAAGCGGCAATGACAAAAGAGACAAATAATTTTATCGGACAATGCATTCGTTTAGCTTCCGATATGCTCAGTCTATCTACCAAACAGGTGTGGATAGATTACGATAAAGAAGCCGATGTGTTATATATGAGTTTTAGAAAACCCCAGAGAGCGACTGAAACGATTGAATTGGATGAGGATATGCTTTTAAGAAAAGATGGCGAAAATATTGTTGGCCTAACAATTTTAAATGCCAGTATTCGAAGGGAATGACAGCATAACCCGAGGCATAGGTGGGGCACGAATTGGGACGGCTACTTTTATCGGCAGCAATGCCGCCAGCAAAGAGTACACTAAAATTGGGAACAACCTGGTGATCGGATTCGGTTCCAAAATTACCAATCATATCGATCATCTTTAGCTTCATTTTTTTTGACTTTTTAGTTTCATGCTCGAGCAGTAAATCGCCCAGCTCATTCAGGTGCTTGGAAAACACAGCACAAGCAGTCCTCTGAATCGCTTGTTAAAAATGATTTATTTAAAGTAAAATAAAATAGTTATATCGTAATTTATGGATGTAATCCACGCGGCGGAGCTATATCTCCACCATCGGACAATCCCCGGAACCGTGTTCTTTTCTCTTAAATATGCTGGTTCATTACGGTCTAACCGAATTTTTTGCGAGTACCAATTATTCTTAATTATATTAATGTGATAAGCGGTATCGGTGTACCGATACTTCCGCATGCTCAGAATATTGCTGATGACGGTTGGAACAAACTGCATCAGCAACACCAGGGTCAATGAGGCGGTTAAAAATAACCCTGATAAGTTTCCGAATGATTACATGTTCGAAATCAGCGAAGGAGAGTTTGTTGATTTGCGGTCGAAATTTTCGACCGCAAAATTTGCAAAGACGAGGGCTTTACCGAAGGCACTCACTGAAAAAGGTTTGTACATGATTGCTACGATTTTGAAAAGTAAACAAGCTACGGAAGCAACGTTTGCAATCATTGAAACATTTCTTCCAAACAAGCGACACCGAGATATCCATCAAGCTGAACTGTGCAGTTTTGAAATTCAAGCACACGATAAAGAAGAAAAAATGAAGAAAATCTGCATTTTCACCGCTACCCGCGCCGAGTATGGACTACTCCGGTGGGTTATACAGGGCATCCAGGATGCCCCGGATCTGACCTTGCAGATCATTGCCCCGGGCATGCATCTTTCGCCCGAGTTTGGCTTGACTATTCAGGAAATTCGGGCCGACGGATTCAAGCCGGATGAAACCGTTGAAAGACTCCTGTCCAGCGATACCCCAACCGCCATCTGCAAGTCCATGGGTCTGGCCTTGATCGGTTACGGTGAAGCACTTCATAGGCTGAACCCGGACATTATGAAGATGAAATGGCGCAATGGCGACGACTGGCCTTGGCAGCATAAGAAACCTTTCTTTTTTCTTTAATGGAGGCAGGGCTAGCTAAGATATGACTACCAACTTAGAACCCTTCAGATCGTCAGCTTTGTCGTGCCTCTGTATCCTATGATATCGGTTTTAACCCATTCGGGATATTCAGGAATAACTTGAAGGGAGAGTGGTCGGGATGGAAAGAATAAACAAAATAGGCGTAGAAAGAATTCTTGAGGATTTTCAAATATCCGGCAAAGCGGAAAGATTAACGATTGACGAAAGCTTCAAGATAAATGAATCAATTAACAACAATATGAAGCGGTTTAAAATAGAATTTAAGAAAATTGATTTTGAATCCAAAGTAGCGGCGGAGAAAATTGTTTTGACGATGGGGAAGTGATGATGTCACCTGAAAAGATGAAAGAAACTGCTGCGGTACTAACACTCGATTATCAAGTTTTTAATTCGCGAAAGCTACATTTTTATTTTTCAAAGGTGGCGTTGGTTCGTGCCTGCCCAAACACCTTCCCGACATGTGTTTGGAAGAAGGTAAGCTTTTATATATAATGAACCTAAACACCAATGCAGGCTGTTTTCAATACGGAATAGAGTTATACAGGCCAAAATATGACCGATGAGTCAACATCAATAGACAATAACTGGACAATGATCATCCGGCCCAAACGCCACTGGCTGGATTTGCAGTTGGGGGAGTTGTGGCGCTTTCGTGATCTCATTGCTCTTTTTGTATGGCGCGACTTTGTCACCTATTACAAGCAGACGATACTTGGGCCGCTTTGGTTTCTGATCCAGCCGGTACTGACCACCCTCACCTTCACGGTCATTTTTGGGAAATTGGCGGGTCTGTCCACAGACGGTCTTCCCCAGTTTTTATTTTACATGGCCGGAACCGTTGGATGGAGTTATTTTTCCGCCTGCCTCATCAAAACGTCGGATACGTTTAAAGCCAATGCCGGTATATTTGGAAAAGTGTATTTTCCGCGATTGACGGTGCCTATCTCGATCTTGATTTCCAATCTCATCACATTGGCCATTCAGTTCGCTCTTTTTCTGTGTTTTATGGCCTATTTCGGACTTCGTGGTGCTGATATCAGACCCAATGTCTGGATATTTTTGACCCCTCTGCTGCTGTTTCTGATGGCAGGATTGGGGCTGGGATTTGGCATCATCGTTTCATCGCTGACTACGCGTTACCGCGACCTTCAATTCTTGGTCAACTTCGGGGTGCAGTTGTGGATGTACGCCACGCCGGTAATTTATCCGCTATCGCAGGTGCCGGAAAAGTATCGCTGGATTATCCTGGCCAATCCCATGACACCCATTTTGGAAACTATACGATATGCCTATCTTGGCGCCGGATTGGTCAGTGGAACGCATCTTCTTTACAGCTTTTTTGCCATGATTGTCGTTTTGATCATCGGTATTTTAATTTTCAATCGGGTAGAGCGGACATTTATGGATACGGTATAGGCATGATATTGACTGGGCTTTGGCAATCTTTTTAATATGGGAGTTCACCTGATCGGTCAGGATGCGCATCACACCGCTCTACAACGAATTGAAATCCAAGGGCGGGCTTGGTCTAACTGGTTCATCGTGGATTAGCGTGACAATAACACAAGCCGCTGGTTCCCAAGCTCCAGCTTGGGAACCAGCGACAAATGAAATCATTCAGCAAATCAACCAGAATGATGATCGAGCCCGGTTTTCACGTCAATCCACGATGAGCCAACAATTCTACATCAACCCGTTTTTGCTGTGCCCCTTATGCTGAAAGCAGACCATTACAGTCATCCAAATTTTTGCCACACCTCATTTATTCTTAATTATATTAACACTATAAACAGTATCGGTACACCGATATTCCCTCTGCCCAGCATCACAAAATAAAGAATAAATGCTGCCGAACAAGCCTGAAAGACCAGGCTCATTTTACTCAACTTGCCTACATCTCGCTGATGGAGTTATCCTGTCAACTAACCCTTTCCAGCGATTTAGGTTTCATCGATGAAACAATTCAACCCATCGACAAATATAACAACTTTAAAAATATTAGCCACCGGTGCCGATGGATTTATTGGAAGCCATATAGTGGAAGGTTTGCAGGAGAAAGGTTGCCGTATAAGAGCCTTTGTGTACTATAAATATTATCAATCCATCGGCTCGGATTCATTCAGATGATATCCGGCTTCGCCCGGATAAAAGTGAGGTGGAGCGTTTATTGGGCAGCAATGAAAAAATAATGCGCCTTACCGGGTGGAAACCGGAGACCAGCCTGATGCAGAGGATACAAGATACCATTTCATGGTTCAGGGTGGAAGAAAACATGCGCCGCTATAAGTGGGAAATCTATAATGTTTGAAGAACACATTCAAAATTTTACCGGCGCCCAATATGCCGTGGCAGTGATCAACGGCACCGTAGCACTGCACATGGCACTGCTTCTGGCCGGCGTCAAGATGATGAGGTTATTACCCAGCCGCTCACTTTTTTTTCAAAATATGGAGGTTCCCTTTGTTTAGAGCCTGAAAATGCCAAATCCAATTACTGGCTGAACGCCATTGTGTTAAAAGATCGTCAGAAGCGGAACCGTTTTCTCGAGTTTGCCAATCAGAACGGTGTTCAGTTGCGACCTGTCTGGACACTGATGAATCATCTGTCGATGTACCGCAATTGCCAGACCACCGTCATTGACAATGCTCAATGGATTGAAGATCGCCCTGTCAATATACCGAGCAGCGTGAGGATATGATCTCAAATCTGAAGGTTGAAAGTCCAAAGGCAGGCATATCGCAAGGGGGGAGTTGAAAGTTTATCTTGACATGTGTGTTTACAATCGGCCGTTTGATGATCAGAGTGATTTGAGGGTTAAACTGGAAACGGTTGCATGTCAGATTATTTTTAACAGACTACAGAAAGGTGAAGTGGATCTCGTTTGGTCGTTTATGCTTGAATTTGAAAACGAGCTAAATCCCTTCACAGAAAGAAAGCATGAGATTGCACTTCTTTCCCGGTTGGCAAGACACATTGTGGAACCCCATCGAGATATCCTGTCCAGGGCTGAGGAGATCGAGAATCGCGGTATAAAGGGGAACGATGCAGTTCATCTTGCTTGTGGGCTGTTCAGTAATTGTCATTATTTTGTAACGTGTGATGACAGGGTAATCCGGCGGTCAGCACCCCAGGATTTGGGTTTAGTTGTATGTAGTCCTCTCGACTTCATAAGAAAGGAGGAAACGAAATGATTGCTGAAAATATAACTGACATTGATTTAAGAAAAAGAGCGTTAGTACTTTTGAACGAAAACCTAGGTGCTGCAAATACGATTCGTTTTCTGAGCATGTATAATACAGGAAAACTGGATTACATGCAAATAAGAGAGGATCTGTTCAAAAACATGAGCGCAAGGCAGGTCTTTGAAGAAGCTGCTATTTTTTGGGAACGGAGAGACGCTGAAAGCTTAACACTCAAAGAAAAAAGATCAACATGACCGGAATTAAAGGATAAAATTCTTCTCATCGGCGGCGGTGGCCACTGCAAATTATTTGCCGCTGGTTCCCAAGCTGGAGCTTGGGAACCAGCGGACTTGTGTTATTGTCACGCTAATTCATGATGAACCTAACCGTTTCAAACGATGACGCCATTAAGCAGTGGATGCTGTTTATAGACGGCAAATCGAAGGATGTGATGGAAATGCCGGCAGCGAAGAACAAGGATATCGGGAATGCTTTTGATGTGCTGAAAATCATTTCGAACGATAAAAAGGCACGGATGGCTTATGAAGCCCGGGAAGCCGAACTGATGGATCAGCGGACACGGATCAAATCAGCATTTACGAAGGGTGAAGAGACCGGGATCAAGAAAGGCAGAGATGAAGGCAAGGCAGAAATAATTCTGGCATTGCTGGCAAGAGGGATGGGCGTTGAAGAAGTAGCCTCGATAGCGGGTATGGATATCATCGGGGTGATTGAGATTCAGAAAGGGTTCAGTACCAAGGGATAATTTTCTTTGCAGCAAAGAAGTACATCCATTGAAGTTCGGTTCTGACAATACCCTCGTTTATCGCATTCCGCGGTCAGTGCCGGCGGTTTGCCCTCACACGGGTGCTGCTGCGCAAGCCCAGAGACACCACCCGATTCTTGATGAAGCGACGATCTCTTCAGATTCAGTTTAGGCAACTCAGATATCATAATCTCCCTGATTTAAACGATGAAGATATTTTTCAGATGCTACGATGAGATTTAAATTTGACATTCAAAAAAGCAAAATATGATGAATACTGATTGCACAGAGAAAATATCAGCCGACGATATCGCTGAAAAAGCATTGAGTGGTGAGGATATAGCCCAATATTTCACAAACAGGGGCGTTATGAAGCCAGCAGTTAATTTGATAACCGTTGACATCGGATCGGATATGCTCAGCGAAATTGATAACCTTGCAGCAGAAATGAATATTAGCCGACAGGCAATTATCAAAGTGTATTTGCGCCAGTCCCTTGATCAACACTATTTAGCCAAAAAATACAAGTGATGACACGATTTTGGCGCTGCTTCAGTTCAATGGGATACCAGAACTCCCTCTGGCCAGCATCACAAAATAAAGACTAAATATTTCAACTTACTCAACTTGCCTACAGCTCGCTGATGGAATTATCCTGTCAACTGACCCTTTTCCAGCGACTTAGGTTTCATCGATGATAAAATGCACCAGGAAATAAGAATACCCATCTCCCAAATGGCATACAAACTAAACGCCCTAAGAAAATCCCAACTAAGCCGAATCTATAAATAATTGAACCCTATCAACCATTCAACTATAGACTTTCAGAAAATTCATTTTGCAAGTCAGCAGGGAGGGAATAGGCCTTTTTGGCCATTCCCGACCGATAATGCAGCGAAATTATTTTCTGAATGTCTATGGTTGCTGCTGTAACCGGTTATGCACTGCAGCCACCGACAGATCCCAACCGTATTCACCTGCTTGACCTGCCCGTAACTTCTATTATCGGTGATATCCGTGACCCGGAAAAACTCAATGCCAAAACCGCAACTGAAATGACAGCAAACTGGTACAAGCATTTTATCAATCCAACCTTGTACAAAGTTATTTAAATTTACAGCATTACATTTCAGATGCATCAAAAATATTTCCTGGGTGAAATCACTGTAGCAGTTATGTAAAGCCACTGGTGAGGTGCAACAATGGCGACAGCTCAAAGACTTTATCAGGTGACCAAACAATTGCCAGAGTCCGTGCTTGAAGAACTTTTGGACTTTGCTGAATTTTTGAGACAAAGAAAATCATGCAGTAAAAGACAACCGGAAAATATTGCAAAACGTATTCGCAGACGTTTCAATGACCTGGGGGGAGAAGCATTGCCGATTCCTGAACGGCAGGTGACACGTTTGCCGCCCCGGTGGGATCAATGATGACGCAGGCAATATTGCTGGATACAAATCACGATTGCCTTTTTGACAGCGGTGCTGAAATTGCCGGCGGGTGTGCTGGCGGATATTGAAATTATCAACTCGGAGCTTTTACGGGAATACAAAGAGGACAAAAAGGGAATACTGGATGTGCGGGTCAAGACGCAAGACGGGCGTCAGATCAACATAGAGATTCAGATATTGCCGACGGAGTTCTGGAACTGCCCAAGCTTTTCGAGGAAGGAATAACCGTTTCTAACGATGACGCCATTGTGCAGTGGATGCTGTTTATAGACGGCAAATCGAAGGAGGTGATGGAAATGCTGGCAGCGAAGAACAAGGATATCGGGAATG
>CAJBLH010000187.1 GCA_903953895.1 uncultured Desulfobacteraceae bacterium | reverse complement strand
GCATTCGAATCATCATGGGAAATGACACGAAGCTGGAGCTTCGTGGTGTCGGTTCCCAAGCTGGAGCTTGGGAACCAGCGGACTTGTGTTATTGTCACGCTAATCCACGATGAACCACAAATCTTTGAGGACAAATTGCGCTATAACGACAAAGAAATCGAGATCATCTCCAGAAAAAAAGTCTTTGGCAAGACGATCGTTCAGATTCGTATCCTGTCGAGCGGTGAAATACTGGATGTTCCCGAAAGCGGAATACAGGAAAGTGATGCTGAGATTCCGGCATCACAGATTGCGTTTCATGCAATGGCGGCCCGGATACGAAACGAGATCTCCACACAGAAGGTTCTGGCGCCGTTTGAAAGCAGCATCATTCCCCTGCCCCACCAGATTCTGGCCCTTGAAAAGGTGATGTCCGGGCAGTTCATCCGGTTTCTGCTGGCGGATGAAGTTGGCATGGGAAAAACCATCGAGGCCGGCCTGGTGATGAAGGAACTGAAGCTGAGAAACATTGTCAAACGGGTGCTGATCATTGTCACCAAAACGGCCATGCTGCAATGGAAACAGGAGCTGAAACAGCACTTCAACGAAACATTTCGCGTGTATGATACCGATTATATCAACACCCTTTCCCGAACATTTTCCGTAATGGAAGCCGATAACGAGATCAATTTCTGGAGCCAGCACAATCAGGTGATAGTTTCCATGGATTCCCTGAAGCCGATTGAAAAACGGCACGGTTGGAGCTTGCAGAAAGTAGAAAATCATAACCGCTTTCGCCTGGAGAGCGTTATTGACGCCGAGTTCGACCTCCTGATCATCGATGAGTGTCACAAGGTGGGTGGCGGCGACGAGACGGTCAGCCGATTCAAAATGGCGGATATTCTGTGCAATGCCATTCCCAATGTCCTGCTATTGTCTGCAACACCGCATCGCGGGAAATCCGATCATTTTCGAAGAATTTTACAGCTTCTGGATGCCGATGCCTTTGCCGGTGAAGGCATGCCGTCCATTCCGGACCTGGACCCTGTTGTGGTCCGGACCGAAAAACGGCATGCAATCGACTACAATGGAAAACCGCTGTTTAACAAGCGGCGGACTGAAAAGCACAGCGTGGTATGGGATGACATCCGGCACAGAAAGCAGCAACTGCTCTATGGGCAGGTGACGGATTATGTCATTTACGGATTTAACCTGGCGCAGCAGACCCGCAACATGTCCTATGGCTTTGTGATGCTGCTATTTCAGCGGATGATCAGCAGTTCCACCCAGGCGATTCTGGATTCAATGGAAAAGCGGGCGGCAAAGCTTGCGGAAGAACAATCAAAAATCAAATTGCCCTCTCCCGCTGAGAGGCGAAGTGATCAGTTATCTTTCGGACTGACAGATTTGCTCCAGATGGAACCATCTGCATTCGATGTGGATGAACATAGCCTCTCCATTATTGCCGAAGCCCATGCCAACTACGGCGCCGAGCTGGAAACATTGAAATCGCTCACCAAACTGGCCAGGGAATGCCTGAATACGGAGACCGATGCCAAGGTGGAATTTCTGCTGGAGAAACTGACCGAGCTGAAACGACTTGAAAATGATCCGGATATCAAGGTTCTTGTTTTTACCGAGTTTACCGCCACCCAGCGCATGCTGAAAAAAGTCCTTGAGGAAAATGGGGGGTATCTCTGCCAGGTCATCAATGGTTCCATGGAATTTGAAGCCCGGATAGAGGCATTAAAGCAGTTCAAAGAGGCATCCCAGATTCTGATCTCCACCGATGCAGCCGGTGAATCCCTGAACATGCAGTTTGCCCATGTGGTCATCAATTACGACATGCCATGGAACCCGATGGTGGTGGAACAGCGGATCGGGCGGGTTGACAGGATTGGGCAGCAGCATGAAGTGCTGGCCATCAATCTGATGCTTGATAATTCTGTTGATCGCAGGGTATATGAGGTCATTGAAATCAAGCTGAATCAGATAATGGATGAGCTTGGCATCGACAAGACCGCCGATGTTCTGGACAGCACGATGGAACGGGAAAGCATCAATCGGCTTTATCTGACATCTCTTTTATCTCCTGAAGCTTTCGAAAAAGAAAGCGCAAGCTGGCTGGACGATATCAAACAGAAGCTCACGGAATATCAGACCACGGAAGGGGTCCTGCCGGTCCTGGATGTGGCCCGGATTACATCCGATAAAACAGATAAGATCAAATACAGCCCGCTTCCGAAATGGCTGGAAACCATGACGGAATCTTACATGGATATGCATCACCTGCCGTTTCAACGGGTGATCGGAGGAATTCGCTTCACGTTTCCGGGATATCAAGACCAGATATATACCTTTGATGTCCGGGAAAGTCTGAACAACCCCATTCCGGAACCGCTGAGCCTCCAGCATGACATCATCAAAACCATTCTAAGCCAGGCTGTCCCATATCTGGCCAGCCAGCCTATACCTGCTGTCCGGTTTACGGCCATGAAATCGGTGGACGGATACTGGTCCCTGTGGCAACTGACAGTAAAAAATCGCTTTGAAACCCAGGAAATAACTGTTCCATTATTTTGTTCCGCAGAGGGGGATATCTTTGCGACGTACGCCAGCGACATCTGGCAGAAGCTGTCTCAAGAACGAAAAAGTTTAACTGTGGTCTCTGCCATGCTGCCTCCGGAAACAGAAACGGTGTTGCAGCAAATGAACGCTGCAGCCGAAGATGTTCTGTCCGGCCGGTATCAGGAAATGGAAGCGGATATTGTCTCACGAACTGAAAAAATACGGCTCAACAAGGGAAATGCCTTTGATTTCAGAAACAGACAGTTAAACCGGATCGGTATCGAAAATATCCGTCTATCCCGACAGAACCGCCTGGAACGGGAGAAGGCTGCATGGCGTGACGAATTCAGTGCAAACTGCCAGATTCTGCCGGATCTGCGCTGTTTGATGCTTGTCAAGGTTATGCCATGACCCACTGGCATGATCAATTCCTGTCTCTGATCGTCAGCCACAAACCGCATGTGTTTGTGTATGACAAAGATCAACTGCTGATGCATGAATCACTTCAGGAGGCGGCTGCCAACGCCGGATTTGTGATCGTTCGGTGTGATACTTCACTAGATCTCAGAATTGCTTTCGAGCTGGATATCCGGCATTCCGATGCACGCTATCTGATCCATTCCGCAAATGATTTCAAGCCGCTCCCGGATATACGGGAACTGATGGGCTGTGCCAAAGTCAGCATCGGCGATATTTTTCCCTGTTTGGACAGGAAAACCATTTCCGGGCTTGATGGCAGAATTTTGGATGTTCTGTTTACACTTTCCAAAAAAATATTCGATTCGCTTGGGCCGGATCAGACCATCAAGTTTGTGCTGGAAAACATCTATTTTGTGGATGTGGATGGACTGGGCAGTAAGGAACGGCTGCTCAGCAGCCTGACAACCATTTTTTCGGAACCCTATGCGCTCAATCAACCGGTTCTCGATTATTTATCCAAACGCTTTACAAAGCATTTTCCTGGCATTCCCTCTGAAACGGTTTCACAAAAGTCATTTTATCCTTTTTTACAGAGCAAATGGGAAGCGTATATCCTGAATGGTTCACAAGAAATCAATTTTGAAGAGAGTTCTCTGAACAAAACGGTTATCAATGCCTTTGTCACCGGCAGGCTGGCGCCGGTTAAAGTGAACCGGAGAACATGGCAAGACCGCAAATCCAAAATCGGTATCTTTCACGATGAACGGCAGTCCCGGCAGGAAGATGCTGATCTTTTGATGGATTATATTTCAACCTATCTTGAACGGATCGAAAATGACCCGCGTCAGTGGTTTTCCCTGATTCAACTTATCGCCAAAAACAAACTGATCGTTCTGGATTTGAATGATGATGAATTGACAGCAGTAACAGAACGACTTGAAAAACGCATCAACCGCAGGTTTCAGATATTCCTGGATAATTCCTATCAATCCCTTCAAAGCCGATCTGCTGTCAAACAACCCTATCATGTCTTCCGTGTTCTGGATTATTTAAAAAATCATTCTGCCGACAAAAAGGCGCTGGTGGTTATCGATGGCCTCAATTACTGGCAATGGCGGATTGTTGAGACCATGCTTACCCAAAAAGGACTGCCCTGCATCAGTTCCGCGACCTTTGCCTGGATACCGTCGATAACCGCATGGTCCAGGCAGGCTTTATTCAAAGGCGCCCGGCCGGATTTGAGCACAGATAACAGCAATGAAGACAAGCTGTTTATGGCATACTGGCGGAATGCCGGGTACTCCGGCTATCAAACAGCATTTAGAAGGGTAGAGACGGCTTCCGGCGGTTTTGGCGCCGCCCTGCCTGAAGCAGGTCCCGCATGCCCCTTGATTATCGGTATGGTTTGCAACGATATCGATGACATGATGCACGGTAATGTGCTGGGATTGTCCCAGTTTTATATTGATACCCATCATTGGCTGGAAAAATGTGATTTGACAAGTATGATCCTGAATCTCAGACAATCCGGATTCACGGTTTTTGTAACATCCGATCATGGCAGTATTGAAGCCAGAGGCATCAAAAATTTGAAACTGAGCGAGAAATTTGGTTCCTTGTCACGAAGCAAACGGCACCTGCATTTTGCCAATGAATCGTTTCTGAAATCCTTTCAGCAGAACAATCCGGATCTTGACGCAGGCGTTCTCGACCTTTCGCTGTATCTCAAGGATAATTCTGCATTTGTTTCACCGAATGACGTTGTTATTACCCATGGAGGCAGCCACTTTTGGGAAGTTCTGGTTCCGTTCGCAGAAATATAACGCCGCCTGGCAAATATATCGGAATCAACCAGCGAATTCCGATTACTGTTCTGGACAGGGCAGTCATAACATTTTTAAAAACCGGAAAACTGAACCGGGATGATGTGTTGATGGATCTGTCCGAACATTTTACAGGTGAAAATCGCAGAAAAAAAGCATATCAGATCGTTTCCCGCATGGTTACGCAGACAGGATCTTCCGGACATTGCGCCAAACTCCTTTCTCCTGAAACCTATCTGGATATATCCGAAGCTGATAAGGCTGCTGCACTGCTCTTTCTGATCGTTGCAGCCTATCCATTCTGTTATGAAATGCTCTGCATCATGAGTGCAGGATTCAAGGTTCAGGATCGACTTAATACCCGTTTTGTTATTGAGAAAATGAGTGATTTTTATGGCGGCAATCGGGCAACTGAAAATGCCATATATGCGCTGATCCCAATGATGCTTGAGATGGGAATCATTGATAGAGTCAAACGTTCGATTTACGGATCGGTTATAGGAAAACCTGTTTCCAATCCGCTTGTTGCGGAAATGTACGTTTATACGGATATCCTGCTTTCAAAATCAAAATCCATCCTTGTGGATGATATCGCGGTACGACCATGGTATTTTTACCGGAATCCGGAAGGATTGAATGTCGGGAGGCTGAGTCTGCTGAAAATATCAGAAAGCAGAATTGGAGGCGGATATCTTTCTATTGACACGGGCAGGAGATAATTTCGGGTTATAACGGATTTTGGGAAAGCATTTGTATCGGAGATATGATTTCTTATATTTGCTCATTTTTTCTGCAAAATTGATTAATTTGCTCCGCTGTTTCCCAATTATCATTTCTGAGTCCTTTAAAATTGCTTGGAAATCATTATGGAGGAAATTATGGAAAATTATAATTATCAGAAGCTGGCTCAGCATTTGGATAACCTTCCCGGAGGTTTTCCAGCTACAGAAACAGGCGTGGAATTGCGAATTTTGAAGAGACTATTTACCCCTGAGGAGGCGGAACTGGCCATGCACCTGTCCCTGATTTCAGAAGAACCTCGGGTGATTGCCAGGCGAGCAAAAATTTCAAGGAAAGAGGCTGCTATCCGGCTGGAAGCCATGGCCAAAAAAGGACTGATCCTTAGAGAAGAGTTTCCAAATGGCGCAATGAAATATATGGCTGCTCAATTTGTCGTGGGTATCTGGGAATATCATGTCAATGATCTTGATCCTTACTTGATCAAGGACATGAACGAATATCTTCCATACCTCACCGAACAGGCTTGGAAGATTCCCCAAATGCGAGTTGTTCCGGTGGGCAAAAGTATTACAGTGGAAAATAAGATTCTCCCTTATGAAATGGCAGAGGAACTGATCAGAGACCATAAAAAATTCGGAGTAAATCCTTGTATCTGTCGCCGTGAACATACGATGGTGGGTCAGGGATGCAGTAAACCGGAAGAAAGCTGCCTGGTGTTCGGCATGGCAGTGGATTATTTCCACAGAAATGGTGTCGGCCGTGTAATTGATTTACAAGAGTCGCTGGATATTGTCAAAAGAGCCAACGAAGTAGGTCTTGTGCTCCAGCCATCCAACACAAAAGACGCTCTTTTTATCTGCTGTTGCTGCGGATGCTGTTGCCAAGTCCTCAAAGCATACAAACGACACCCAAAACCTGTTAGTTTGGTTTCAACCCCTTTTATAGCGGCCCATAACCCTGAAAATTGCTCTGTTTGCGGGGTTTGTGTGGAACGCTGCCAGATGGAAGCCATACAACTCAATGTCGATAGCATCACCTTGAACCCCGATCGCTGCATCGGCTGCGGACTCTGCGTTTCAACTTGCCCCGCCGATTCGATCCGATTGATTCGCAAACCGGAGGCAGAACAACAAGAAGTATCGAAGGATATTGTTCAGAATTTAATACAACTCGGCAAAGCTCGTGGGAAAATCACCACGCCGGGACTGGTGAAGGTGATGGTCAAATCCAAAGTTGACCGACTCCTGACGATAGGTAGTTGAAATTCGTGCAAGGTGTATGGCTGATAAGTGGCAACATCATAACAATGTACCAAGGAAACCCAATTTGTTGGTTACTTGACATTGTCGGTCAGTGCATCTACTGTACCAGATAAAATTTAGGTGGGCATCAGACGGCGATCCCGATCAACAAACAAACTGGGTTTTAATAACTCCAGAAAAGGAAAACACGATGAGCAATCTTCTTCTCTTGGTTGACATACAAAACGATTATTTCCCTGGCGGGGCAATGGAACTTGTCGGGATCAATGAAGCCGCAGAAAATGCCCGAAGTATTTTAAACGACTTCAGGTTGAAGAATCTGCCTGTTATCCATGTTCAGCATATTTCCAATCATCCCGGCGCAACTTTTTTCTTGCCAGGTACGCATGGGTCTGAAATAAATCAGATGGTATCACCGTCTGGAGATGAGCCCGTTGTCGTCAAGAACTTTCCAAACAGCTTTCGAGGCACTTCACTTCAAGAAATGCTGAACATGAAAAAACCGGAGAATCTTGTCATCTGCGGTGCAATGAGCCACATGTGTATCGATGCGACAACCCGTGCTGCATTTGATCTGGGGTTCAACTGCATGGTTGCAGAAGATGCCTGCGCCACAAGAGACCTGGTTTTCAAGGGTAAAACCATCAAGGCATCAGATGTCCATGGATCGTTTATGGCTGCGTTATCTTCCCCATACGCCAAAGTGATTTCAACCAGGGAGATAATCGTAAGTAATAATCAATTCTGATCTTATCAGTTAACAGCGATTCCTGTTTCTTCACTGATTCTTTTCTGCAAATCGCCTGAGTGAATATTATATAATTCTTTCAAGATTTTGACTTCATAATTTTTAACTTTAAGAAAATCAACGTCATATTTGTTGACTTCATTCAATGTTATGATGATGTAACTGATATTGTTTAAGTTCTTTTTTAATTTGAATGATAATGTGGATATCCCCTCTCTGATATCCGTTGCACCAATCTGGATCATGAAATTCTTTCCGCCCAAATGGTCGAAAATAATTTGGGGTACAGTTCCTGTCTGTTGGTTAGAAAATATTTCATGTATTTGATTGAATTTAACGGCGGTTTGTTCATCATCTGTCCAATCTCTCGGGATTGACTTTTTTTTCACGATCGGGTGCTTTTGCTGATCTACTCGTCTGCTTTGTGCATGTTTCCTCGAATTTTGTTTTGCTGGAGATAATACCCCGATCTTGACCCAGCGCCTGCCGACCTTCTCTTCTACTGCATACGGACCAAGATGTTCGTTATACTCTTCTTCATTGGGAAGATTTATTCTGTATCTCGCCGTTTTATTGATACTGAGAACTCTTTTCTTTTCGGATACGATGAAGTATCCATCTTCAGCTTCCTGGATATCGGAATAGTATTTCATTTTCGTTTCAGATGCTTTCTTATCATGGTAAATAATTGGCGTTGGAAATCGTATTGATCGCCTGAGATCGTAATTTAACAAATAAGTAACGGTTGTGCGAATGTCAATGTTTTCTGATGGGCCAATCGACGATTATTGTTGACTTAACCTGCTGATATTCATACAGAGAGAATATCAAGTTTATCGATTATGAAGTCAAAATGATGATGCAGAAGGAAAACCAATAAAAAAATGAGTTTGAAGATTACACAGTCGATCTCGTCGTCGTGATGCGAGACAGCCCACTTTGCAGGTTGTATTGACAGATGAAGTCATAAAATTATTGGAACCGATATATCCGATGAATAGACGACATATCCTGTCGTTGTCTGTATTGGATCGCGTCGAAAAGTCAAAGGGATGACAAATTCATGGGGACAGTGATCCACGACATGCTGGAAGAGGTTGGCTCCATTATTCAGGGTGGTGTTGATACGGGAGGTGTCTTACGCATTCTTCGCCTGCTTGATGTGCCTGGATACACAAAAGAACTGATGGAAGGCCTGACCCTTTATTCGGAGTTGCTTCCACTTGCGCGGGAAATGCCTTTTACTTCGGAGCAGCGCTATCTACATTTTCTTTGGGATGCATTGGATAAACTACCCATCTGCCTCAATGCCAACTTCAGCATCCTTTTCCGCAGGCTGATTGCAGGGCGTCTTTTCAAACGATGTGGTGCAGGCTTTACGGCTGAAGAGAATTTCCGATTCAACTTCGGTCAGAACCTGGATGTTGGCGATTTTGTCTTCTTCAATCGTGGTGTGTTTATTGACTCCAAAGGTGGGATATCCATCGGTAATTCAGTGGGGATTGGCGAGGATGTCAGGATATTCACGCACAGCCACTCCGAAGCATCGCACATCATCCGTGAATACAAACCTGTTATTATTCGTGACTATGCCAAGATATATACCGGCTCCATGATCCTTCCTGGTGTGACTATCGGAGAGCAGTCCATTGTTGCCGCCCATGCTGTGGTGACAAAAGATGTTCCCGCCAATATGGTTGTTGCCGGAACCCCTGCGCAGGTAGTCAGGGAAAGAAAAACCGAGGGTAAATCAGGGGACGAATTGGACCATATTTGGCTGTTTTAATCCTGTAGACGCCAGTTGCAAGTACTGTTTAGGTGAGTTTCCCTTTCTTGTCGTTGTTGTGGTTGATCATCTCAGCCGTTCATTCTTCTACACATGAACCCACGGCTTATCCCCGCTATGCCGTCAGGGGCGACAGAAGCTTCCGGTAGAAAACGACATCGCCTTCCGGCTTCAGGCAGTTGAATTTAATCTTGCAGTTGAACCACCGGAGTGCGGCGTCATCGAACCCAGACATCCGGCGCTGGCAAGCCGGTTCAGAACCTCAAAATGAAGGCTGTACGTAAACCGCCCGAGTACAGACGCCTCGATATCTCCCAGCGAGTCAGTCAGCCAGAGAATCCGCGCACCCGGCGCTTCCAGGATGCGGTTGATCCCGTCCCGGTCCGGAATCTCTTCTGCATCGTCGTACCAACCGCGCAGGGGCGACCTGCAGGTAGCCCCTACAGGATATCTCCGACCGATAACGCTGCGAAATTATTTTTCTCAATGTCTATAACTCATCTTGTATCCCAGACCATAAATCGTAGTGATGATCTCCTGGTCGGGCAAATGGATCGCGATTTTTTTTCGCAGATTTTTGATGTGCGAATCGATCGTGCGGTCATAGCCGTCGCAATCATAGCCCTGCACGCGGGCCAGCAGTTCATCGCGGGAAAATACCCTGCCCGGCTGGGAAACAAGAACTTGCAGAAGTTTGAATTCGCTGGGCGTCAAATCGAGTGCTTTGCCGTTTGCCGTCGCAACATACCCGGTTTCATCAAGTGCAATGGGTCCGATGGCCAGGTTTTTTTCCGTAGATTCGGGATGGATACGTCGCAGCACGGCTTTTATACGCGCCACCACCTCACGGGGGCTGAAAGGCTTGCAGATATAATCATCTGCACCGACCTCCAAGCCGAGCAGTCTGTCTATTTCCTCCACCTTTGCGGTGATCATGATGATCGGGATGGTGGAGAATTTTCGCACTTCCCGGCAAACAGTCATGCCGTCCATGCCCGGCAGCATGAGGTCAAGCAACATCAGGTCGGGTGAATTTTTCCGGACCAGGGCCACCGCCTGATCGCCCCGGCCTGAAATAGTAGCCCGATATCCGGATTTTTCGAGATATTCTTTTAAAAGCGCTGCGATCTTCGCTTCGTCCTCGATGATGAGAATATGCCTTTGTGTCATGATGTTTTAGAACTCCTTTCAAGCGAATTGGTTGAAACGATAATCAATATCCATGTTTGTTCGCTGAAACCTGAAGGGGCAGATCGATCTCTATCTGCAGTCCGCCGGCTGCCGCATGTTGTGCCGAAATCGTACCATCATGGGCTTCGACGATCGTTTTGCAGATAGAAAGTCCCAGGCCGCTGCCCCCATGCGCGCGGCTTCGTGACGGATCAACACGGTATAGCCGGTCAAACAGGCGATCCAGCGATTCCGTTGGAACGGCCGGCTTGGTATCGGCAAACTGCAGCAGCACACGGTCCAGGGTACAGCGCCGACGAACGGTCAAACAGCCTGGCGAATCCGTATATCGCAGGGTATTTTCCAACAGGTTTGAAAATACCTGGGTGAGTCGATCCGAATCACCGGATATTACGATCGTTTCCGTATCCCCAAGTTCATCGACCATTCGGATGCCGCGCTCGGTAAACAGCGGCTGAAATTTGCGCAGGCAGGTCCTGATGTGCTGTACCAGGTTGACCGGTTCCCGCTTGATATGCAGTGCGGCACTTTCCGCCAGCGACAAATCGTGCAGGTTCCCGACGAGCCTGCTCATGTGTACGACCTCATCATGCAGGGATTCAAGCTGCCGGCTGTTGGTCTCGCGGATGCCATCCTGCAGCGCCTCGATTTCACCCCGGAGGATGGACAGCGGAGTGCGTAATTCATGAGCGATATCGGTAATCCACTGCTGACGCAAGTACTCATACTGTTCAAGCGTATGTGCCATATGATTGAAATCTGCGGCAAGCTGTCCCAGTTCATCCGTGCTGTTTATGTTGATCCGGACGTTGAATTTGCGGGATGTGAGGCTGTGTGTTCCCCGAATCAACTGATGCACTGGCGCCAGCAGGTGGCGTGATAGCAGAAATGATACGATGGCTGCAAGCACCAGCGCAAGTACCCCGACAAGATAAAATGCCTGAGATTGCTGTTTCAAAAATGCCATATCCAGCGGATTTGACGGTCTTTCCTGATTTCTGAGTCCCAGCCAGCCGACAGTCTGGCCATTGACGGTGATTTCTTGCAGCGTATGGCCATCAATGGATTCGACCCTTCCGATGATGGGTTCCTTTTTTGAATCATACAGAGCAAGTCTGTGTTCTACTGAAAAAATTGGCCGATCAGGGATACTATCGCGATCATTCCTGGGTGTCTTTCCGGCTTCGTCTTGCTCACGGGGAGGAGGCCTTCTTTGCCGCCCGCCCTGGGTCGCGTCATTTTCGAAAACATCGCTTCGTCTGATGGGTTTGTCATCTTTTCTGCGCCCCTGCGTGGGAGGTGGAGGGGCTTTCATGTAGGACTCAAAGCCCGATGGCATGGTTGGCGGCTTTTCTGCATAGGCCGCCGAGTTACGGGGTTGCACCAGTTCATGCCACCTCTCCGGGTCGTCGCGTAACCGATCCCAGCCATTGTTGCGCTGATATTCACGGCCGAGTACCGGACCGAGTTCGCTCAGTCGCGTGGCTTCCACTTTCCGGATGTAGTCCGAGAAACTCCGGTTGACATAGAACTGCATGGCCGCAATCATCACGACAACGATGGTAAACGATGTCGCAAGAAAAGCGATAAAAAATTTAATCGACAGTTTTAATCGCATGAGGAGTTCAGTCCGCCTGGTTGAATAATTGATGATATTGCACACACTATAGCATGCGGCATTTTCAAAATCCTCATCTCTGTCAGCGGCGTCCTGAAATTGTATTAAATCTGGCGGTTTGAAAATGTTAAATTGATCAGCAATATTTTCTTCCTGTAAAATTAATTTTAAAAATCTTCTTCCATTTTCTTCATTTTATTCCCCTCTATT
>CAJBLH010000186.1 GCA_903953895.1 uncultured Desulfobacteraceae bacterium | reverse complement strand
CATGGTCAAGGTGTTGACATTCTGCGCAAGTTTGGCATCGCATATTCAACCTCAAATATGCGATACATACAACTGACCTGACTACCTGTGGCGCTTCATGCAATATTTTTGGAGAGCATGATTTATCCCAAATTATATTAAGAAGATAGATAGTATTGGTACACCGATACACGCAGAAATATCAAACCCAAAGAATCCCGTTTTTTCAGAACGGGTGTTTGTTTACAATCACTCCCTGGCACATCCCAAAAGAGAGGTGTACAATATGAGCGCTACCATCAATACTCTTGTAGAAGAGTTCCAGTATCTTCATTTGGATGATCAAGAGTATGCCGCCGATTTATTATTAAAACAGCTCATAGAATCCAGGCGGGAACATCGGTGGTGTCTTAAATTAACTAACCTATAGGGTTAGGTATAAAACTGTATCGTTATGGATCCGCCCAATACGGATCGCGCAATAGATTTGCATGATAATTTACCAAATCAAGCAATACGCAATTAATTTTTTCATATAACAATTCTTTTCAAAGCATAAAAGCACTCCAACCTTTGTCAAAGGGGTATGATTATGCTAATCTCACCCACTACCCGACAATCGATCTCACATTCAACCATGAAACGGCGAACAACCTACAACCCGAAACGGAAAATACTTGACTTGGTCGATCCACAACACGCCGAGTGGCTGATCGCACATGTAAGCTATGGCGGAAACCCCGAACACAAACGCAATCCTGGTGATTTTGATTTGACACCGTCGGTGATTCCTCGACCCGATAAGACCTTGTGTGACGCGGTTGGTACATTCAGCCACAGAATCGCGCTTCGCTACCTGCGTGAGGGAATTCGTAAAGGTTTGGTAAGCGTTCAGACGCGTGGTGATTTCCCTCAGAACATTTGGGCAGTTACCGATTCCGGCGAACCGCTGGAGGCCCAGTTGGAAAATCCCACACGTGGGGTTTACCATGGCTACCCGATGCCTGAAACCGATCCTTTGCGTGAAAAAGTATTGATCCAATGGCAACTTACCCAATGAAGCAAGGTTTGGTATTAGAGTTTGAATGGCTTGCGTCCGGCCCTCTGGATTCGTCAACCCGTGCCGGATTAGCTGCGCTCTCGATCTGGGTTAATGGCAAGCCAGCAAACGAACTGGAAGATATTTTCGCTAAAACTGTTCGTCGATCTATGCGGGTATCCGCTCACGATCTGGCAATTTGGCTGGCCGCCAATTGGTGGCGATTGCGTTGGGAGCCTCAGCGCGAATCTCTATCCTGGAAAATGAGTCATCAGATCGGGGCGGCCGGCGGCGGGTACGCATGGCCCAGCCTCTCGTTTGTCAGCGATGGAGAATTCGTATCAGTCATAGGGCAGCCTTCGACGGATTGGGGCGGTGCGCCCGTGAGATACCTGAATAGTATTGATGAAATCATCAGCGCCAGAGAGTTCGAGCTGGGCATCGACCACTATGTCGAAGCCGTATTAGAGCGGCTGACTTCTTGTCATAACGTCGATAGTGCACTTATTGATGTATGGGCAGCGGTATGTGAGGAACGGCAGAACCCTGAACAATCAAACGAACGAAAGCTGGAGGCTTTGCTCGGATATGACCCCGATGAGGCATCGACCAGCGTGATTGAGACGTTGCAGGGCATGGCGACATATCTCGGTCGGGGTGCTATCGAAGAAATCGCCTCCGCATCGCAGAACGATGCGATGGATCATGTAAATATGTTGTTGGAGCATCAAAACAACGCCATACCTGCCGTCGTGCCAGAACGCGATTATTTATGCCAGAAAATCAGTGAGATTGATCGATCGCAGAGACCCTGGCAACAAGGGGCTCGGTCAGCGGCGCTCGTACGCAACGCATGGGGTATCCATGCCGGTGAGCCCATCGCCAACAAGAAGTTGTGCGATTTGATCGACATTCCTGGTAAAATCCTGTCGGGCGAGGCAGACATTGAGTATTGCCCGATGGCTGCTGGGTTCCGCAACTGTGCCGATAGGGATGGCTTGAAATTGATATTGACCAAACACCCTATTACCGGCAGGCGCTTTGAATTGGCTCGATTGATTGGGGCAGACCTGTCGGCCAAGACATGCGAAACCCTTTTGCCGGTGACCAACGCCAAAACCACTCGTCAAAAATTCCAGCGCGCCTTTGCACAGGAGTTACTTTGCCCATTTGTCTCGCTTGATGAATACTTCGGCGGTAAAATCCCCGATGACGATAAAATAGAATTGGCGGCAGATCATTTTCACGTATCTCCCCTGCTGGTCAAGACAGCCCTGGTCAATCGCGGCCGATTGCCGCGATATGAGCTGGCAGTGTAAGTGCAACCGTTTTGCCCTGGGGCAAGGGAAACAACAAAAAAAACGCGGTTTATGAATACCTGAAAACCCATCCCGAATTTGAGATTGACAAGAGTATCCAGCACAAGCTGATGATCACCGTTGCGCTGGATGGGTATTTAAAGCGGGTGGAAAAATAGTTGATTATGGAATATAGTGAATGTGAGTCTTTATGGAAAATAAAGTGCCAAACTTTTCGTTCCATGTTGCCTCCGGATCAGCAGACACACACATCGTCCCAGCGCATTTGCTTACCAGGCAATTGAGAACGCACAAAATGCAATCGAACTCATCGGATGCGATATCGAAAGTAAAGAGTTTAAGCAGCGGGTCAGAAACCCGGCCAGAATCCGTCGCAAATATCAATTGTTTTGCCAGATTTCTATGACAGGCAGTTACACCATACCCATAACAATCGGTGATCCTGATTCTTATCTGTTTGTATCAGAAGATATTGAAAGGGCCTGGAAAACATTTTCTGAACTCTTGTCTGGAACTGGTGAAGAACAGGCAGATTTGCTTTACCATGCATTACCTGACAGCGCGCTGAGAAAACGGGTGCTTGAATATATCAAAGGCATGGCCCCCTCTGCAGGCCAGTTGTTCTGGATGAAGCGGATCAGACCAAAGAAATTCACTCTGTGCCCGGGATGTGCGATCTGGAACTGAGCCTGTTTACCGTCAGTGAAATTCACTCGTTGAACCGCACATTACATGCCAAAACCCCAATCATACTTGAACCGATGCTGAACGATAGTCAACAACTGATCTGCATTGAGGATCAACGGTTGAACATCGATGTGCTTGCAGAAACCAGAGAAGGGCTTTTGGATGAATTGTCTGAGCAGATCGTGGTGATGTGGATTGAATACGCGCTGGTCGATGATGAACTTTTGGAAGTTTCGGCAAAACAACTGAAAATTGAACTGCTTGCCAGTTTCGACGAGATGTCCGTTGCCCCGTAAACATGCTGCCATAGAGTACGGTGTGAAAAACAAAGGGTTTGTGGTGGCAGATTCTCACTACTGCCGCCATCACTATTCGATTGATGGTAAAAAACAACTGTCAAAACCAAAACCAGTCACGGCCATCGGGAGATTTCCGATGACCTGATTGCAAAAATGGCGAGACAAGTCAAAGTGAGTCGATCAGAGTTTCTGGATATGATTGACTGCCCGCTGAGTCGGAAAGATTATGATAAAATTCTAACTTCGAGGGTGGTTGAGATTAGCTTAACCTTAATTATTTCAAGCATTTTTTTGATGATTTGAGCTATTAAACGCCAAAAGCGAGTCAATTTCAGACACCACCGAAAAACTATAGCACCGGTCAAATGACTTGATACCGATATTTTCATCACCATCATTGCCTGGCTACGATTATTGTGTGCGAACCAGTATAAGGTCATGTGACCGGAACTATAATATGCGATAAGTATCACATTGAGGAGGCTGTTATGGCTATTGTAACCATCGGAATCCCTGTCTATAATGAGGAAAAATATTTAGAGAAAACTCTTGAATCTGCAATTAATCAGGATTTCAAGGATATTGATATTGTCATTTCTGATAATGGATATTTCGATAAAAGTGTTGAAATTATAGATAAATTCTGCAGCATTGATAGCAGAATAATGCCTATATAGTGTCTGAACGAAAACCCCATATTTGCGAGCTAGTCTATCTCGCTACCCAGGGTATGACCGTTTATTTTTGCTAAAAGAGAGTCGAATTATATTAAAAAAACAACATTCAGAATTTAATCACAAAAAAACGCAATTTTT
>CAJBLH010000185.1 GCA_903953895.1 uncultured Desulfobacteraceae bacterium | reverse complement strand
GCGACCCGGATCACCGATGCAAAATTGGCGGATTTTGCCGAGATGCCGACTACCGACGGACCATATGCCGCAATCACCGACCGCACTTCCTGCCAGATATTTCCGGATGCATCTTCAAGGTTCCGCAGATATTGCACAAAGCCTTTTCCCTTGAAATACGTCACTTCAAAAGGCTCGCTCATCGGTGCAAAATCGGCGTTATAAACCCGGATATCCCAGGATGTCTTCGTTTTGACCGCGGCTGCCAGATACGCCAGAGACAGCGGGTATTTCACCAGCGCATACGTATTTTTGAAAAGCCGATAAAACGGCGGCTCGATCAGGAGGATTTTATGTTTCAACAGAAAAGCTACGCTCCCATTTCTATGCCCAATTGATCCTGAGCGCATATGGCAAGATGATGAACGCTGTAAAAATCATATTTTCGCCCCACCTTGCCAACCCAATATCTGCCATGTGCTAGCCAGTCACGGTAATTCAGCGCCCCTCGAAGTTCCGAGACAATGTACTTGTTATCCACATATTGCATCCACAATTTAAGAATGTCATTTGAAAGGGATATCTTATGACTTTTTTGACCATACAGCTTGCGAAACTTTCTTGAAAGTTCATCTTTCTTTTTATTGTAACACCGCTGAAGGAAATCTATCCTCAAATGGGCTTCAATTGAAGCCAAAAGCGTAAACGCTGTCGATTTATCAAGCTCTTCCAATCGTTGTTCCAGCTCCATATTTAACTCATTTATGGTGTAACCCATGAAATATAAATTGTCTTTTTGGTAAAAAGCCCTCAGTGATCTTTCAAGTGATAAAAAGTGGATCTCTATTTCCCTGACCTGCAGTTCTTCTCCAGAAAATGAAACTCTATTTATAGCCATTGGACAGTTCCATGATAACAGAATAAATGGTTTCTTCGTTTACCGGCTGATAAAGACTTGCCGGCGGCGCAGAAACAAATCGCCATTCCCATTTGACGAATTCTTCAGGATTACCATCGATCTCTTTTTGGGGAACACTGTTCCGTTCAACGGTTGAGATTCTAATCTGATCTCGAATTCCCTTCATCCGAGAATCAACCAGAACAATTTTGACAGAGCCATATTTCCCAGACATATCCACCCGCCCTCTTGCACCTATCAAATTGGTTCCGATTGGTTGCAGGGTGATTTTTTCATCGGCAAATTCGATAGTCATTCTATCCGCCGGATAGGATCCAATGTTTTCTTCTATTATTTCAATTGAATCCTTTTTTATATTTATTTTACCCGTCTGCTGAAAATCGATTAAACAGCCACCAATTACCTCATAGAGAGCATTTAAATATTCCAGCCATTGCTTTTTTCTATCTACCCAGTCAATTTTTGTATCTCCCTTGAGATCCTTCTCTTTCGCCGACAGGAACAAATCAAATTCCTTTTTTGTCATAAACCCCCCAAAGTTGTATTTTTAAGGCGCATGCCTTTGGTTATCTGGTAATCGGAATTCCCCAGTAATTCATTTGTGGTGATAGCATACAAAATGTCATGAGAAAATTGAATCTTCATGGCCTGTTCCAAATTCAACCCCAGCCAGATTTTCAGAAAAACCCGATTGATCGCGGCATGGCCGACAACCAGAATCGGATCATGATTTTGAATGGCTTTTATGTGATGAATCGCCTCCGCCACGCGGGTTTCAGCAGCCTGATAGCTCTCCCCATCCGGCGGCGATTCATCCCAGGTTAACCGAAGAAATTGTCGGTCCGGGATAATTGTTTTGCGGAATTTTCCTTCCCACTGTCCGCAGGAAAGCTCTGCCAGTCCATTCAGTATCTGGATGGGCCACTGGGTTTGATCCGCAAAAATCCCGGCGCTGGTCAACGCCCTGCCGATGGGGGAGGAAACAATCATTCCCTGTTGGGTTTCGGGCAGAAGCGCAGCCAGCTTCCGGGTCATAGACATCCCTTCGTCCGTGAGCGGATAATCCCGCTGCCCAAGGATGATCCCCTGACGATTAGCTGTGGTTTCACCGTGTCTGGCAAGAACAATGGTCGCCAAGTTTCCGGGTGTCAATATCATTTTTGTTCCCATCATGCATTTCCCTGTTGAAGGGAAAATACCATACTCTCCTTATGTTTGAAAGCCGGTTGATGCCTGCGGTTCACGCCTGAAGGCCCTCTCTCTGTAAACTTTCGGAAAATTCATCTCGCAAGGCAGCAGAGAGGAGATTATACTGTCTGAGTAGCTCCGACCGATAATGCGGCAAAATTATTTTTCTGAATGTCTATAACGTTATTGAAAATCCCGGTCGGTTACGGTACTGTCGATCCTGTTGGAATACCAGGCAAAAGCTCTTTTTCAGCTTTCAACCTTCAGCCCGTTTTATTGCAACCTGGATTCAGCGCGGAAACCATGAAAGATCCTGCACTGCCTATTGACCAATTTCATCGGGATCGGATTGTTCGAAGAGAACGCCTGATCCATACCAATTCGTCCTCCGGCAGCCCGAAGCTGAACAAGAAAAGCCTGCATTCCAATTCATCCTCCGGCATACTGTGCATCCCGCTTGCCTGCCCCACGCCTGATTTATCCCGGTTCAACCAGATATCGTTTACAGCCGTCAATATGACGCATCGCCCGATCTGCGCAGAAGTGAAAATGGTTCACGGCTCCGGAAAGGCGGAAATTATCGGTACACCGATATCTCTTTCCGGAGGCCGCGAAATGCTGCGGCCCGGCTGTCCGACGGAACTGAAATTCCCCATCGAGGCATTCGGAACATACGGCAATCCAACCGGCTGGAAAGACATAAAAAGCATCGATATTCTCTTTAAACCTGAAAAAACAGATGCCTCTTGCGATGCAATCATCGTGAAGGTAGGCCCCCTTTTTGGAGAAAATCGAATCATTCCCAAAGGCCCGAGGCTGACATCAGCCGGATTGTCCGCAGTTTTAAAAAAAGAGGGCCCAATTCCGGCGGAGCAGTCCGACCCATACGGTACCGGGCATCCCCCTGGCCTTGACATCCCCGCTCCCCATGCATTCCCGAAGGAATCTGCAGACGAGATTCTTCAGGGCCAAATCATGGGAAAACGGCTTTCCAGCCCGATTCCCTGGAACTCGCGCCCTTCCGGAATTCTGGAATGGACTCACTTTCTTAACCGCCATCATTTCCTGAGAAATGTGATTCAGGCTTTAGCAGAAACCGGCGACAGTCGGTACGCCGGTTATCTGGCCGAGACGGTGTCCGACTGGATTGCATCCAACCCGGTTCCCGTCATGTCCAACGGCGGCGCCGGGCCATCGTGGGAAACCCTGAGTGCGGCCTGGCGATTGTGGGAATGGCTCCGGATCAAGGCAATCGCCTGGCCTTGCCCCGCTTTTGGGGATTCCACCCGGGAACGGATGCTTCGCTCTTTCTGGGAACATGCCCGCCATCTCATGGATCACATCGGCCATCCGAACAACTGGATCATTGTGGAATCTGCGGCGCTGGCTCTTGCCGGGATGTGTCTGCCGGTATTTCTGGAATCGCAAGCATGGGTTGAAGAAGGCATCCGTCGTCTGCAAAATGAATTTATCCGGCAATTCATGGAAGACGGCGCCCAGTATGAATTTTCTCCGCTTTATCAGGCCATCTGTCTATACGCCTACCTCGATGTCAAGCGGGTGGCTGCTTTACAAAACATCGCCCTGCCGGATGTATTCGATGCACCCCTGGAAAAAGCCGCTGCATATTTTTCCGCACTCTGCCATCCGGACTTTACCTGGCCGGCTTTCAACGACTCCGGAAGTATTGCGTGCGACCATACCGCCTTGATGCGGCTGGCAGGAGAGATATTTGATCGAAAGGACTTTATCTGGATCGGCGCCAGAGGATCGCATGGCATCCCACCGGACGGAACCCTGAAGGTCTTTCCCGACGCCGGCATCGGCATCATGAGATCCGGATACGACGATCACGCGCATTATCTGGCATTCAGGGCAGGTCCGGCAGGAATGACCCATGTCCATGACGATGCACTGTCCATTGAAGTGGCTGCTCACGGCATCCCCTGCCTGGTCGATCCGGGCATTACCGGCTATGCGCCGGGCCCCCTCACCGACTATTACCGCAGCACCGCCGCCCACAACTCCCTGCTTCTGGATGGCAGAGGGCCCTTGCGATCCCAATTGTCCTTCCTGGAAAGAACGCAATCCAGCCGGGATAAACTGGTCTGCTTCAGCCAGGGCGATGTCATGGGTCTGACTGGAACCTGCCGGGATTATCGGGGTGCATCCGGAGAAATCATTCAGATCACCCGAATGATCCTGTTCATAGCCCGTCGTTTCTGGGCAATCCGGGATACGGCAATGGGTACGGGTGTACACACACTGACCACATGCTGGCAGTTTGCCCCCGGAAATGTCGAAATGGATCGCCGCTCATCGATCATCCGGTCCACCAATCACCTGGGAACAGGAATCGCGATTATCCCCTGCACCGGCGATCACCAAATAGAAATACTGTCAGATAAAGGCAAGATAGATCCACCCTGCGGCTGGGTTTCCATCGACGGTTCGGATATTGCTGCCTGCCACTTCCGCTTTTCAGTCCGCGCCAAGCTTCCCATCACCCTGACATGGGTGCTGTATCCTGTTTCAGAACAGGACAACGGTTACGATTCGACAACATCCCGAATTTTCGGCACTGATCGACAATTTGCTCAGAACCTGTGATTCATAAAATGAGTATCACCGCAAAAGATCGCAAAGGAAATTTATAAAAAACAAGCTGTTGCTTAGCGTCTTTGCGGTAATTCAGTGCTGATCATCTGGCAGAAGGGATGATCAAGACCAATTTTTTTATTTCGTGGTTTATATTATCTTGAGTTTTCGAAAAATAATTCTCAATAAATTAACTTAATGGCATGATATTTGCTGCGATGGAACATAGGCGTTCTGCTTTTATGTGCAAGTATCGCTGCAATTTTCTAAATCAATCAGTATGTTAAACTTTTTCCTATT
>CAJBLH010000184.1 GCA_903953895.1 uncultured Desulfobacteraceae bacterium | reverse complement strand
CTGGGAAGTCGAGACCGCATCGACCCGAGATTTTCCCCAGCAGTTCCGCACATTCAATATCGTCCGAAACAGCGACAACACCATTTCAATCATTGCAGTCGATGTCGATCCGGCGGTCAAGGAAGGCTCGCCTGCTGAAAAATCGCGTGCAAGAGCCGTCGGGATTCAAAGGATACTGATTGGCCTCTCCGCTTTCGACGACACGACGTCCCATGCCTACAATGCAGAGCTTGTCAAACAATTGAGCCCTGAGATGCAGGTCAAGATCGCCAAATACGGACAGCCGGTAGTCGTCCCCTCTTCAGGGCTATAGATTCAGTCTGCTTATAGACTTTCGTTCATGTTCCAGCTACCCCGGAACCGTGAATAATTTCAGTTTGATGCTGTATCCGCTGGTTGACGTTGCCACCATTGGCAGAAGATCAAAAAAGAGCATCCGATCTCCTTTGGTATCCAGAGTCATGAACTCGCCACATCTGGAAGGATTCAGGATATCGTGGAGCTGCATCAGGTTGGTGGTCTTTCCACTCAGGGCAGGACCATAATAAACTAATTTGATGACGATCTTTTTTTCTGTTTTGCTGATTTCCGGCATCTGCAATCCTCACAAATATCTCTGTTATTGTTCCACAGACCATGTAGCGAGTACCATGGATCAGCAATTTCTTCAATTGCATAATTTACGTCATTTCAACACCTGCCATATGCGATGGCGGCTCGCAGGAACCCCGGATCACTGAGCAAATCCATGCCTTCCAGCCAGCCGGGTGAACATCTGCGCCAACCCGGCTCCCAGGCTGAAAATCGATCCGATATCAAGGTTTTGATCGGCTGTCTGATCGAAAAACACATTGAGGCTCGACTGCATCCCCTCTTCCGGCCGCCAGTAACACACCATGATAGGCAACTTGGGCAGGGGATACAGTACAACGGAGATATCCGAGCGAAACTGCGGGTCCACCTGCCTGCCGCTGAAAATATGCACCATATCGTCAAAGAACTCGGTATAACTGTCCGCCACCTGTTTCATCTGTTCCTCACATCGCTTTTGAAACAGGGGATAGCGCTCCCTGCCGTCTGCAAGTTCACGAAATGACCGCCAGTCGCCGATCGGATCGAGTCCCTTGCCATACAGCACATAATTGAAAAACGGTGATGCCACCCATGGGTTCACATGAATGTCGGTTGAGATCGCGCCATTTGTGGAGATGCTGAAATCCTTTCCCATCATTTTTATAATCAGCCTGCCATTTTCATACCGCCCGCCGGTGCGTGCCGTAGCCGCCTTCAGATCAACGTCATTGATGAGTTTCTTGAGCTGCTCCAGATAGTCATCCCGGTTCTGTTCCACATCGAACCCATTTTGCGGCGTACCGGAATACATCATGATGATTTGCCGGTCCAGCCTGGAACATTCCGACAGAAGACGTCGTCCGGTGAATACAGCCCCGGCAAAGGCCATGCAGGTTTTTTCACCGCACTGCCGGCAATTGGATTTATCCAGAAGCTGAAAAATGGTCATGACATTCTGGGGTTTTGGCATGATTGCATCCCTCCTGTATCCCCCGTACGCAGAAGCGCGTACAGGCGTTTGCAATGATGATGAAAATCGTCGGTTTCCCGCATCCGGGGCCGCTTCAGAGTTACTGCGATGTCGTGACGGATTCGGCCCGGATTTTTTCCCATAACCAGAATACGGTCCGCAAGCGTCACCGCTTCGGCGACATCGTGTGTGACAAACAAAATGGTGTGGGAGAGTTTTTTCCACAATGCCAGCAGAAAATTCTGCATCTCTTCACGGGTCTGTGCATCCAGGGCGGCGAATGGTTCATCCATCAGAAGCACTTTGGGATTCAGTATCAGCACACGGGCCAGCGCCACCCGCTGCTTCATCCCTCCGGAAACCTCCCGCGGCAGGTAGTCGGCAAACGCTTCAAGATTCACCAGAGACAAAAACCGCTCTGTTTCCTGACGCGCCGATTGACTGCCAAGCCCCCTGCCCTTCAATCCAAATGCGATATTTTCGGCCACCGTCAGCCAGGGAAAGAGCGCATCTTCCTGAAAAACGACACACCGGTCCGGCCCTGGCCGAAAAACCGGAAGCCCGTTCAAGGCAACTTTTCCGGCGCTGGGGGCAATGAAACCGGAAAGAATTTTAAGAAGCGTCGATTTCCCACAGCCGCTCGGGCCCAGGATGCAGATCAATTCGCCCGTCCCCGCCTGAAAGCTGACGTTTTCAAGCGCGTGGCAGGTGGTTTGAGCGACGCGGAATATTTGGGAGACCCCTTTAATGTCCAGAACCGCCTGAGGCCGGGCCGCCCGGGTCGAAATGAGTTTCAGCCGGGTACTCACGGAGTCCGCCTGGCGCTTTTAAACAGACAACGAAGCAGACACCTCAGCAGATAGTCGCTCAATTGCCCGAACAAAGCAATCATCACGATGCCGACGATGATGACATCGATGTGTCCCGACATGCGGGCATCCATGATAACGGCTCCCAGACCGCTCGGAACACCGGTCAATTCCCCCAGAACCAGATAGGCCCAGGAAATGCCCAGACCCAGGCGCAGCCCGGCCATGAGATGAGACATGGCGCCCGGGATCAGAATGGCGAACACGCCGCGAATCCGGCCCACGCCCATCATCGCACCTGCCTGAAGCAGGATGGCGGGCACGGCGCGAGCGCCGGCTGCAGCGTTCAGATAGATAGGAAAAAAAGCAGCCAGGAAGATTAGAAATACCGTGGTTTTCATACCGATGCCGAACCAGATCAGTGAAAGCGGCAGCCAGCAGATACCGGGAACAGCCCGGACACCATTGACCGATACGGAAAGCAGTTTGTCCATCCACATGAGGCGGCCGCTGAGAATGCCGAGAGGCACCCCCACGCCGGCAGCCATGGAAAACCCCAGCGCCACCCGAGCTAAGCTTGCGATTACATCGGTAACGAATCTGCCGGAATAAGGCCCGCCTTCAGCATGCCCAAAGACATATGCATAACCGCTCTTTGCGATATCTTCGGGATGGGGAAGCAGGTATGCCGGAAGCCACCCGCATCGGCTCACCATCCACCAGGTCATTATCAAAGCCCCGGGGATGATCCATGACAGCAGGCGATAAGGCGTCGTCCGGTCGTTCATTTCACATCCTGTTTAGATTTGACGGCATGAACAAAGGAGGTATCAATCAAATCCGTATAATCAGGCTGTTTTTGAATGATCTTCAGAAACGCCATCCGTTCCCCCAGCGCCTGGACATTTCGAATGAAAACCGCATCCATGTTCCATGAAAGTTCCATGTTCGGCGCCGCTTTTTCAAGAACCGGAAGGGCCGTTCCGAATTCAGCAGCCTTGCTCAGCCAGACGGATCGATTCTCCGTCAGATATTGGGTGGCAAGCACATGCGCTGTTACCAGGGCCGCCACCCGACCCGGATATTTTTCAATCATCTGCCGGGTCACCAGCATTCCGGCGTTTATGGTTCCTACCGATTGATCATCATAAGGATAGGCGAGGATTCGACCCAATCCCTGGACGAGCGCCTGGCTGGGAAAGGGCTCGCCGGACAGATACGCATCAATCCCGCTTCGGGCCAGGGCCAGGTTCATATCAAAAAAATCCACCCGGATGAGCGTCACATCTTTATCCGGGGAAAGTCTGTTTCGGGATAACGTCTCCCGCAGCAGGACTTCATGCATGGTGCCGGGCGCGTATCCGATTTTTTTGCCCTTCAGATCGGCCTCCGTCATCACTGCTCCATCCTGTTTGACCACCAGGGCCGAGGCTTTGTTGCAGAGCGCCGCCACAATGACGACTGGCTGGCCTAATGACGCCGATTGAATGGCATGAGCCAGGGTGGTGCCGCACATGTCGAGGCTGCCGGCCAGAAGCGCCGTCTTCTGGTCAGCCGGGTTGGTGAACGTAAACAGCGCCAGACGATCGCCCTGCGGAAGATATCTCTCATAGAAAAACGGCTGAATGGTCTGCGCCGTTTTCCAGGTACCCACACGATACGCATCGGCCCGAAGAACGGCGGGCCATCCCATGAGCAGCAGCAGAATCAGAATGAAAAAGGGTTTCATGGGGAGTTCTTTGTTCCGGCTGAGTCACAGACGATGTGTGCTTTGGCTTCAAAGCAATTGGACGGCAAATCCGGATTCCAGCCCATTTCAGCCTGGATGCCGCGACAGAGCCGGATATTCTTTCCCCGGCCTTTTCCGGTATCCACCTCACCATCTCTGGGACTGGCCCCCACCTCCGGGAAAAACAGGTTGGCCCCGGCCAGAAGCGATACCGCATTGGGCTCATGGGTACAGTGGGCACGGGGCGCATCACCCATCACCAGACGGCTGACGGCTACCATGCGGGCCATTTCCCGCTCCGTAATCATGCCGTGGGCGGCCATGGGAGATCCGGGAAAGTTGATCCGGCGCATAACTCCGCTGTAGGTGGCGCCATGTTCCCTGGCCAGAAACATCAGATCCGTGATTTCTTCCGGACGGTGTTCAGGGCCAACCGGCTCCACACAGTTCATCCAGCACAGCCCCACATCCTTGATCACCGAAATGGTGCGGATTCGCTTGTCGCGATCAAACGGCGTATCCCTGCCCTCTCCCAGGCGGACGGCATGATAAGCGCCCACAAATCCGGCATCCAGCAGCATCTCGGCTTCCTTGTGGGTGATGTCGCGGGTGTTGGCGACCAGAGGGGTCGATACGGTTTTTTTCAGCAACCGGCCGACGGCCAGCAACCGTTCGAATGAAAATGTTCCCGTGGTCATGATGTTCAGGGCATCGGCCCCCTGACATGCCGCATCCACCGACCATTTCTGAATATCCGCCTCGCTGAACTCGATGGCATGCTTGAAAATACCTGCTTGTGTCGTCAGGGAGCAAAAAGAACAATTGTAAGGACAGGGCGCAACATTGATGCCGATATGAAAATGGTTTTCGGCCTTGTTGCCGAATTGCCGGCAGGACATGCGATGGGCTGTCTCCATCAGCGCATAGATTTCCCTGGAATCGAGTTCCAGAGACAACAGGGTCAACGCCTCATCGCGGGTAATGCTCGTAAAATCATCACCTTTATCCAAAATCGAATCGATCGTCGGAGACACCTTCCAGCTCATGCATATCCCTCTTTTTATCCCAGATAATTTAAACCGTTTTTCAGAATATCAGAGTTTATGGGAACTTCCTATATTGGTCAAATTAAAAAACATTTCATGCCGGTATTTCACGGCCGCATAAACCAATATTAGAGAAACAGGATATATGGATGAAGCAGATATGGCGAGGGGAACAGATCTAATCATGGGGCATGAAACAGAAAAGACTCTTCTGGGCAGAAGAGTCTTTTTATGAGGAAATCAGGCGGTTGAAAAATCAGAAGGAACTCATCCGCTGCTGGTTACGACCGTCCTTAATTGGAAACACCGGTGGGAGTGGGGCATCCCGATCCACCATGACCGCCGGAACCAGAGCCGCCTGATGCGCCATTACCTCCCTGCCATAAGGGTACTCCTGTTGCAGGGTCACGTAACTGAATTTTGACTCCATCTATTGTAATCGACATCGCCACATTTTCAGAATCCCCGTTGTATTCAACTGTATAAACATCTGCAGTCAGTTCATCCCCAATGTTCGGATAATCCACCCCCTCGCTCTCCCAGTAATAAACCGGACCGATACCTTGAATCTGCTCGCTCAAGCCTTCGCCGAGGTCCAGTGTCAGCCCGCTACCCGGTATACAATCGATCACGACACCTGTGAACATAAAATAAACTCCACTCGAAAAATCGTGAATCGGCCCGGTTCCATCTCCAACTCCTTTGCCTTTCCCTGCAAAACTCATCCCTGCCCCTAATAAAACCAATGCACCTACCAGAACCATACGGACAAATTGTTTTTTCATTAGACTCTCCTTTTTTTCATATTATTGCGTTGTGGTTAAATGGGAACCTCCACCTATCGACGGAAAATTCCAACAGCTTTCGAATGACTTTCGGCACGCTCGTCAGCTTTTGTCTGTAAAACGATTTGATCCGGTGAAGGTTACAAAATATTTGTGACGGTGTTATAATTGGTTTCGAAAAGCGCCAGAGTGAAATTATGCTGATGATCCGAGATGATGGTGTAGGGTTTGATTATTCGGGTAACCATATTTATGAGCAATGGCTTTCGGAAATATTTCTTTATTCCGATTTCCATCGCGTTCTTTTCATTGACCTGATGACTATGCCCTATTCCTTTGACCCTGCCGCAGGGGATATTATGCTCCGCTTTTGTACACTTCATCCCGTAGTACACGCCGGAGAACTTTTCCCACCGGAGATGTCGGCAGGGTTTCCCGGAATTCGATGGATTTAGGGCGTTTGTATCCGGCCAGTTTGTCTTTGCAGAAAGCCATGATTTCCGCTTCGGTTGCAGTGGCTCCGGGCAGCAGTTGGATAAACGCCTTGACTGATTCGCCGCTGTTGGGATCGGGTATGCCCACTACAGCCACGTTTGCTATTTTGGGATGGGTGTAGAGAACTTCCTCGACTTCCCGGGGGTAGCAGTTGAATCCGCCTACCAGAATCAAGTCTTTTTTACGGTCCGTGATGACGATATAGCCATCAGCATCGATATGGCCCACATCGCCGCTCAGAAAAAAACGCTTTCCGTCAATTTCCCGGAAAACTGCTAAATTTTCGAGGGGCTTATTCCAGTAACCAGCCATGACCTGAGGTCCGCTGATCGCGATTTCACCATCTTCGCCCTGGGCCAGTTCCGTTAATCCGGTTTTGGAATCAACGATTTTCACATCCGTGTTGGGCATTGGAAAACCGACCGACCCGAATTGCCGATCCGTAGTATTGGTGGGATTGAGGGATGTGACCGGCGCAGTTTCGCTGAGACCGTACCCTTCAAAAATGATGCATCCGGTCTTGGCTTCGAATTTTTTGGCAACCTCGACAGGCAATGGCGCTCCGCCTGATCCGCAACACATGATGGACGTCAAATCAAACTGATCCAGCAGCGGATGATTGGTAAAGGCGATATAAATGGTGGGAACGGCGATGACCAGCGTGGTTTTGTATTTCTGGACGGCTTTCAGCACCTCGGTGAATGGAGGCGTTCCGGCTCTTGGGTCCGGAATGCAGACCAGACTGCTGGCGCTGGTGCAGGACCCGATCAGGCAAAGGGTCAGACCAAAACTATGATACCAGGGTAGCACGCCGAGATAGCAGTGGAAGCCGCCACAACGGATTTTTTCGGGCGGGCCCCCGGGTTCATGGGGAATCCGTATCCATTCGAAGACGACCATGCTGTCAAAGACAAAATTGGCATGGGTCAAGGAAGCGCCTTTGGGAACACCGGTGGTGCCGCCCGTATAGATGATGAGCGCAAGGTCCTGGGTGGGATTGATATCGATGCAGGGCGCCTGAGGGGAAGCGGCAGACACGACATCGTCAAAAAAAAGATGTCCTGGTACGTAACTGCCGGCCTTTGGGATCTTTCCCAACAAGCTGCCCAAAAAGCCCTTCAGTGCCGGCAGGTAGGATTTGACATTGCAGATGACAACCGTTTCAACATCGGTTCCTTCTATGGCCTTGACCGCAGTTGGATAAAACTGCGGATGATCCATGGCGAACACCATTTTGGCGCCGGCATCCTTTAGCTGGTAATTCAACTCAGCGGCCGTGTAGACCGGGTTACAAGTGACACAGACAGCCCCAGCTTTTAAAATTCCGAAGAAAATCGCCGGATAATGGGGAAGATTGGGAAGAAAAATCGCCACCCGATCCCCTTTTTGAATGCCTTTGGAAGCCATGAAAGCAGCCAGGCGGTCTGCCGTATCCTTGACCTGGGCATAGGAGCGCTTTCCATCGCTGAAAATCGTGTAGGTCTGATTCGGGAAATCGCGGGCAGTATCATCCAGAAAAGAAAACAGGGGTTTTTCAAAACCGGAAATCTCTCGTTGTACGTCTTTCGGCCATCGGGATGTGGGCCAGGGGGGTAAAGTCATGGGGGTCGGCCTCCTGTTGTGTTGTGAAGAGATGGTTAGGGGTCCATAAACTTCTGAAAAAAGGATTTTTCAGGTTGCGGAGTCAGTAAATCCGGATCAAAAATATATCCGACGGATCTCAAGCTTTTAAAATACACCGGTTTTCGCGGATTCTCCTCAAAATATTTGCGAAGCCGGACAATAAAATTATCAACTGTTCGTGTCGTAGTTTCGCGGGTATAGCCCCATCCGATTTCCAGCAGTCTGTCCCGGGACAGGGGTTTGCCTTTGTGGGAGATAAACAGTTTCAGGAGCTTTATTTCCTGTTCGGTAAGATGAAGGGTTCCTCTGGGGGTGACGGCTGATGAGGTTTCAAAGTCGATCCGGTTATTGCCGAAGTCGAAATATCTGGGAATCGATGAAACAACGGATATCGCTTCTACCGACTGCTGCTGATTCCAGGAGGATCGGGTAAGAAGACGTTCGATTCTCAGCAGAAATTCATCAAGGTCGAACGGTTTGCTCAGATAGTCATCTACGCCATAAGACAGCCCTTTAACCTTGTCTTCGGATGCCGACTTGGCTGACAGAATGAGAATGGGCAGTTGTTCGTCCACAAGCCGGATGTTCTGAAGCACAGAAAGCCCGTCGATGCCCGGCAGCATGATATCCAGCACGATAAGGTGCGGCCGCCATTCTTTCCATTGCTGAAGGCCGGCGAATCCGTTGGCTGCGATTCGGACGGAATACCCCTGCAGCGAAAGATTGAGTTTCAACCCCTCGGCAATGTGTTCATCATCTTCAATGACCAGAATGCGAAGTTTTCCGGTGGTTTCCATATGTTGATCCATGAATGTCCGGCATTTCAGGTAGATGTTCTGTATGGAAAAATGATCGTAAAAACAGAACCTTTACCGATTCCCGGACTTGTAGCGATGATCTTTCCCTTATGAATCCGAACGATGGTATCTACAAGAAACAGTCCGAGCCCACTTCCCTTGGCCGACATGTCGTCTGATTTTCCGACCTGGTAGAACTTGCGGAATATTTTTCGGATTTCCGCTCTCTCCAATCCCATGCCGTTGTCGGCAAAATGAATGTACAGTTTATGGGATCGATACGCGATCGTGATGTCGATTTCCGGTATATCAGACGTATTGTATTTTATTGCATTGGTCAAGATATTCATCAGCAGCATTTCAAATAAAGAAGGGTTCAGCCGGTAATGATAAGAATTTCCCTTGGGATGATAGAAATGTATCCGGCTTTTTCGAAACTGGTCCGCATGGTTGATTAGAAAATGAGAGATTTCCGACACGATATCGAGGGTCAGAAATTCCCCGCCATAGCTCCGACTTTCAATTTTGGCGATGTTCAGAATCCGGTTGATGGTGTTTGACAGTCGAGATACGTCCTGAGTCATATAGCGGATGTATTTGAGCTGATCTTCGTTGTACAGTTGATATTTCAATGCCGTATCCAGATACAGCCTTAACGAAGTTACCGGTGTTTTCAGTTCATGGGTGAAATTGTTGATGAAATTGTGCTGAAGCCGGTAAAGCTGATATATTTTTTGTTGATAGACAAAGATGATGAGAATACCGATCAAGATGATGCCGACCAGAAGCGATAGTACGAGGATCACAATCCAGGTGCGGGATTCCAGTACCTGCCGCCGATCCAGGTCGAAGCGCAGGAGCATGTCCGACAGAACCGTATTCACTTCCATATACCAGTAGATATACAGAAAAAGCGAAACACCCAGAGCCACGGTGGAAAGAATAAAAATGAATATGGGATGAATATACCATCTGGATTCAGACATTCTATCGGTACTCATAATAAGCCAAGTTTGGGATGATGTAACATCTGAAAGCCTGTATCATCGTTTGTAGATATTGGGCTGCAACCAGACATCTTTTGTAATCTTGCCAATTTCCTATAACAAGCCGGTAGACGATGTCAACTTGCAATTCGCTCAGAAACACCCGGCATTTTCTGTAAAACTTTTGTAAATAAGCAAATTTATTCTGTTATTTCAGCTCATGAACCACTACAATAATAACAATGGAATGCGCCGATACGAAACAGGTCGTCAACGAGAATCCATGTACAACTTGTCGAAAGGAATCCGATATGCTCAAATATCTGCCTGGCCCAGTTCTTGGGTGTTTATCCTTGGTGCTGTATTTATTGAATACCATCCTGCTGACAACTCCGCTGCTGCTGATTGCGATAATAAAGTTTTTGATCCCTGTTGGAATCTTGAGAATGTACTGCGACAGAGCCATTAACTGGATTGCCGGATCCTGGATAGCGATCAACAACTGGAATATTCAACTGACAAACCCCGCTATATGGGATGTTCAGGGAGTGGATGCGCTGGATAAAAAAGGCTGGTACATGGTCGTTGCCAATCATCAATCATGGATGGATATTCTGGTGCTTCAGAAGATTTTTCATGGAAAAATCCCTTTTTTGAAGTTTTTTTTAAAAAAGGAACTGATATGGGTGCCATTTCTGGGTTTGGCATGGTGGGCGCTGGATTTTCCATTCATGAAACGCTATTCCAAGTCCTTTTTGAAAAAGCATCCGCAACTTAAGGGAAAAGATCTTGAAATCACTCAAAAAGCCTGTGAAAAATTTAAAACCATGCCTGTTTCGGTCATGAATTTTCTGGAAGGTACCCGTTTTACGCCCGAGAAACACCACAGACAGGTGTCGCCGTTTGCCCATTTGCTGAAACCCAAGGCCGGTGGAATTGCTTTTGTCCTGGCTGCCATGGGAGATAAAATGCAACAGATGCTGGATGTAACCATTGTTTATCCGAAGGGCGCCAGAAATTTCTGGCAGTTTCTCTGCGGGGATGTCAAAGAAATTCGGGTGCGTGTGGCATCACGCCCCATCGATTCGGAACTGATCGGCGACTATTTTACAAACAAGAAGTTTCGTGTGACGTTTCAGAACTATCTGAACCAGATGTGGCAGGAGAAAGACACCCTGATTGCCTCTTTGATGTATCAGCACGCTGTTTCAACGGTTCCTGCATCCGAAGCGGAAAATATCGAAAGCCCGGGAGTTCGCCAAAAAATGAATCCGGATATGCTCCATTCCTGAGACCGTCTGGACTACCGCACCCCTCACCAGGGATGTCGGATGTCTTTTGCAATCACCCGTCTAATTTTTTCCTGGTTGACAATGAGCGATATTTTATCTATCGTACAGGAAAGTGCAGTTTTGTAGTGGTTTTTACTTGAATAAATATACGGGCAAACGGACGTTTAATCGGCATTGGCTGTGTTGTTTTTTTGCTATGCCGGTCATTCTTTTGCCTGCAGCCTTCATTCGGACAGACCCTGACAACAACAAAAGAATCAAACCATGCGTTTTTTTAATAAACGAAATGCGTTGATCGCTGGCTGCATAGGGCTCTGCGTATTGATGTTATCCGCATGTTCCATGCCCGGCCAGCGGGCTGAAACCCCACGGATTACCCTTTCCTCCATCAAAATTCAGGATATCAACCTTTTCGAGGCCGTTCTGCATATCGAGGTTAGGGTTGTAAACCCGCAGAATGAATCTTATGATATCAAGGGGATAGACTGCGTTCTGGATCTCGACGAGGTCAAGCTGGCATCCGGGGTTTCCAATACGCCGACCCATATCCCTTCGCTTGAATCCGCCGTTATTCCCCTGACCATTTATTCTTCAGTCGAAGATATCGCAAAATGTTTGAAAGATGTAAAAGGCAAAGATAAAATCAATTATAATATCAAAGGAAAACTGTATCTTGCCGGCGGTTTTTTAAAACCGTCCATGATTGCCTTCAACACCGATGGCCAGATTTCCTTACAGGGATTCAAAGACTTAAAATTATAGCCATGTAGTTGATGATCCCGAAGTCCGGTCTCTCGGTCGGCTCTACGAATCGATCAACTGTTTTACAGCCTCCAGCAGCGGGGGTTGCAGCGAGCGCCATCTGGGTTTTATCGCCTTGTCTTCCTGCCATTCAAATTCTACAGCATCCAGGCGTTCCGGAATCAACTTCTCCCCTTGCTGGCCGTATGTGGTCAGTGGGTAATACTCTACCCAGAGCATTCGGGACGGATCAATGTTGAATTCGTGGGTTACACTGGTTGCAATGTGGCCCGAACAGCTTCGAACGGTCAATTTGCTATCCGCAACATCCGTAATGACGACAATGAAGGGTTTCAGAAAAGCAATTCCCTTTGCCGTTTGATCTTTTCTGAGGTCAAAAATACGCAGCCAGCACTTACCGCTTCCCAGTCGCAGTTTCCCCCCCCATCCTTCCCATGAATAGATATCGTCATATGTCAGCATAATTCTCCTCGAACAGGAATGTCAGAAATAAAATTGCCCAAACAATTGCTGAGCGCTACGAATTCGGCTATCGACAGCGTTTCGGCCCGGCGGGACGGAACAATGGAAGCGCATATCAGCGCCTCTTCTGCAAGTTGTCCCGAGATTTTCAGGTTGCTCGATGACAGCGCATTTTTAAGGGTTTTTCGGCGCTTTCCAAAAGACGCCTGGATGACCCGAGACAAAAAGACTTCATCATCCGCCGGGCAGGTGAGAATGGTTTTGAATCGGATTTCAACCACAGCCGAATCTACCTTGGGCTTGGGAAAAAACAGGTGGGATTTGACGGTGGCGATCGTGCCGACATCGGCACAGTATTTCAGCATGACCGTAATGCGGCCATAATCTTTGACGCCGGGTTCCGAGGTGATTCGCTCGGCCAGCTCTTTTTGAAACATGAGAATAGCGCGGGAAACGGCCTTTCGGGATTGAATCAGTTGAATCAATACCTGGGAAGAAATATTGTAGGGCAGATTTCCCATAACCACCAGTGGGCGGCCGGCCTGATCGGCGATATCCATCACATTGACTTTCAGGATGTCGTTTTCAATGATCGTAACGTGGGACAATTGTTTGCCGTCAATCATGGATTTCAGCATTCCGGCGATTTGAGGGTCTTTTTCAACGGCGATGACATGCCCGGCGCATTCGGCCAGCGGGAAAGTCAGTGCCCCGAGACCCGGTCCGATTTCAAGAACGGTATCGGATGGACTGATCCCGGCTCGAGAAACAATCATTTCCGCAGTTGAAGGATCTGATAAAAAATTCTGGCCCAACTGCTTTTTGGCCTGAAGATCCATTCGGCTCAAAAGGGTTCGGGGAGATGTCATGCGGATTGCCTTTGATGATAAGATGTTATCTTGTTGTTAAAAATGCACTCACAGCGAGTGCTGTCCTTCCATGACCGGGTTGATGATGCTTCCAATCGCATCGATGCGACATTCCACGACATTTCCTGGTTTAAGAACCACGGGAGGGTTTCTGAATATCCCCACACCCGAAGGCGTTCCAGTTGAAATAATGTCTCCGGGAATAAGGGTGATGTCCTGGCTGATATATTCGATCAGAAAAGGGATATTGAAAATCAACTCACGCGTGTTGCCATCCTGCATCAAGACGCCGTCTACCCATGTCGTCAATTGCAGGTTGTTGATATCTCCGATTTCATCGGGAGTGACCAGGACCGGCCCAAGCGGGGCAAACGTATCAAAGGATTTCCCCCGGAACCATTGCATGTCGCCGAACTGAGCCTCTCTTGCCGAAACGTCGTTCATCACGGAAAAACCGGCGATATAGTCCATGGCATTCGAACGGTTAATCCGCTTGCAGGTTTTACCGATAATGACTGCAAGCTCTACCTCCCAGTCTACCTGTCCGCTGCTTTGAGGAAGCAGGATCGGATCAAAAGGGCCGTTGAGCGCGTTGGGGGCTTTACAAAACAGCAATGGCTTGTCCGGATAGTCGAAACCGCCTTCTTTGGCGTGTTCGGCGTAATTTTTTCCCAGACAGATGATCTTGGACGGACGGCAAACCGGGCTGATCAACCGGGCGTTCAGCGAAAGACCGGGGTCGCTGGTCTTGAACAGTTTTTCAAGCCAGCCTTCTGCAAAAAATGTTTCTCCGATATCTGGGATGGAAGGATAAATCGATTTCAGGTCCACAATCAGACCATCCTTCCAGATGCCGGGCCTGATTTCACCCTGGTGAATCATACGAATCAGTTTCATGTGTTTTGTGTCCATTCTAATGTTTTAATTGGATCCAGCATACCACTTACGGATAAGAATGCAATTTGTAATTCAGCAAAGTTCATGTCAACCAGGAATCAGCAGTGGATCGACCGTCTATTCGGTTCGATGATCTCTTGACATTACATCGCCTTTTTTATACAAATCAAAAGATAATTGGTTTTTTATGTTCAAACCGAGGATATCGGCAGAAGTCAAACCCGTTTTGTCTAATCAGAAAGGAGAACCGCATGAATATTTTGTTTTTTGGACCCAATGGCAGTGGCAAAGGAACCCAGGGCGCAATATTAAAAGATAAATACAGCACTCCCCATATCGAGTCCGGGGCCATTTTTCGAGAAAATATCGGAAAAGGAACCGAACTGGGCGCAAAAGCCAAGGCTTATATTGATAGAGGAGATTTGGTTCCGGATGACATTACCATTCCCATGATTCTCGATCGCATGAAACAGGATGATTGCAAGATTGGATGGCTTCTGGATGGATTCCCGAGAAATAAGAACCAGGCCATCAAACTCGATGAGGCGCTCAAGGCCGCAGGACTGGCTCTGGATATCGTAATCGAGATCCTTCTCGATCGCGAAACAGCCAAAAACAGAATCATGGGGCGCAGGCTGTGCGTCAAAGACAACAACCACCCGAACAACATATATATTGACGCCATCATGCCCAATGATGGCAAATGCCGGGTTTGCGGCAGTGAATTGAAAACCCGCGCTGATGATCAGGATGAAACCGCCATCGGCAAACGTCATGACATTTATTATAACACCTCAGACGGCACACTGGCCTCTGCCTATTATTTCAGGGATCAGGCTGCTGCCGGAAAAGGCATTCGCTATATTACGCTGGATGGAAAACCCAGTGTCAAGGAAGTAGCCAACGAGCTGATTTCCAAGCTGTAAGTTTTCGGAATTTTCAGCCCCCTTATTTTTTCGGAATTGCCGACAGTTTTTTTATTCGAATTTTCTTGAAAAAATATTGTTTTTTGGATATTAGATTAAAAGTATATTAGAAATGAACCATCACGATATCGAACGCAGGAAATCGGATGGTAAAGAAGGGGGCGAAAAAGGTGAAGGAAATTCAGGTCAAGGTTTTTGATAACGATCTGGAAAAGGCCATGCGTATATTGAAAAAAAAGATTCAGAACGATGGCCTTTTCAAGCGGCTCAAGCTGAAAAAAAGTTATGAAAAACCCAGCGAATATAAACGGCGCAAACAACGTGAGGCCATCAGAAGACAGCGAATTGCTGCTTCCAGAAGCAAGGCTTCCAGATAACATCTATAACAGGAAATAATTCATAAGCCCGGCAAGATTTTTTTTGCCGGGCTTTTTTATGCCAATGACATCAAACGATATCATATCTTATTCGGATTGCCTGAAGTCCATGTACGGACTTCGCCGATTCGGCATTAAACTGGGTCTGTCAACCATTCAGCAGATTCTGGCCGGACTCGGCAACCCTCAGAACCGATTTTTCAGCATTCATGTGGCTGGAACCAATGGCAAAGGGTCTGTGGCCTCTTTTCTGGCGGCAATCCTCAAAGCATCCGGATACAAAGTCGGGCTTTACACATCTCCGCACCTGGTGCGATTCAACGAACGGATAAGCGTCAACGATCAGCAGATTTCCGATGAAAACGTGGTTTCCGCCTACCGGGCAGTCACGGATATCCATTGTGGAGACCGGGAGCCGACCTTTTTTGAATATACCACGGCTATGGCTCTGTATGAATTCGACAGGCAGGCGGTGGACTGGGCTGTGGTGGAAACCGGAATGGGGGGAAGGCTGGACGCCACCAATGTCCTTCAACCCGTAATTTCAATTATTACCAATGTGTCACTCGAGCATCAGGGGTATCTTGGCAAGACCATTGCGGAGATCGCCAGAGAAAAAGGCGGAATTATCAAACGCAATATCCCTGTCGTTACAGCCGTTTCCCAGCCTTCTGCCATTTCTGTTCTAGAGAGTCTGGCATCAGAGCAGGCTTCATCGCTGTTTCGACTGAAAAAGGATTTCAGAGTTCGCAGAAATACCGATCGCACCTTTTCTTATTATGGACTGGATCATGTGTGGCGGGGAATAACAACCAGTCTGCCAGGAAGTCATCAGGTGGAGAACGCTGCGCTGGTTCTGGCTGCCTGCGAGCTTCTTACCCGTAATGACCCGAAAATTTCGCTGGCGCATATTCAAACCGGTCTTGACAATACCCGCTGGCCGGGACGATTGGAAGTTGTTTCCGAGCATCCGATGATCATTCTGGACGGAGCCCATAATCTGAATGCAGCCAAAGAACTGGCAAAGTATTTAAAGACTGAGCTCAAAGGCCGCCGCATCACGCTGATCATCGGTATTCTGGAGGATAAACCCTATGCCGCCATTCTGGAGTACCTGCTTCCCGCCTGCGCCCGGGTCATCCTGACAAGCCCGAAAATAGACCGGGCTTTGCCGGTAGACACCCTGTATCCAGTTGCCGCAGCCATCCAGTCTGATGTTCAGCGAATTCCGGATGTCTCTGAAGCCATTGCGTTTGCCGCTCGAAATGCAAAACCTGAAGAGGTGATCTGTGTAGCGGGGTCGCTGTATGTTGTGGGAGAAGCCAAAGCCTATCTGAGTTCATCCAAAGAAAGTGTTCAGTACTTGTAATGTGTCAGGTAAGATCATGTGTTTTTTGGGCGAACTTCTTATAACTTGACTTATTCTTATGGTTCATTTAGTATTTTGACCATAGTTTTCAGGATAAAGATTTTGGGTGCGTTATGGGTCGGGGATGACTGAAAAAGAACTATCTCCTCCCTGTTGCTTTCTCAGAACCATTATCTAAAAAGCTGTATTATCTGATCAATGCTTATATTTATGCGTTTTGCGCCCGTGGCCCAGGGGATAGGGCGTCAGCCTCCGGAGCTGAAGATCGCTGGTTCAAGTCCAGCCGGGCGTACCAATAAAATCAATTGGTTATGATGTAAATTGTAGCCTTTTTCATTTCTGAACAGTCACTCCCAACCTGCCAGGCAAATCTCCGTCACATATTCTCCCCAGTGTTGCACGTTCAGGTTTTATTTCGACCTGTGCAATTAGGAATAGCTCTCTTGTAACGCGGTTGCTATAGGTAGATAAAATACTTTCACCCAAATCTTCTGAAAATCCGGAGAGAACTTCCATGAGTACGTTATGGTGGCATTGGCTGTCTTTTGGATTGATTCTAATCAGCGCAGAACTCTTCATCCCGTCTTTCACTATCATCTGGTTCGGCCTGGGGGCCTGTCTGGTAGGGCTTTATCTGTATTTATTTCCCCAATCTTCCTTCACCGTTCAACTGTTTGTCTGGACGGTGGCGTCATCGGTGTTCACCTTTCTCTGGTTTCGCCTGTTGAAGCCCAAGATGGTGGACAAAACCACGGCAGGCATGTCGCAGGAGGCCATATTGGGGGAAGTTGGAATGGTCGTAAAATCCAATCCAACATCACTTGAAAAGGGCAGAGTGCGATTTACCCTGCCAGTTCTGGGGGCTGAAGAGTGGGATTATACCTGTGCGGAACTCTTTCAGCCAGGGGATTATGTTCGGGTTTCAGGTATTGATGGACATGTGCTGAAAGTGGAAAAAAAGTAATCTTCAAAAAAAAGGAGGTATGCTATGGCAGGAGGTCTGACAGTCATCGGTATTTTAACGGTTCTGGTCGTATTGACGATTTTCATGGGCGTGCGGATTGTTCCCCAGGGGTATAAACATGTGGTGCAACGATTAGGGAAATATCATTCCACCTTGAATCCGGGGCTCAATTTCGTCATCCCCTATCTGGATGCCATTTCCTACAAAGTCATCACCAAGGATATTTCTCTGGATATTCCGACCCAGGAAGTGATCACCAAAGACAATGCCGTGATCATGACAAACGCCCTTGCCTTTATCAACGTCATCGAGCCGCAGAAAGCCGTTTACGGGATCGACGATTACCGGTTCGCCATTGTGAACTTGATTCAGACATCGCTGCGGAGCATTGTCGGAGAGATGGATCTCGATGATGCCCTCAGTTCGCGGGAACTCATCAAATCCAAGCTGAAGGGCGGCATCTCAGACGATGTAGCGGCCTGGGGGATCGTCGTCAAAACCGTCGAAATCCAGGATATCAAGCCGTCTCCCACCATGCAGCAGGCCATGGAAAAGCAAGCATCAGCGGAAAGATCCCGACGGGCTGCCATTACCGAGGCCGAAGGAAAGAAAGTGGCGGCGATATTGAATGCCGAAGGAGCCAAGGAAGCTCAGATTCAGGAAGCCGAAGGCAAGCTGGAAGCCTCCCGAAGGGACGCAGAAGCCAAGGTGATTATGGCCAATGCCACGAAAGAAGCCATTCAGCGGGTCACGGACGCTATCGGGGATCGCCATCTGCCGGCGGTTTATCTTCTCGGAGAGCGCTATGTGGATGCCTTTAAAAACCTGGCGGCCTCACCCAATGCCAAAACCATCGTGTTGCCGGCCGATATCCTGAAATCCGTTCAGGGACTGCTTGGGGGGAAATAATAGAATGATGCGGCTGAATCTTCAACCCAGCCCAAGGCTCAGTTTCCTTCTCGCCCTCCAATGATTCACATACACTATAGACTTTCAGAAAATTCATTTCGCAAACCAGCAGGTGTATGGAATAATGAACTCCCCAAAATTCAATATAATCAGGAATAAACGACCATGAATCATCCCGGGCTTCACCCCCGTCAATGAAAATAATGCTTTTCTTTCGCGTATTTCGTGTATTTCGTGGTTAATTATTTTCACGGTAAAGTTGCACTTGCCCACTAAGAGCTACAAAAATGAGAGAATTTCTGACGTATAAATCTGGTAAATTTTTTTTTAATGAAAAAGTTTCCCAAATAGATAGTCTTCTAGTTCGGGCAACTGTACTGCATGAAACAATTGTTGATCTACCCATACTTCCGGAATTGGCAGCACAAATTCAACCCGACATCATGTACAGTTCTATCTCCGGAACAGCCGCTATAGAAGGCAACGCTATAACAGGTGAGGATGTAAAAAAGATTGCAGAGGGCAAGGAGGCGCCAGGGTATACAAAAAAAGACCAGCAGGAGATAAAAAATCTAATTCAAGCGTATAAGTTGCTTGAAAAACCGTTTGTGCTTACAGAAGAAAGCATACGAGCTTTGCATGCTGTAATAACGGCGGATATACCACATAAAAATAATTTACCCGGCAATTACCGTAATGGCGCTGTGTACGTTGGTGACACTGCTCATGGTGGGGTGTACACGCCCCCCAAGATACTTGATGATGTACAGAATCTTATGCATGTATTTGTGGAATGGATAAACATTATTGAGGTATCAGCATTTATACGAGCTATATTGGCACATTACTACTTTTGTGTAATACACCCTTTTTGGGATGGCAACGGTAGGACCGGTCGATTGATTGAGGCTATGATACTTCAATCAGCAAATATCAAGTATGTTCCAAGAGAACTGTCAAATTATTACTATAGGAATGTGGATGAATATTACAATTCATTTTCCAGGAGCCTTAAGTTAAAAAGTGACCCTACACCATTTGTAAAATTTTGTTTAGAAGCTTCTGTTGCAAGCTTAACAAGTATAAAGGACAAAATAATCTTTTCCATAAGAAAATTTACTCTTAGGGATTATTACCGTTTTGCAAAACAAAATAACCTACTAACGTACAGACAGTTCGAGTTACTGTACCTACTGCTTGACAATCCAATTAGTTTTTCAATACGGGATTTACAGGAAACCAGGCCCTTTTCTCTCCTGTATGGCAAGATAACTCCACAGACTACCCGCCGAGATTTAAAAAAACTGGTAGCTACAAAGTACCTTATTCCTGGGGAAGATGGTAAATATTTGCTAAACTACGGAGTGTTAGGTTAAAATGAGACTGCCTTAGTCGCGCCCCCATCGAATCGGAACAATATTTCAGACTGACAAACGGAATTCTGGGGACACCTTACTGAATTTTTCGGTCATCTCCGACCGCTAACACACCCAAAATCATATTTTGAAAGCTATCGTATTGTTCAAAACAGTATCCGGAGACTGCAGCATGAATGGTCAACACCGTAAAGAGATTTATCCCGGCGCGCCCGTCGAAATCATTTTGAAGACAGATCAGAAAACCGGCAAACGTACATCCGGGATTGTCAAAGATATCCTGACATCGGCTGCTTTTCATTCCCGCGGGATCAAAGTTCGCCTAAAAGATGGCCGGATCGGACGGGTACAGGAAGTTTCGCCGGGCGCGAACACCTCGTCACAAAACGACAATGCATGATCCCCGCTCACACCAACACCTTGCATACGCTATGAACCAAGATGACACATTGAGCCCCCTGTTCACAGACCTGTATGAACTGACCATGATGTTCGCCTATATGGAAAACCATCTGGCGGGAAATGCCACGTTTTCCCTGTTTATTCGCAGATCCGCAGCAGTGAACCGGGGATACTTCGTTGCAGCCGGCCTCGATGATGCCTTATCCGGCTTGGAGCGAATGCGTTTTTCGCAATCGGATATGGATTATCTTCAGAGCTTGAACCTTTTTTCGGAAGAATTCATCCGGTCGCTTGCACGGTTCCGTTTTACCGGAGATGTCTGGGCCATGCCCGAAGGAACGATCTATTTTGCAGATGAGCCGCTGATGGAAGTCACGGCCCCCATTGCCGAGGCGCAACTGGTTGAAACGTTTCTGATCAATATTCTCGGATTTCAGACCAATATCGCCACCAAAGCCCTGCGCTGCGTGCATGCAGCCCAAGGCAGACCGATTGCCGATTTTTCGCTGCGCCGCACCCAGGGCCTGGATGCGGGCATGCAGGTGGCCCGAAATGCCTATATCTCCGGCTTTACCGGAACCAGCAATGTACTGGCCGGCAAGACATATGGCATACCAGTTTCCGGCACCATGGCGCACTCCTTTGTTCTGACACTCGGCAGTGATGTTGAAGCATTCCGCGCCTATGCCCGATCTTTTCCCGATAACTGCATTTTCTTGATCGATACACATGATGTGATTGACGGCGCGCACAGTGCGGTTAACGTTGCGCTGCACATGGCCAGAGAAGGCCACCTACTGAAAGGCGTCCGAATCGACAGCGGAGAGATGGTGGAGACCAGCCGAAAGGTCCGGAAAGTTCTAAATGATGCTGGACTGCATCTGGTTCAGGTAATTGCCACCAGCGGATTTGACGAGTTCGAGATCGAAAAGGTATTGTCGAGCGGAGCGGCCATCGATGCATTCGGCGTTGGAACCAAACTCGGCGTTTCTGCCGATACGCCTTACCTGGACATGGTCTATAAACTGGCGAGATATGACGAACGGGATGTTAAAAAAACCAGCCCTGGAAAAATTACCCTTGCCGGAGAAAAACAGGTTTTCCGCAGAACAGACCAAACCGGCAGATTCTTAACAGACATTCTGGGTGTCCGCAGCGAAGCAATCGAAGATACAGCGCCCATTTTGATTAAAGTCATGGAAAACGGCCGGCGCATTCAACCATCCCCTACCCTGCCGGAAATTCGAAAAAAGATTCAAGCCGGCTTTTCATGTCTGGATGACCGATACAAATATCTCGATCACCCAGATAACTACCCGATTCGCATCAGTCGTCGGCTTTCTGAAATTCAGTGAACTTTCATGAATACGCCCCGTTCCTGACTATCGTATTTCTTCCCTTACCGCTTCCAAAAGTTTTGGAAGCGCTTTTGCCACGCGGGGAGACAGCGACATCGACCAGCCGATATGATCCGGCTCCACCCCCAGAACCACGCTATCGGGGATTTGTTTTCCGTGAAGGGTCAGTATCCGGACCAAGCTCAATCCATGCACAGAAGCAATGGAATTGTTCTCGGCGCATTTACAAAGCGGTATCCGGTAGATGGTTCCTGGCGTTTCTCCGGCACAGACTGCATCCATCACAACAATGCGCTCTGCCGCTTCGAGTGCCGGCAGAGCGTCCAGAATAGCAGTTCCCACCTCGAGGATCTCCGCACCATCAATCCCTCCTTCGCTGCACAGGGCCATTGCTGCGTGAACCCCGATACCGTCGTCACCCATGAGCAAATTGCCAACCCCAAGAACAAGCGTCTTCATTCCAGTACTCCCTTTTTCGGTGTTGCTCGTTCTCCCGGCTATGGCTGATTGTTGTCGGCCCATACCACTACCGGTCTGCCTTCAGGCCGCATCACGTGTACCGCACAAGATAGACAGGGGTCAAAGGAGTGAATTATCCGAAGCGCTTCGATGGGCTTGGTCGGATCTAAAACGGGTGTACCGATCAACGCCTGTTCCATGGGACCCCGAACCGACATTCCGTCACGGGGTGAAGCGTTCCAGCAGGTGGGGGTGATGATCTGGTACTGAGAAATCTTACCGGAGACGATTTTTACCCAATGACCCAATGCTCCCCGGGGAGCCTCGGACATACCAACGCCGACGCCGGAATGCTGATCAAAAGCTTTGTCGTAAGACATGTTGCCGATGATCAGGCCATCGAGCCAGCCCTGCATCGCCTCGGCAACCTTCAAAGCCTCCTGGGCTCTGGCCGCATGCCGGTCCATCACTGAAATCCCTCTCTGATAATCTCCGTTGATCCACATTCTGGCAAGAGGACCTGCCTCAAATGGTTTTCCGGAAAGCCTTGGGGCTTTAAGCCAGGAATAGGCATCGCCCTTTGGATAGACCGGTTCGGTCGCCCCTTGCGCAGGCCCCAGGTTTTCCGTCTGGTCCGCATACCAGGAAAAAGCAACCGATTCGGTGATCTGGCCTGGATCAAGTTTTGATATCGAAGCTTCGGAATTTTCGATATATCCCGGAGAAAACAGTTTGACCTGATTTGAATCATTCATCGAAAACACACCGAAGGCCAGCAAGTTCTTGCAACCGGCCCCGTAACTGAAATAGTCATCATATACATCAGCCACCACACCGACATCCGGAATGTATATCTCCCGGATAAAGTCGGTCAAACTATTGAGGTGGGTCCTGAACTGGCTGATTCTCTGCGTTGAGGCGGTGGCTGTGAATCCACCTGGAATGAAGGTATGAGCGGCAGGCATCTTTCCGCCAAAAACCGCCCCCATTTCATGGGCCCGGCGTCTAGCTTCAATCGCTTTTCCCAGGTTGGATGCTACCAGGTCGAGCCTGGCATCCGTTCTCATATCCACTTCCCATGCCGGCTTCCAGGGGGAAGTGTTCGGCCCGGAGACATAATCCATGGCAGCCAACAGATAAAAATGCAGGATGTGGGACTGGATAAAATTGGCCCCCAACGTGAGGTTGCGTAAAAGCCTGGCATTGGTGGGCGGCATCCATTCGGAAACGTTTTCAAGCGCCAGAACCGATGCCAGCCCGTGAGAAATAGGGCAGACTCCGCAAACCCGCTGGGTAATGACCGGTGCGTCCAGGGGGTTTCGCCCAGCCAGCAATGTCTCAAACCCCCGAAAAAGGGTACCGGTACATCGCGCATCAACGATCTGCTGTTGTCCGTTCTGCGTGTCGATGGTTACCTCAACCTTCATATGTCCTTCAATCCGGGTCACCGGATCCATAATTGTAATTGTACTCATGCCGCATTCCTTTCCTATTAGAAAAATATGCCGACGACGACACGATCGGCGAAATATATTAAACACCCGAAGGCGGGTACTATCGACAGGCGTTTAATCATCTGTTCCACTGCCTGTCAGGGCTGTTGCCTTCACAGGTGTATCCGGATCATTGGAATAGATTCTGAGCGTTGCAGAATAATAACGAGTGGATGTCGGTTTGAATGCGATTTTCAGTTCATATCCTTTCGATGCCTCTACAGTGAACTGCGTGGCGGATGGTTTAAAGGCAATGGCATCGCTGCCGATCACTTCAACTTTTGAAACCGCCAGTCTCGCTGTCCCCTTGTTTGCGACTATAAGCGTCTTTGTCTCCGATTCATCCACTTCGACATCACCCAAATTCAGAGATGCCGGCGCCGAAATATCCGCCGCACCAGATGAAAGCGTGATGGTAACTTTGGCCGACAGGCTTGCCGATACATTGCCGGCAGCATCTTTTGCCCAGGCATACAGCACCTGAGCGCCCGCTGAAGCAAACGTATAACTCTGTGGATTGATTGTCCACCCGGTTGCCGTTGCCGAAGGCTTGGTGGAAGTCTCGGTCAGCAGATAGCCTGCTACACCGATGTTATCCGTTGCGGATAGCACCGTAATCACCACTGTCAGCGAGTTTGCTGTCTGCGGAACGGCAAACGCCTGCATGACAGGCGGTATTGTATCCGCGGCACCGGGTTTCTGATATTCTGAATAGGAATAGCTCTTGGTATAAAACGGTGAAAACTTGTCCGGAAATCCGCTTTCGGTACATCCCAGACATATGGCGTTGGCGCCGACACACCAGTTCGTTGCACTGTTCCATTTTCGTGTCGGGCAGTCCGCCTGTGTTCTGGGCCCCTTGCAGCCAAGTTCCTTGAGACAGCGCCCTTCCTCTCCGAATGTATGGGCCTCTTCCGAATCCTCTCTGGAACAGCGCTCATGCACATTGACATTTTCTGAGCCAAAAAGCGCGGCTGGCCTTCCATAGGAATCCAACACCACGGTGGCGCCGGAAAGAAGCTGGGCTATTGTCCAAATAATCCAATCCGGATGGGTCGGGCACCCCGGAATATTGATGGTGGATCTGCCGGACGCATTGCGAACACTCACAATACCGGTGGGATTCGGATTTCCCGCTGGAATCCCGCCGAAACTGGCGCAGGTACCGATGCATAGCACCGCCTTCGCCTTTGGTGCGAGGGTTTGCACTGCCTTCAACGCCGTAACTTCTTCTCCATTTTCTGTCCAGACCATGCAGGTGCTTCCTCCGAATGCCGTTGGTATGCCGCCGTCCACTGCAAGGATAAATTCACCTGATGTGGCCTGAATCAGGGTGTCCACCGCAAGATCTCCTGCAGCTCCCATGAGATTGGGATGAAAGGCCAGATCGATGGTATTGATCAGAAGGTCGGCAATATCAGTCGGCGCCTGAGAACTGAACCTATTGGCCAAGGAGACCGTACACCCTGTGCAGTTGGCGCCGTTCAGCCAGACAACAGTTGGAAGTGTTCCTGCCGCAAACGCCTTTTCCAGTTTCCCTAGGGCCGACAGGGGAAGACCCAGGGCAGCCGCTGACCCGATACAGTATTTTAAAAATTCCCTTCTTCCAATTCGCATGATACCTCCTTTCATTTGATTATCATTATCATTAGGCAATACATCCATCAAAGCAAAATAGGGGCCAAAAAATAAACCACTGGAAATCAAAAATACCTACTGGCTTATATAGATATTCAGAAAATTCATTTCGCAAGGCGCCAGGGAGGAGATAATACTGTAGTATATCTCCGACCGATAACACCGCGAAATTATTTTTCTGAATGTCTATAGTGACAAAGAAAGACGGGAGGGCGTAAGATGACCAAGAGCGGATTTTTCAAATTCTACAAAAATTTGTCATCGTATTGACACGATGCTGTCGGTAGGCATTCGTTTACCGCTTACACTCAAAGCAGAACATATATTCTACTGGCTCAACTTGGAGCTTGCAATACGATTGAGGCTAACGCCGGATTCAGCAGCCTGTAGAGCCAATTATCAATGAACCTCAGGCGGGACTCTGACCATGAACTTTCCGCTATAATGTTTACATGCGATAGGCTCAGGGATTGGTTCATCATTTATGTCGTTCCGGTCCGTTCCAGGCTTTTTATCAGTTCATAGGCGATATTCGGGCTTTCGAGCCTCATGATGCTTTCTTCCGCATTGCCGAAGCTCAACAGGTTGATACTCCCATACCATACGATCCTTTGATCAATTATCGCGAATTTCTGATGGATGTTCGAGCGACATACCATACGCACACCGGCGCCTTGCAATAAATCCAGGGTTTCTTGCAGCATAGCCGTATCTTTTGCTCTGTAATCCTGCGAAGGCCTCGTCACCACGGTTACACTTACCTCTTTCCGTAAAGCGGCCTCTATAATTTGCATCATCTCTACGGTGCGTTTTCGTGTAACAAAGGGGCTTGCTATCAGGATCTCTCTTTCAGCCGATAGGATATCATTCCCGTAAACCGGAGAGAAATTGCTTCTGTTAAAAATGATATCGATCGAATCAGGTACCGTAAACCCGCCTTTTGCCTTGTAGCCGATGGCGGCATATCCGTTGAGACGCTTATGATACATCTTTTCAAGCATTCTCACGTGAACATCCACATAATCGTAGATCAGCACCTCTTTCTTGCTGTCGAACAATCTGTGGAGCCTCCCCGCATACTGCTGCAGCGTGCCTTTCCATGATATCGGCATGGTCAGGAAGAGGGTATCGAGACGCGGCTCATCAAACCCTTCCCCGATGTACCTGCCCGTGGCGATTAGTGTCAATTGCTTGTCATGAGGGGTGTCGGCTATTTGTTTAAAGAGTTCTTCGCTTTCTTTCACTCCCCGTCCTCCGGTCAGCGACATCACGCCAGGAATTCGTTTCTTCAGTTTCTCTGCAAGGAGTGCCACATGGGCGGTTCTTTCCGTCAAAACGAGGCAATTTCTGCCGTTCTCATAGCACTGGGTCACATCATCGAAAATCAGTTGATTGCGCATTTCGTTTACCGCTATTTTCCCGTAGTGTTCCTGGATGGAGACATCTTTTTCATCTTTATCCATAGGAACCCGAAACGGAGTAAACCTTGGAATCACATAATGCGCAAAAGGCCGTTTTTCAGCCTGTTTTTTTGCATCGTCTCTGTACCGTATGGGACCGCACTGCATGAAAATGATTGGATGATGACCATCCTTCCGAGTGGGGGTTGCGGTCAACCCGTATACATATTTGGCAGTCGCGTTCTTGAGGATGTTCTCGAAGCTGAAGGCCGCGACATGGTGACATTCATCGACGATGATCATGCCGTAATCCTTCAAGAGTTCCTTTATCTCACCTATTCTGCCGAGCGACTGTATGAGTGCTATGTCGATAATGCCGCCAAGAATGTTTTTTCCCTGTCCCAGTTGCCCGATAACGGTTCTGATTTTCTTTCTTCCTCTTTTCTTTTCACCATCGTTATCGGATGCCGCCAATGTCTCATGAATGGCAAGGAATTCCATCAATCGCTTGGTCCACTGGGAGACCAGACTGGTCCGGTTGACAATGATCAGCGTGTTTACTTTTCTTTCGGCGATCAGTTTGATGGCTACAACCGTTTTACCGAAGGCGGTCGTACCGGAGAGGACACCGATGTTATGGTTGAGCAATTTGTCGATGGCGATGGCTTGCTCATCCCTCAAGGTGCCGCTGAAATCGATATCGATTTTTCTACCGGAAGTGGTATGGTCAATAGAGGTGATTTCGGTTCCATATTCGGAAAAGATCGCGTTAAGGTCCGTCTCACACCCTCTGGGTAGCATGAGATAGTCGGCGGTTTCATCGGCGCAGGCGATAATTCTCGACTTTCCGTAGGTCGATAAGCGCATCGCCTGAGCTTTATAAAACTCCGGATTTTTAAAGGCAGCAAGACGCTTCAGCCGATTCAGTCCCCGCTGAGAAAAGCCGCTCTTTGGAACATACAGCATGTTCGCCTTCACAATCTCGATCTGTCGTGGAAAATCGGTTCCCGTCAACGTGATCTTGACCGATTCCCATGGCTTTGGCGCCTCCTCTTCATCTATCCTCAAAACCCCCAATTCGTTACCGCCGGTTAGTCTCGATATGTGGCTTTCCACTTCATCGCCGGACAATTTTCGGACAGAACCTAAAAAAGCCCATTGGTCCGCATACGAGACGAGGTTTTCGTCTATGAATTCGCTGTTATTAAGCTTTCTCGCTTCTTTTTGCAGAGGGAGCGCGATCAGATTTCCCAGCCCGCCTTTTGGTAACGTGTCTTGATTGGGGAAGAATCGGTCATATGACTTGAATGTGATTTCGTGTCGCTTGTTCATGGTGTAGGTAACCAGGGAAGCCCCGAATTTTCTGGCAAGAGCAGCAGGGATTTGTCTTTCAAAGAAAAACCAGGCGTGTGCGCCGTCCCCGGAACGAGACCGTTCAACGGCAACGGGAATTTCGAATTCAGCACACACATCTCTCAGTGCCGTGATATCCTTTCGCCATTCTCCCTTATCAAAATCAATGCCTAAAAACCAGCATGTGTCGTCAAGTCCCATTGGGTATATTCCGGCGACAATTTTCCCCCGCAGGTGTTGATCGATGACCGCTTCGTCCAAAGCGGCATATTCCTTATGCGTGCAGCCAGCACAAGACCCCTTCGGTTTGGCGCAAACGCCGGGCTTCCATTCATTCACACAGGAAGGCGAATAGCCGGATGTGCCCTTCTTTTTGTTTTCCCACCGCCTTGCATATACATCATCCCGGCCCTTGAAACGCGATATGAAGAGTTTGATCTTTTCTACGCTGTCAGACTTATTGCTGATATCGACCGGCGATACGTAAGCTTCGGATTGACGCGGGGGCGTCTCCGGTTCACCCCCTTGCTCGGAGCTTTCGCCAACCGGAATCCCCAGCTCCACACCGGCCAGGCAAGTCTTCAGGACTCTGATTTCTTCTTTCAAATTGCTGTTTTCGGTCAGCAAGTTTTGATACTTCACGAACAGATTTTCAAAAGAAGTCATGTCGTCCCTTCGTCATCTCTCCGGACAAAATTCTCAATTTAGCACGATCGATTTGCCTTGGCTGTCTGCTGAAGTGATATGTTGGGCATGGAAGAGTTCGCCTTGCTCAAGTTTTTTTATCGTGAGCCAGGAAGGGGTAGATTCCAAACGCACGGATCGGAGTTCCTTGGGTTCGACCTTTTGCAACCCCCCCCCATAGCTTCTTCCCGCTTTTTCGATGTTTGCCGGAGAAATCGCATTCAGTGTATACAGGAGTTCTACCTCTCGTGCAGGATCTGCACGCAACAGTCGCTGGAGATTCGGCCTTGGATATAGACAGATAAAAACATTTGTCACGAGCCCCTTAGAACGGTTAAGGAAAAAGCGTATCGGAGGCTTATTCGCAGATCCGTTCCTGCCCATGTAAGTTGCCAAATACAAAGGTGGATCTCTCTTTTCTTGAAAATACCACATTTTACGCGAGCGACAAAGATACCCATCCGGAACGCCTTTCTGAATACCTTCTTCCAGATACTTAACGACGCCAGGAAACTTGGTTTTCAATTCTTCAGGCAACTTCGTCACAGAAAGCAAGAAACGTTTATTGGGAATAACCGGCAACCCTTCCGCATCTGCCTCTATGACGGATGATTTCAGTTCTCGGGGACCAGGCAACAAGGGAACAAGAAACACCGATTCAACGCCTTTCTCCATGGCTTCTTTCGCATCCAATATAAAGAAATCATTGTTTCCCGTTGCCAACCCTCGAGTTACATGAAACAAATCCTCTAAAGTTATTCCATTACCTGGTTCAGGAACGGCGGACTCGAAAAAAGACCACTTTTCAAGTGGACTTAAATTAACGCTCGATATTTTTTCTGTTGATTTTGGGGAGTGATAAGTCCCTTTTGTAAGATCAAACGTATGTCCTTTCGGCTTTAAGGATTTCTGATACGTCACGACGCAAGATGAAACGAGAGCATCTTCGAACTGCACATCATCGGCGTCAAATCTGTGAATCCGCAGCAGTGTTACTTTCTCTGCCAAATACTCTCGTAGAGCCTTTCCGTAGTTTGTGTAAAGAAACTCGCTTGGGATCAGCCATGATGCAATGCCTTCATTTTTAAGTAGCCAGTGAGATAGCAGTATATAATAAATGTAAAGCCCCGATAGGCCGCTAACCTCAATATCGAGTCTTGAACGAGCCAAATCCTGCAAACGCCGTTTTTCTGTGAATTCGATATGGTGGTGGCGAATATAGGGCGGATTGGTTATGATCAGGTCGCATTGTTGATGAGCAGTTTCCGAATCTATGAATTTGAAAAAGTCTTCATTGATTACTTCCACATCATAATCAGCGAAAAGTTCCCGACAAATATTTGCATATGAGCTATCAATTTCGATACCTCTGAAGGAGAAATCTTTTCTTCCCTGGCCAATGCTGGCTGAAATAAAAACGCCACTGCCGCAGGCGGGTTCACACAAGAATAACTTTGGACTATCTCGACAAAGAGATATCGTATATGACGATATTTGGTTGGCCAATGAGAAGGGAGTGGAAAACTGCCCAAGCTGATTACGCTGCAAGGCCGTCCTGGAAGAATCAACAGCCCTTTGACGCCGCAGTCGCTCGGCTTCAATCGCCAGAAAATTGATCGAATATGAAGCGATATCTTCTTTTACCTGATTGGCGATAGGGGAGCAGGCTGAGTTCCCCAGATAATAAAGGAAATCGTTAATGCGATGCTCCCAAATCCAATCGATCCCTTCCGATGCTTCATAACCAAGATAGCCAGGTTCAAAATAACCACACAGGAACAGAATAAAGGTGATGTACTCTCCAAATTTTTGCTTTAATTGGGTGAATTTCTGAGCCTCTTCTTTTCTCCGCTTGTTTGTATTGGTTGCGTCTCCCGCCGACTTTGCTTCGACCAGAAGTGGGAATTCGTCTGGCTGGCGTCCATGCTTCGAAATAATACAATCAATCGGAATGTTGAATGGAGAATTTTCGGAACCGACTGCTACATTGCATCGGAAGGTATAGGTGCCCGCTGGCATGGCAAGCAAATCATCAAAGTCGATAGGAGCAATCTCTCTGTATCCATATGTTTGTAAAAATTTCCCGATCGCAGCCAACTGACGTCTTTCCTGAGCATTTCGAATAATTGGATCGGCAGCGGCTCCACAAAGTCTATCCGCAACGACCGATGCACTCCGAATCATCTCCTCCGCTGTTGGCTCAAGAGAGGGATATTCAAGCCATGGAAACAAATCGCGATCCGCCAATTCTGACAAAACATCCACAATTCTTGTCAGATGGGCATCCAGTTCAGCTTCAGGCATTCTTGGTGGAATTCGAGAAGGCTTATCCTCGGAACCTTCCATGGAGGATATAAGATTTTTGCTGGTGTAGGCCAAACCGACAAGCCGGTCACGAGCAAGCGGCGGTGCAGCGGTCATACGGAGCATTGGCAGAATGCCCGGATTGGCCTTAAGCAAAGCAATGGTTAATGATCGAAGATTTTCAGTAATCTCAAGCGCATTGGCTACTTCTCCAGTTCTGATTTCACGCTGCCGCCGATAAGTGAGAGGCGCAAATCTTAAAAACCAATCATTAAAAAAATCGATTGATTCAAGGGTATCTGCTTTCCAGAGATGTGGCTTGTCTGAGTTTGCTGACATTCTTACTCCTATTTTTCTGCTCGACAACAATTAGATTGATCCGCTCCCATTTACATGCATTCCATCCAGTTCCCATCAGAACTTTGGTTGGCATCAGTCAGTGCAGTTTCTGACCAGTCAGCCCAATTCGGGTCATCCAGAAGGTTGTCTAAAATGATATTCGAATCCACGAGAACGCCGGTCATTCTTCCGACCTCGTCAGCGCCATGATTTCATCTGTGGTCATTTTGACAGACGCAAACCACGGAGTTTTGCAAACTTCCGTATGCCTGCCTTTTCATCTTTTCGCTGCACCAAAAAGATGTGACCTTTTTCCTCAATGAAATCTACCTCTGTTGCGGGGGTTATCCCCAGTTTCCCGCGAATGCGTTGAGGGATTGTGACCTGACCTTTTGATGTTACTCTCATGATTTAACCTCCGGTTGTGTATTACCGGTAATAGTGATACCGTGAAGTAGGAGCTGTCAACGAAATTGATGCACCATCGCCAAGCTAAGTATCTGTCACAATATAATTTTTCGTTTGTTCCGCTTGTAATTTTGCAGCAACCTGCTGCAAAAACGGCGGCTCGCCATATTCCCGAAAAAATCGAATCATATACCCGATGTTTCGCTCGGAAAATCCCTTTACCTCTGGAAGCTCATATCTTGGCAAGATGCAGGGGGGTGGGGTTGGATTCCTGAGCATAAATGGACAGATTCTTGACGATGCCCTGCTGTTCCTCCACGAAGCGTTCACTTTGTACGAACCTGCCGTCGCTGCCGCAGCATCCGTCATAGACTCGACCATGGTAGGGTTCGAGCATGGCGACCAGCACTTTGGCAATGATTACCGGCGTCCAGAGTCGCCAGCCCGCCTTTGATCGCGGTATTGACGATGCCGTTTCCCAGGGGCTTGGTCAGAATCAGTTGATCTCCCGGGCGGACCGTTCTTTTTGTCAGGACTCGGTTGGATGAATTTTTGCCGGCCCCGGGCATTCCGATGAGTATCAGATTTCGTTTTGCCTTCAACGACCGAAACCCTTTTTTATAGAAGCCGACTGTGGATCATTTATCCAGAATTCTGCCAGCAACTCCGCTTGATCAAGTACCTTGTTGACGGAAACGGTATATTCCCCGGTGCTGGGGTCATCCGGAGGATACTTGTACTTTCTGAGAATTCGTTTCACCAAAACCCGCAATTTTGCCTGTACGCTCTCTTTTAACTGCCAATCGATAGAGGTGTTTTTTCTTACGCTGTCAACCAATTCATGGGCGATCTGTTTTAGTGTCTGGTCGCCAAGCACGGCTTCTGCTGTCGGGTTATCCGCAAGAGCATCGAAAAAGGCGAGTTCATCCACCCGCAAATTCAGCTTCTCGCCGCGCCTGTCGGCCTCGCGAATATCTCTGGCAAGCTGAATCAGCTCTTCGATAATTTTCGCAGAATCAATCAGACCGCTTTGGTAGCGTTTGACAGCCGCGGCCAATAACTCTGAAAACTTCTTGCCCTGGACAAGATTCGATTTGGCCCGATTCCTGATTTCATCGCTCAGAAGGCGTTTCAATAGTTCGAAGGCAAGGTTCTTTCGATCCATTCCCTGAATCTCAGCCAGGAACTCATCCGATAGAATGGAAATATCCGGTTTCCTGATTCCCGCAGCATCAAAGACATCGATTACTTCCTTGGAAATGATGGCATCATTGACAATCTGACGGATAGCGGTCTCAATTTCTTCATTGGTGCGGACTTTACCCTGCTCGTCAAATTTGGCGAAGCGGGCCTTGATCGCCTGAAAAAAAGCCAGATCATCCCGTATTTCAAAGGCCTTGGGGTGAGGGACAGACAGACTGAACGTCTTTTGCAGCTTGACGACGTTTTCCTTAAACCGTTCCTTACCGTTACGGACTGTCTTCCCATCCTTTTCGTCCGTCAAATCAGAGATGAAGTTGGCGGCATCCAGAATGAAATTCAGCTTGGCCTTCGGCTCCAAGGTAAAATATCTGTGGAAGTCGAAGGTCCCGAACATATCCCCCACAATTTCATGCAGTTCCAGCATCCTGACCACGGCCACTTCCTGATCATAGGCCAGTTTCCCTTTCCCTCTGCTTTCGGTATAAATGGCCAGGGCGTTTTTAAGATCCTGGGCGATGCCGATGTAATCAACGATCAGCCCGCCCTCCTTGTCTCCAAAGACCCGGTTGACCCGGGCAATCGCCTGCATCAGGTTATGACCGTTCATCGGCTTGTCGATGTAGAGCGTATGCAGACAAGGCGCATCAAACCCAGTCAGTAGCATGTCCCGGACAATCACCAGTCTGAGCGGATCTTTCGGGTCTTTCAACCGATCGCCGATGGTCTTTCGGCGTGGTTTATTGCGGATATGCTCCTGCCACTCCAGCGGATCACTGGCGGAGCCGGTCATGATGACCTTGATCGTTCCCTTGTCGTCATCAGCGTCGTACCATTGCGGGCGCAATTTTATGATCTGCGCATGCAGTTCGACACATATCCGGCGGCTCATGCAGACAATCATCCCCTTGCCATCCGCCGCCGCGATCCGCTGTTCAAAATGGTGGATCAGATCGGCTGCCACCTGCTCCAATCTCCCCTTGCTGCCGACCACCGCTTCCTTGCCGGTCCATCTGGCAAAGCGTTTCTGCCGTTCGGTCAGCTCATCACCTTCGGTGACCTCCTCGACCCTCTCATCCAGCGCTTTTTGATCGGCTTGTGTAAGCTCGATTTTGGCCAGACGGCTTTCATAGTAGATGCGCACCGTGGCGCCGTCTTCCACGGCCTGTTGAATATCATACACATCGATATAATCGCCGAAGACCGCCTGGGTGTTTTTGTCTTCCTTCTCAATCGGCGTGCCGGTAAAACCGATAAAGGTGGCATTTGGCAGCGCATCACGCATGTGGCGGGCAAATCCGTCGATAAAATCATACTGACTGCGATGCGCCTCATCGGCAATGACGACAATATTGCGCCGCTCGGAAAGCAGCGGATATTTTGAGCCCGCTTCCTCAGGGAGAAATTTTTGAATCGTGCTAAAGACCACGCCGCCTGAAGAAACTGACAGCAGTTTTTTGAGATCTTCACGATTTGCAGCCTGACCAGGTGTCTGGCGCAGCAGTTGCTGGCAGTTGCTGAACGTTTCGAAAAGTTGCTGATCCAGGTCGTTTCGATCGGTCAGCACCATCAGGGTCGGGTTGCTCATTTCCTCGGCCAGAACCAGCTTCCCGGCGTAGAAGACCATGGACAAACTCTTGCCGCTTCCTTGTGTATGCCACACGACACCGCCCCGTTTATCTCCAGGGGGTTGATTCCTGGCATTGGCAAAACCGTATTTAGCCGGATCTTCGTGAAACTCGGGTTGCGATTTCCCCTCCGGCGGTAATGCGGCCCGAATCGTTGACTCGATGGCCTTATTCACCGCATAATATTGATGATAGGCAGCCACCTTCTTGATGGTCTTTTCCCGGGTCTTTTCAAAAACAATGAAATGGCGGATGACATCAAGCAGCGTTCTTTTGCTCAACAGCCCCTTGATCATCGGCTCCAGGGCGGATTGCAGCTTGGTGTCGATGATGGTTTCACCATCTCCGGTCTTCCATTCCATGAAGCGGGGATATTCGCTTGAGAGCGTGCCGACCTTGGCAAACCAGCCGTCGCTGATGATCAGTACGGCATTACAGGTAAAGAGTGAGGGAATCAACTGCTTGTAGGTCTGCAATTGATTGAAAGCCGCCTTGACATCGGCGTTCTCATCAGCGGCGTTTTTCAGCTCCATCACCACAAGCGGCAGGCCGTTGACAAACACCACCACATCGGAACGTTTGTTGTTGTGGTTTTCCAGCACCGTGTACTGATTGACCGCCAAAAATTCATTATTGTCGGGATTGGCAAAATCCACCAGCCAGACCTTGTCGGTCCTGGCCTTGCCCTCGCCGATGGAGAATTTGATATCGATGCCGTCCGTAAGCATCCGATGAAAGGCTTCGTTGTTTTCCAGCAGATTGACCGATACCGTGCGAAGCGCTTTCTTTACAGCCTCCTCACGGGCATCGGCGGGAATGGCCGGGTTCAGGCGGTCAATGGCATCACGCAGGCGGCCTTGCAGCACGACCTCGGTGTATTCTCGTTCCTTGCGGGCGCCTTCGGATATCACCGAGCCATGAACCACTGCGTAACCGTTCTCTTCACAAAGAAGATCAAGAACGATCTGCTCGATTTCGGATTCATACAGTCGGCTGCTCATGCCATCCATTCCTCCAGCTCGTATTCTGTTGCGGTTTCTCTGATCCCGTTGATGCGACCGGTCGGCCGCCTGTAAAGCCTATCCGATTCCCATTGTACGGGATTATTTTTGACATAATCGCGAATGCGGCTCAACTCAGATTCATTGCGGACGATATGTTCCCAATAATTGCGCTGCCATAATTTACCGGGAAACGGCAACCAGCCGTGTTGTTTAACCCCATTCGTATATTCATGTGTGGTGATTGATTTAAATGCCTGAAATATCCGTCCCACCGTACCCGGCAATGTCCCGTAGGGGCGATCCTTGTGATCGCCCTTGCGATCGTCGCCCCCATGATCGCCCCTGTGATCGTGGCCCCCGAAATCACCCCCATGATCCGTTGAACGGCCATTTGTTGGATCGGAATGAATGGGGGCATGAATACCGGGGGAAATAAATGGACGAATGCAAGGGCGAATACAAGATTCGCCCCTACGGGGTAAAACAATGATGCCGTGAATGTGATTTGGCATCACGACAAATCTGTCCAATTCCAGGCCGTCAAATCGATTCGGCATTTCATCCCAAACGGTTTGTACCATTTGCCCTGCGTCATTCATTTTCATTTCCCCGTCCGTAATTTCCCCAAACAAACGTTCTCGGTTTTGGGTGCAAATGGTAATGAAATACGCCCCGGCATGGGAATAATCATACCCCCGCAAACGGATGGAATGGCGGTGATGCATGGTGGGGTTATAACTGGTTTTATCGCTCATGGAACCACCAGTTCACGGAGTTGATTTTCCGTCGTGGTGAAACAGCTTTTTTCAAATTCCTTATCCTGCGCTTTGCTTACCACCTCAAAGAGATACTTCCCGTTTCTTTCTTTTTTATAAAAACAAAGAACGGCGTTGGTTTCATGGGCATCTTGCGAGAAATGAATAAAGGGTGAGAGGCAAAATATTTGGTCATTGATCATTGCAAAGATGGAACTTGCATTCCAATGATCAAGAATTTCGATATACCTTTCTTTTTTAAGAACGATGCCCTCTTTGCGTCCTTCAATAGAACTTCCATTGAAAATTTCACAACGAGGGACCAGCGGCGTTTCGGAGGAGTGGTAGCGGAGGATGATGACATTTTCAAGCCCAATGAGCTGTTTAAGCACGTCTTCCAACAGCGGACAGAGGACTTCATACAGTTCCTTCTGCTGAGCAGCCGTTCTTGCAGCCGCATGGGCAAAGCCGTTACGTTCTTGATTCAAGGTTTTAATGTCAGCCAGTGTGGCAATCGGAATGAATCTTGCGCACTCAAAAACGATGCCGTTTTTGGTGGTGTAATCAATAATGTTTTCTATGATGGTGAGTTTTTCAAAGAGTCTATCACTCCAAAAAGTTTTCCAGGTGATACCGATGTCTTTTATTTGCAACTTTTTATGTCTTGCTTCCGCAACTACCAGGCCGAAAAGTAAAAATACGATGGATTCCCAACAGGACTTGAGTAAATCGAGGCGATGATGTTCGTTCTGGTAATTGTTATTTGCCTGATAAAAATAATAGGCAATAGGTGACGGAAATTTATCTTCAATTCGAGAAAATTCTATTTTGGGGTCTGCATTATAGCGGCCAAGGGCTTCAATATAGTCTTCGTATGTGGTGTTATAGAGGACCCTGCTCGATGGGTATTCATACTCTTCAATGCAGACCTGATAATTTTCCTCAAGCCAGCGGTTGAAGTCGGGATTATCGACAAATTCGATTTTCTTCCCATCGCTCATACTTCGATCTCTCCGGACATGAGTTTGGGAAGAAGGGAGTCGCGGATTTTGGCGACAGTGGCGGATTGATCAGAATTATTTTTCACTTGAAAAAACATTTTTTCCACAACGTTCAAGAAATTATTCACAGTCTCTTGATCAGGAATTACTGTAGGATAATCGGATAGAATGGATTCAACAACACGTTGTCTTCCAGAAGAACCGACCATAGATTGTATGGCAAATTCGCGAAAATTTGAGAGCCGCGATAAGCAATAAATAAAATAGGGGTTGATATAATTTCTTCCTCTCAAGACAATAAATTCTGTAGAGCCCCATCCAATTTCCAAATCAGTCAGAAAATCAACAAAGCCTGTTTTGCCGTTTTCGAGACAAGGGGTAATTCTTGCAAATAACGTGTCTCCATTTTGGAATTTACTTCCTGACACAAATTCACGCTTTCTTGGCTCCTCAATTGACAATAAGCACTGAGAGAGATTTTTCATTTCAACGTACTTGGAGATGGTGCCTTTTCTCAGGGTTAACTTTGGATTTAGTTCACAAATATCCCCTATCCTCCCAACCCGCCACCCTTTCGGGATCTGGCCGAATTCGCTGTCCTGCATTTCACCGGTGGCTCCGGGGAAGCGGAAATCCACAAACCATTCCTTGAAAATCGCCTGGGCGATGGCCTCCAACGTGGCGTTGGTCTGACGGTTCAGTTCGATCTTATCGTCCAGCGCGGAGAGGATGGCTGCAATGCGCGTTTGTGTAACTTTTTTGCGTGGGACTTTGACCTGTATTGAGTTTAAAATTGACTGATTTACCAAAGGCTGGCTAGACCCAGTCCTATGACTATTTAAATCAATCATTTTCATTAAATAGAACAAGTACAAACCCTCATAAGGTTGCTTAACCTTACCAATAATCGCATTGTCAGTAACCCAGCATTTTCCCTTGTAGTAATATACACTGCCACAGTAAGCACCAACACGACCTACAACTATGGTTTCAAAGTCGCTGTTCGATTCTTCTGTATAACCAATTATCCCATTGCCACCAAAAACAGGATTTAAACCTATATCTTTTCTCTCATGCGAAGATTTCCCATTTTTAAATTCAATAGCTTCTTCCAGTGAAATTGCTTCCCAACCTTCAGCACTCATCCCAAATTCCCTCCCAACTCCTCTTCAATCTCCTCCACCGTCGGCAGGCTGGATTTAAGGTTCTCCGGCAGGACGCGGGTCAACTCATAGTCGGAAATTCCGATGGGTTTGTGGATGTCGCGCAGGCTGTATTCAGCCAGGATGCGGTCCTTGGTCTGGCAGAGAATCAGGCCGATGGTGGGTTGATCGGTTTCGTTCCGGAGCTGGTCGTCCACCACTGAGCAGTAAAAGTTCATCTTGCCGGCGTACTCTGGTTTGAAGTCGCCCTTCTTCAGTTCAATAACGATGAAACAGCGCAGTTTGAGGTGATAAAAAAGCAGATCAAGGTAAAAATCCCTGTCACTCACTGCCAGATGATACTGACGTCCGACGAAGGCAAAGCCGGACCCAAGTTCCAGTAGAAATTTCTCCAGGTGCCGGATCAGCCCGGTCTCCAGTTCTCGCTCATGAAAAGGTTCCTCAAGGGTCAGAAAGTCGAAAATATAGGGGTCTTTGAGCAACTGCCGGGCAAGCTCCGATTGCGGCACGGGGAGGCGGACTGAGAAATTACTGACCGCCTGTTCCTGTCGGTCATGGACTTTGCTCTTGATCATCGCCACCAGCGTATCCCGGCTCCAACCCTGCTCGATGGTCTGCTGCATGTACCAGAGGCGGATGGGCAGGTCTTTGATCTTCTCCATCAGCAGAATATTGTGACCCCATGGAATTTTTGCAGCGAGCTGCTGCAAATTTGGGCTGCTTTCAAGCATTTGTGCCACAGGCTGCGGCACTTTTTCCATCAGATTGTCCGTGCCGCCCAATTGTGCCACGGGTCGTGGCACAATTCCGAATATCGGGTATTCACGGAAAAAGGTTAACATCCGTTTAATATTCCGCTCGGAGAACCCTTTGATCTCAGGCAGCTCGTTTTTAAGATCGACGGTCAGCCGGGGAATGACTCCAGCGCCCCAGCCCTCCATCTGTTGTCTCAGATGAATCATCCGACCGATATCCCAATACATCGCGATCATCTCTGAATTGGCGGAAAGAGCGGCGCGTGTCTGGGCCTGACGGATCCGATCCTTGATCTCGGTCAGAAGACTGCCGTAAAAGGCCAGATCAGAACTCATACCCAATCCCTTTCAAGTTCTCCCGGATGATCTTCTCCAGTTCACTGCCCCGTGCAAACTGCTCGGCCAGTCTCGCTGTGAGGGCGTTCATCTTTTCATCAAAGGGGATGCCATCATCCTCTTCCGCCTCGGTGCCGACATATCGGCCCGGCATGAGTACGTAGTTGTTTTTTCGAACTTCTTCGAGGGTCGCAGCTTTACAGAAGCCGGCCTTGTCTTCATACCGTCCGCCGATATTGCGCCACGCGTGATAGGTATCGGTTATCTGGGCAATGTCTTCGTCCGAAAACTCCTTGTTACGGCGGTTGATCATGGAGCCTATCTTGCGGGCGTCGATAAAGAGAATATCGTCCGAACGGTTACGGAATTTGCCGTTGGTCTTGTTTCGGGCCAGAAACCAGAGACAGGCGGGGATCATGGTGTTGTAAAAAAGCTGGGCCGGCAGAGCCACCATGCAGTCAATCAGACCTGCCTCGATCATGTTTTTGCGGATCTCTCCCTCGCCGCCGGAGTTGGAGTTCATACTGCCGTTGGCTAGCACAATCCCCGCCGTTCCGCTGGGGCTGAGCTTGTGGACGAAGTGCTGCAACCAAGCGTAGTTGGCGTTGCCCGTTGGCGGAACGCCGAATTTCCAACGGCTATCCTCCCGCAGGTGTTCACCGCTCCAGTCGCTCACATTAAAGGGGGGATTGGCAAGGATAAAGTCGGCCTTCATATCCTTGTGTTTATCATTTAGAAAAGTATCGCCCAACTCGATGCAGGCATCGATGCCGCGAATTGCCAGATTCATCTTGGCAAGACGCAGGGTGGTGGGGTTGGATTCCTGACCATAAATGGACAGGTTCTTGACGTTGCCCTGATGTTCCTCCACGAAGCGTTCGCTTTGTACGAACATACCGCCGCTGCCGCAGCATCCATCATAAACCCGTCCATGGTAGGGTTCGAGCATGGCGACCAGCACTTTGACAATGCTTGCCGGCGTCCAGAACTGCCCTCCCTTCTTCCCTTCGGCATTGGCGAATTGACCGAGAAAATATTCATACACCCGGCCCAGAAGATCCTTGGCCTTGTGGCCGCTCTGGTTGAAGCCGATGGTGCCGATGAGATCGATGATTTCGCCCAGGCGCTGCTTGTTCAGTTCCGGATCTGCGTAGATCTTGGGAAGCACCCCCTTGAGTGACGGATTGATCTTTTCGATGGCATCCATCGCCTCGTCGAGCCATTTACCGATCTCCGGCTGTTTGGCACGATCCTGCAAAAACTGCCAGCGGGCCTTTTCCGGCACGAAGAAGCTATTGTGAGCCAGGTATTCATCGGCATCTTCCGGGTCGGCCCCTTCAAACTCCCCTTCACCTGCTTTGAGCTGCTCGTACAGATCGTTGAAGGCATCCGAGATGTATTTCAAAAAGATCAGGCCGAGAACAATATGCTTGTACTCAGAAGCATCCATGTTCGAACGGAGTTTGTCCGCAGCCGCCCACAGGGTTTTTTCCAGTTCGTTGTTTTCAGACACGTATCGTATATCTCCTGCCTTTACAGATAAAATCCATCATATTTTTCGCTCGGCACGGAGTCTACCAATCTTTTGGTATAGAATCACGCTGCTCCACAGCATTTCTTGTATTTCTTTCCACTGCCACATGGGCATGGATCGTTCCTCCCTACTTTCGTTGAGATAAGCGGTTGCGGCGGATTTAACGCTTTTTCCAAATCGGAAATATCCTCTGGTTTATCCATTTCAAAACCGATGATGAAATGCCATCCGTGAGCCTTGCATGTTTCCGCAACATACTGAGCGCGTTCTTCCGTGTGAACGCGAGCTACGATGGGTCTTTTTTTTGATCCTATATTCGCCATAATTTACCTCAATATTTTGAATTTCATCAGGGCTAAAGCGTATTGACTGACTCTTCTTGCCTGGAAGCCATCTAAAGACGATCCATACGAGTCAACCTGCAGCAATGTTGCCCCCCTGGAAGCTCAATCATGGGATTCGTGCAGTTCACTACTGTAACCATTGAGTTTGAACAGCATCACCGATTGTTGAATTTAATCCGGCAAGTATTCCTGTATGTTATTTCAGGAACATTTGTCAATTTTTTTAATGGAATAGAAACAGCAGGAATCGTTTTCAGAACACATCCGATAGAGAGATTCGGAATGGACAGCTTTCAGGCGTGAATATGCAAGATGGAAAATGTAGCAGCTAAATCACCGAAATATGTTCTGGCGCATCTGTCACTTCCCCGATGATCGCGGCGTGGGGGATGCCGCGATCTTTCAGTCCGGCCAGAAGCGCATCCGCCTGAGCACCGGGAATGCTGATCAAGAGGCCGCCGGAGGTTTGGGGATCAAAAGAAATATCCTGCAGGACCCGATCCACTTGCGGGCCGAAGGTCACCATGTTTTCCCGGAATTCCCTGTTTTTGTAAGCGCCCGCCGGCACCAGGCCCATGGCGGCATATTCCCTGGCTTCCGGGATGACGGGAAGCATTGATGCATAAATTGTCATGCCAAATCCAGAACCTGCTACCATTTCGGCCAGATGGCCGATCAGGCCGAAACCCGTGATGACCGTGCAGGCGCTGACCGGGTAGTCGCTCATGATCTCGGCGGCCCGGCGATTCAGGGTCGCCATCAAGCGAATCGTGCTTTCGATGACGGATGAAGACGCCAGCCCCCCTTTGATCGCGGTGTTGACGATGCCGGTACTCAGGGGCTTGGTCAGAATCAGCCGGTCCCCCGGGCGGATCGTTTTTTTGGTCAGTACCCGGCTGGGATGGATGAATCCGGTAACCGACAGTCCGTATTTCAACTCGCTGTCTTCGATGCTGTGTCCACCGATCAGCACGACCCCGGCCTCGGTCAATTTGTCCAGGCCGCCCTGAATGATCTGCCGGAGCACGGAAATATCCATTGTTTTTAAGGGAAAGGCCACCAGGTTCATGGCGGTTTTGGGAATGCCGCCCATGGCGTAGATGTCGCTCAGGGCATTGGCGGCGGCAATCTGACCGAATGCATAGGGATCATCCACAATCGGCGTGAAAAAATCGACGGCTTGAATCAGGGCCAGGTCATCGGATACGCGATAGACGCCGGCGTCATCCGCGCAGTCCAGCCCGACCAGCACATTGGCATTGGTGGGAAACACCATCCCGCACAGCGCCTTCTCCAGGTCCCCCGGAGGCAGTTTGGATGCTCAGCCGGCGCCTTTTACGGTTTCGGTTAATCGGAGATGAAGTGTATCTATCGTGGTTTTCATGGATACTGTTTATTCATGATACGGTACGATGCCTTTTTGTACGGCCAATACATTGTGGCCCCCATGGGTCCGTAATATGTACACCAATTCAGACCTCTTTAAAAACGAGTCAATTTCCATCAAAATTATGGACAAAATCAGCCATATTATTTCTGTTCATCTACATCATATGGTGTTTTATTGATTAATAGCATCAATATATAGGTGCTATGGTGGCTGTAAGAAATTTAAAATGTCCAATATAGATAAAATGACCATTACTATTTGATTTTATTACAAATAAAAACCGTCGCATTTTTTAATTAACGAGGTCTGAATTACACAAAAACGCAATGATATTACTTCCCGGATTGTCATGTGTGCATCCGGATCGGGATGTGACATTCAAAGAAAACGGGGGATTGATCCATGCGCAAATGACATGGATCAATCCCCCGTTTCGTTATTTCGGCGCTTCGGCTTTTCTCAATTCCGGCAAATATTCCCGAAATTTCAGATGAACATCACGGCATCATTATGCTCAGGGGATTACGGGCCGCGGCAGCATCCTGGCCCGCTCCGCGATTTCCGCCACCCGGTGCTCCCATTCAATGGCCATGAGATGCACGCCGGCAACACCATTCATCTCCTTGAACTCCTCGATCTGCTCGATGGCGATCTTGATACCTTCTTCGGCGGCTTTTCCCTTGCCGGCGCCGCGCAGCCGCTGGATGATAAAGACAGAGCATGTTCCGGACGCCCAGGGCATAAACACCCAGAATATCGCTCATCATGGCCAGGCGGTTGCGGTACCGGCAAACCATCTGAAAATTTGGCTCCACCCCTTCCTGAATGGACAGGGCAGAGGCGGCCCAGCTCGACATTCTGACCACGGCCGTCTGGTTGTCGGTAATGTTGACGGCATCCACGTTTCCTTTAAGAAAGGCGATTTTCTCCTTGAGATGATGCACATTGGCGCCTTTGGGCGGACCGCACTTGCCGGTAAAGGCGAAATGACCTGATTTCAAAACTTTTTCGAGGTTGCTTCCGGATTTGATATCGTTCATTGGGTCAGCTCCTCCCTGATGGATTTACGGAGACCGCCGTTCCGGGATGTGCGCCAGTCCTTGGCGGGGGTGTAGTGGAGCAGATCGTTCAATCTCCCCTGCTCGGTTTTCTTTCGGACGATCATATCCCAGATGCAGGGAACCTCTTTGCTGATTTCGCACACCCCTTGGGCGCTGCCGCCACAGGGGCCGTTCATCAGGCTTTTGGAACACCGGGCCACCGGGCATAAGCCGTCAAAATAATGGCTACCCACATAAGCCGGGACAATTTTACTTACAAGGGCTTACGGGAGCAACCGACCTACTGCGTCTAGACAGGGGCAATTCCGGTATTTGAGTGATGAGCCGCATCAAAAGTGTCCCGCCTTATGTGGGTAGCCGTAGTCTGCAATGAAGCGATGGAGATATTCAATGGCCATGGGCTGATCCACATCCCCGCGCGTACAGGCACTTTCGCACGGGTGATGACAGACCCTGCCGCAAACGCCGGGAAACGGATGGGCTTCCCGGTATTTTCCCTGATGAATCAGGGCGATATATCCTTGAATACTCACATGCGCCGGGCATTCCCTGCGGATAGAGTTTATAGGTGGCTTTACGATCCCGCAGCCCTTCGTCGAACAGATTGGGGGTATCGATGGGACAGGCCTTGGCGCATTCCCCGCAGGACGTACATTTGGCCAGGTCCACATATCGCGGGTACTCCAGCAGCTTGACGGTGAAATTCCCGACCTGGCCCTCGACCGCCTCGACTTCCGTCAGGGTGAAGAGCTCGATGTTCAGATGACGCCCGGCCTCTACCAGCTTGGGCGATATGACGCACATGGCGCAATCGTTGGTGGGAAAGGTTTTGTCGAGCTGGGCCATCACCCCGCCGATGGCCGGTTTGCTTTCCACCAGATATACCAGGTATCCGGAATTGGCCAGATCCAGCGACGCCGAATTATCCTTTACTATGTTTTATGCACTGGCGATCATGGCCATTAACTGGGATTCCGGAATGTCATTGGGACCTTGAAATGCGCCGCAGACAAAAACACCGTTCCGACTGGTCGTAACCGGATTGAAGGAGCCGGTCTTACAAAAACCGCCGCCGGTCAGTTCCACGTCCAACTGAACCGCCAGCCGCATGACTTTCTCTGAAATCTCCATGCCCACGGAAAGTACGACCATGTCATGGATGCTCCGGATCCATTTGCCGGTGGATTCATCGACATAATCGATAACCTGGCCTTTGTTTTCTCCGGTCTGGCCGTAAACCGAATGAATGCGGCAGCGGACAAACCGGATGCCGTATTTCTCCCGGGCCTGATTGTAGCAGTTTTCAAATCCTTTGCCGTGGGTGCGCATGTCCATGTAGAATATGGTGCATTCCAGCCTGGGATCGTAAACCTTGAACCCCGGCGCCAGAATTGATCGAGCCGACCCGAAGGGTCAGATGCTTATCGGTATCCGCATAATTGATAGCGCCGGCCGGACAGTTTTTTTCACAGTTGCCGCATTTTTTTGGGACATTTTTCCATACATGCCCCGCAGGCGATACACTTGTCCATATCCACATAGCGGGCTTTCTGAAACACCGAAACCTCAAAATTGCCCATTTCCCCGCGGACTTCTTTAACTTCCGAAAGGGTCAGCAGTTTGATATTGATGTTCCGACTCAAACGCTGCCGGACAATCCGCAAAAAATCATGCGGAGATATTTTTCATCAATGGGATAAATACAGGGATCATCATCCGCCGGGGGACGGGATTCGATTTTCACAGCAGACGTTATTTCAGAAACAGGAATTTCCTGACTGCGTTCCTTGAGAACCTCAATCTGTAGTCGCCTGTTGTTTTCTATCCAGCGGTCGCATTCATCGTGCGTTCCGATATACGAAACAAATACATGCTCCCCCCGCCAAATGGTAATTAGACGATAGCCGCCACCGAGATCGTATTTGACACATTTTCTGATCCGGTATTCGCCATTGTTGGTGACCATCCTGTTTTCATCGGGGAGACGGCAACCCTGTATCAGCCTGTGGACAATCCCGTCCGCCTTGCCGGCAGCGATAGCGGCTTTTTTGCCGGCTTTGCGAAGCGAAACCAGTTGCCTGTCGAATTTTGGACTTCTGTAAACACAACGAATCAATTTTCCTCCTTGTTCCCGGACAAACCCCGCAAAGAAGAAAGCCTGTTTTTCCGGCCCAATACGGCGCAAAAGCGCTTTCAACCACTGAATAGAGGTCAACGGAGCGCCTGCCGGAACGCAGGTATCCCCTGTGGACCGACGACAAAAATAAATCAATCAGGAAGAAATGTTCAGGAAAGACGAAAGGAAGGAAAAAACAACCGGCTACGAACTAACCAGAGACATGATCTTTCGGTCTTATCCTGCGCCCACCAACACGGGTGGCGTTCTTCAAACTATCTCAGGTAAAGCCGAAAAATGGATACATGATGGAAGCCTTGAAACTTTTCTTTATTTAAAGAAGTCAGGCAAAGCACTATGGGCTTTGCCTGCGAATACGACACTGTTATTTCAGGTCCCGGATTTCTGACGGCACAAAAAAACGACCGCATGTTTTAAGAAAATTATGGAAATCGATTCAGAGTCCGAAACGAATCAAAATTTCAATATATCACATCGTCGGGTTTGTCAATCCGATATTCAAAGCTATAACCAATGGTGATAATGTACGATATATTATAGATAAAGTGAATTTGACACATTCGCAGAGATATGACAGAAGATTGAATTGATTATGCCATAATAACCGATTTTTTTTATATCCCAATGGATACAAACAGCAATGGACCGAGAAATCCCCGACTGGCAGTTTGACGACGAATTTGACGGCGGCGAGGAGACCTGCGGCAGGGTGATCATCAACCTGCATCTCTATCTCCGAACCCAGCCTTCAGGTTACCGTGTTCTGGTGGTCTCACGGGATCCGGGGGCGCCCATGGAACTGCCGGCCTGGTGTCGCATGACCCGCAACACGCTCGTGGACCAAAAACATCCCTATTATCTTATCACCCTTAAATAACCCAATTCGGAGGTACACTTCATGTCTAACACCTTTTGTGTGTCAATCACCCATTGTAAAACCGATGGCGACAAAGCAACACTCGGCTTTGTTGTCGCCAATGCCGCCCAGGGCAGCGAAAAAGAAACCATGGTTTTCTTAAGTTCCGATGGCGTCTGGTGCGCCCACAAGGAAGAAATGGTCAGGGTCAATGAAGGTGCGCCTTTTGCCTCGCTCAAGGAACTCGTTGATAAATTCATCAAGGCCGGAGGGAAAATCTATGTATGTACCCCCTGCATGAAAAAACGCGGCATCACCGAAGACATGCTGATCGAAGGAGCTACGCCCGCCGGTGGCGCCAGTCTCGTGGAATGGCTGAGCAACGGATCACCCTGCGTTGCCTACTGATTTTTAATCTTCATTCATACAGGTTAACCCATGATTTCCGATTTCACAAACCTGCGGCCTGACGCCATATTTGATGGCGGCGACCTGGATTGCGGCACCGGCCTCATCCTCCTGATCCGTGAAAACATGCTGAAGACCCCGGTGGACGGGATTCTTGAAATGCGCAGCAGGGAACCCACGGTTGCCGATGATCTGCCCCCCTGGTGTCGGATGGTAGGCCATGAATACCTGGGCTCCCTGCCGGCAGAGGGTTTCGTTCGATATTTTGTCAGACGCCGGGCAGCCCTGGAGGCTGAAGCAGAGACCCAGGCCCTTGCCCGGGACAAGCAGGAGGCAAAGTCTTTTGAGTGGCGGGCCAGAGTCCGATCGGCCGGGCATCAGCACGCCAAGGTCTATGCCAGAAATTTCTCTTTTGACATCGGCCAGCCTGCCAGTTTTGAGGAAAAAGACAGTTACCCGAGCGCGATTGAATATCTGCTCGGGGCTGTCGCCGGTTCGCTGGTCACCGGTTTTGCCAGTGACTGCGCCCGTGCAGGCCTGGATGTCGATGACATCGAAATCTCTATCAGCGCCCGTCTCCACAATATCCTGGCCCATCTGGGCGTGGAACAAGGCGACCCCTCCTTTGAGACCATCGCGGTGAAATGTTTTGTTTCAACCTTCGAGGATGAGGACACGGTTAAAACCATCTGGGTGGGCACGGTCAACCGCTCGCCCCTTGTTGCCACACTCAAAAAAGGAACGGATATGGATATCAGACTGGCTATCGTCTGACTCCAGCAGAAATCATGACAAACATAAAAACATTTACGACCACCCAGGTCGGTTCCTGGCCCCGTTCCAGGGAAATGCTCAAAGCCCTGCGTGCTTTTCAGAAAAAGGCCCTGTCCCGCAGGGATTTTGACAACGTCGCCGACGTCGAGATCCGCAGAACCGTTCACCTGCAGGAAAAGGCCGGTCTCGATATCATCGTAGACGGTGAACACCGCCGGGAGAGCTTCTACGCCTTTATCGCGGACAAGGTTGACGGCACCCGGCTCATGTCATTGGCCGATATGCTCGACTATGTCGAAGACAAGGCCGAATTTGAAGAAATGCTGCGAACCATGGACATGCCGGCCTCGGCTGTGAAAAATCCCACCTGCATCGGCAAACTTTCACGGCGGGAGCCCCTCGCGGTTAATGACCTCAAATTTCTCCGCACGATATCAAAAAAACCGGTCAAAATCACCCTGCCCGGCCCGTATCTGCTTACCCGTTCCATGTGGGTCGGGGCCCTGACAGGCAAAGTCTATCGCAATCACAAAAAACTGGCGGATGATATCGTTAAAATCCTGCGGGAAGAGCTGATCGATCTGCGGGATGCCGGTTGCGACTTTGTCCAGTTCGACGAACCGGTTCTCACCGAAATTGTCATGTCGGAGAACTGCGATCGGCGAACTTTCATGTGAGCAACGCTTGCAACCCGCCGTGATGCGGGAAAGGAACTGGAATTTGCGGCGGAACTGATCAACCGGATCACCGCCGGCATCGAAGGCGTTCGGACAGGAATTCATATTTGCCGGGGCAATTGGAGCAAACAGGAGGAGGTGCTCCTGCAAGGGGATTACGCCAAACTCATCCCGGCCTTAAAACCCATGCGGATCGATCAGTTTGTCCTGGAATATGCCACCCCAAGGGCCGGCGATATCGAAGTAGTGGGTTCGGTTCTTTCGGATCGGGAACTGGGACTGGGCGTGGTCAATCCACGGACGGATACAGTTGAGACTCCGGAGGAAATCGTGCTAAAGGCCACAAGAGCGCTTGATTTTTACAGACCGGAACAGCTTTTTCTCAATACCGACTGCGGTTTCGGCTGTTTTGCCAGCCGCTCGGTCAACGTCGAGGATGTTGCTTTTCAAAAGCTCTGCAGCATTGTTGCGGCAGCAGAGACGCTGCGAAAAAGATTTGGATGAGAGGCGGATATCCGCCTTCTCAGTGGAGTCAGGCTGCACCCGGGCCGAAATTCTTGAAGCAGCCGGGATGGCCATGGTTTTCGGCGGTGGCCCGGTGCTGGCTTCAAGCGCGACCCTGCTTTTGGATTGCCTGGATGATTAGATAAAGAGACTGATTATGGCACTTGAATCCAAGCCGCTTATGAAACTGCTGGTTCTTGTCCTGATCACAGGTCTGGTTGCACTGTTCTTTGCCCTGGGGCTCCAGGAATACCTGACCCTGGAGTTTGTCAAAGAATCGCGGGAACGGTTCCTTGAAATTTATACGCATCGACCTGTTTTTATTATTGCCGTTTTTGTGGCCGTCTATATACCCGTCGTTGCTCTGAACCTGCCTGGCGCCGCCATTCTGGGGCTTGGCGCCGGCACCCTGTTCGGTACTCTGACCGGAACAGTGATTATTTCTTTTGCCAGCAGCATCGGGGCCACCCTGGCCTGTCTGTAATTGTTGAACGGATACCGCAGGCGTTTCCACTGCCAGGCTCCAGTATCCGCCGAGACCAGAGACGTACCCGATGAATTGTCCGCTTCGCTCCGGGGTGCAATAGACAATATTCGCAATGGCTGTTCGGATTGCGGGGCCTGCAAAACCCTGTGTGCGTTTCTCCAGGAGTACGGGACCCCAATAGAAATCATCGAAAAATACGATTTCTCCAACCCTGAGCATCAGGCTGTGGCCTTTGAGTGCAGTTTGTGTAATCTCTGCGGTGCGGTATGCCCGGAAAAACTTGAGCCGGGCGATCTGTTTTACGCCATCCGTCGGGAGGCGATGGATACCGGGAAAGTCAATCTTTCGCGCTATCGCGCCATTCTGGGCTATGAGAATCGTGGCAGTTCTCCTTTGTTTTCTTTTTACGCGCTGCCTGAAGGGTGTGACACGGTATTCTTCCCGGGGTGCACCCTGCCTGGCACACACCCGGAAACCACCTGGCAGATATTTAATTAAACATCTGCAGCATGATATTTTGACAATTCAATAGCTTCATTTTTTTTCTTGACAACTGGCTTCCTGGCAACTATCAACAATCAGTCACTTATCTTTATAACTTTGACCGGTCACAAAAGGGATTCTTCACCATATGCCGATCCATAGTGTTCTGGCAGATCAATTATCCAATTTCAAACACATCCCAACACTCCCACACATCCTGCTTCAGCTCATGAAAACCTGCAACGAAGAGAATGGCAGTCTCAAAGACGTTTCCAAAATCATCGGAAAAGACACGGCGCTGACAACGCGCGTTCTGAAACTGGTCAATTCCGCTTATTACGGAAACAAGTATCATATTACCAGTGTGGACAGCGCTGTCGGACTCCTCGGCACAAATGCCATCAAGAACATCGCCATATGCAGCTCCGTTCACGAAGTCTTCCAGACCGTCAATACAAAAACAGGATTTAATTTAAAACAGTTCTGGGGGCATTCCTTAACTTGTGCGATCCTGGCAAAACTGGTCGCTATAAACCGGAATATTCCGAATCCGGATGATGCATTCTTGGCCGGCCTGCTGCACGACATCGGCAAGATCATTCTGTGGGTGAATTTTCCACAACAGTATTCGGACCTTATCGAAGCCCATAAGGGCAGACCCGAATCGATTCTTGCCGGAGAAAACCAGTTCGTCGGCGCCGGTCATGCGGAAATCGGTGCGTGGCTGCTTGACAAATGGAATTTTCAGTCCTTCATCGCCGACGCAGTACGGTATCACCATTATCCCCTGAATAGACTTCACGATGCGCTGCCTTTGGTGAAATGCCTATACGTCGCCAATGCCATCTGCAAAAATCCCGGACGGAATTTCGCCGATGGATTGCATGCCGCCCGGGAGACTTTCGGATTTACGCCTGTGGCTGTTGAAGAATTCTTGTCTCAGGCCGATGCGGAACTGAAAGTTGTGGCCGACTCGTTGAATATCGGGATTGAACCCGGTAAATCCAAAGAACCCAACAAAGAATCCGTATCGGCGGAAAATGATCGCCACAAGCAGATCGATCTGATCAAAGAAGTCAGGGATCGTTCGCTTTTACAGGGAACACTCGAGAACCTGCTGGCAGCAACCGATGAAGCCGAAATATTGAAGGAATCTTTACAAGGGCTTCATAGCCTCTTTGATATTTCTCTGGTTCTTTTCTTTATTTTCAATCCGGAAAAACAAGGGCTTCGTGGGATATCATTTCCGGCCGACAAGCGATTTTCAATTATCAAGGACGTGTTCATCTCTTTGCAGATGGAAAAAAGCCTGATGATCGAATGCCTGCAAACACGCAAAATCGCTGACTCTTTCACCCGCAGCTCGGATATCATACCCGCCGTCATCGATGAACAGATTGTTCGCCTTCTGGGAAAGGAAGGAATGATCTGTATTCCCATGATAGGCTACGGTGAAACAATCGGTGTGATGGTTCTCGGCATTGACAGACGGGAGTTTTCCCACCTGACAACTCAGATCAAGCCATTGAAAATGCTTGTGAATCAAACATCTGTCGCCATCCGTGTCCATCGCATGAAAGAATCCAGGCTCAGAGAAATCCAATTGGAACGCTTCGGCGCGTCCTCATCCATGGCGCGAAAGATCATTCACGAAGTTAACAATCCGCTGAGCATAATCAAGAACTACTTGAAAATACTTGGGATAAAACTTTCGGCTGCCAACATGGCCCAGGATGAAATCCAGATTCTCAATGAAGAAATCGATCGGGTCGCCCAGATCCTTCACAACCTGAACAGTTCTTCCGAAGACTGGATCAGCAAAATCGAGTCCGTTGATGTCAATGCCGTTTTATCGGATATCTTGACAATCACCCGGGAGCCTTTGCTGGATCACTTCAACGTTAAACTGCATTTCGATCCTGATCCCGAACTCCCCGGCATCCTGGCCGACAAAAACAGCCTGAAACAAGTGTTTATCAATCTGATGAAAAATGCCTTTGAAGCCATGCCGGACGGCGGCAACCTGCATATTCGAACCTGTCGTGTCTCCAGCCGTCTGGGCGGGGGATTATCCGACAGCGACCTTGACTATCCCGAATATGTGGAAATTACGTTTCATGATGATGGACCCGGCATCCCCGATGAAATCAAAACACGGTTGTTCGAGCCCTATACCGGTACCAAAAACGGCGATCACTCCGGCCTTGGGCTTTCCATCGCGCATACCATCATTCAAACATTGAAAGGCACGATCAATTGTGAGAGCGAACCGGGCAACGGCGCGACCTTCAGGGTTGAACTGCCCACAACCGCCTGTACGGAAAAGATATTGCCAAGGAGAGAAGCCAATGGCCTGTAGCCCGAAAATTCTGATTGTCGACGATGAGCCCAGATTTTGCGACAGCCTGAAATTTCTGCTGATCAGTCAGGGATATGATATCCATACCACCATTTCGGGAAGGGAGGCCCAGCATTTGCTTTCGATCCGTCAGTTCGACCTGGCGCTTCTGGATCTCGCCATCCCGGAAGTGAGCGGTCTTCAACTGATGGACCATATCAACAGCCATTGCCCGGATACAGCCGCCATAATCATTACCGGAAACGGCAGCGTCGAGACTGCAGTAAGCGCATTACGCAAAGGAGCCTATGATTTTCTCAGAAAACCTTTTGAGTACGAGGAATTGCTCACCACCATCAAAAACGCCCTGAACCAGAAAAAACTTAAAAATGAAAAATTGGCTATTCACGAAAAACTGGAAATCTCCGAAGTCCGCTATCGATATCTTGTTCAAAATTCTCCGGATATCATCTACACGCTCGACAGCGACAGCCGATTCACTTTTGTCAGCGACTCTGTTGAACGCATTCTGGGCATTGAAAAAAGCCGACTCATCGGAAAGCACTATTCATATCTCATTCATGAAGACGATCTGGAAAATGCCAAATGGATTTTTAACGAGAGAAGAACCGGGGACAGAGCAACTTCCTGGATCGAACTCCGGCTGAAATCCTTCAGAGAGGACGAGCTCGACACTATCACCGACATCAACCATGTTACCGTCGAATTGAAATGCATCGGGATGTATGCCAGGGATCCATCCGGAAATTCGCTGACTTTCCTGGGCACTCATGGGGTGGCCAGAGATATCAGTGACAGAAAACGTCTGGAAAAAAAGCTCCACCAGGCCAACAAGATGAATGCCATCGGTACCCTGGCTGGAGGTATCGCTCACGATTTCAACAACCTGCTGATGGTCATCTATGGACACATTTCCCTGATGCTCATAAAAAACGATATGCCGCACCCCCATCAGGAGCGGCTGAAAAAAATCGAAGATAGCATCCAGAGTGCGGCTGACCTCACCAAACAGCTTCTGGGTTTTGCACGCGGGGGAAAATATGAGCTCAAACCTGTCAATCTGAACGCATTGCTCAGGGAAACGTCGCAGATGTTTGTGCGGACGAAAAAAGAAATCATTACCCATGAGCAGTACGAAAAGAAAATCTGGCCTGTGGATGCAGACAAAGGACAAATCGAACAGGTATTTCTGAACCTCTACGTCAACGCTTCCCAGGCCATGGCCTCGGGCGGTGCGCTTTCACTGGCAACCGAGAATGTTTATCTCAATACCTGTTCTGAAAGACCTTTCGATTTGGCGCCAGGTAAATATGTCAAAATTTCGGTGGCAGACAACGGGATCGGAATGGATGAGAAAACCAAGCAACGGATTTTCGAGCCTTTTTTTACGACCAAAGAAATGGGCAGAGGCACCGGACTAGGACTTGCGTCGGCCTACGGCATCATTAAAAATCACAAAGGCATGATCGACGCTGAAAGTAAAGTCGGCATCGGCACGACGTTTTTCATTTACCTGCCGGCTTCTGAACAAGAGGTCGAAAAAGACAAGCGTTCTGATGAAGTTATCCTGAACGGAACGGAAACGATTCTCCTGGTCGATGATGAAGACGATATCCTGGATGTGGCAAGAAGCATGATCTCTGCCTTAGGCTACGAGGTTCTGGCCGCCGGCAATGGCAGACAGGCCGTCGCATTGTATGAAATCAACAGAAACAAGATCGATATCGTTATCCTGGATATGGTCATGCCGGAAATGGGAGGGATGGAAACATATGACTCTCTGAAAAAAATCAATCCGGATGTTAAAGTTCTGCTGTGCAGCGGTTACAGCGAGGGCGGACAAGCCGCAGAGATGCTGCTGCGCGGATGTATGGGTTTCATCCAGAAACCTTTCAATATCAATGGATTATCCCTAAAAATCAGAGAGGTTATCGATCTGCCGACGAATATGCCTTTTCTCGATACGAGTCAAAAGACATTGGGCGATTTCCGACAAAGAATATTGTGATGACGTTCACCGATCAACAGTCAACGTCTTTATCCACCGTGAAAGGATGACAGCTCCATATCCACCTTGAACGGGCTGGCGGATATCTCATATACCTGCTGTACCGAATGCTTTCCGTGAATCCCTGAATAATAGGCTCTGATATGCTGCATGTCCGCATGGATATCGCCCGTGGGATGAAATACGGGACCGATCCCGCCGACCTTTGTTCGATAGTTCAGGAATCCAAGCACCACCGGAACATTGGCTCCCAGAGCGATATAATAAAATCCCGTTTTCCATTTCATGACATGGCTGCGTGTTCCGGCAGGCGGAATGGTCACCACCAGTTGCTCGCTGGCGGAAAATTGGCGAATCATCTGGCCGACCATATTATTGGATTTGGATCGATCAACAGGAATACCACCCAGCCATTTGAACATGCCTTGAAACGGCCAACGGAACAGGCTGGCTTTTCCCATCCAGTAAATTTTTCCCCGCAGTGCAAAGGTCAGACAGAGTGTAATGGGAAAATCCCAATTGGATGTGTGGGGAGCGGCGATCAAGACATACCTGGAAATTTCCGGAAACCGGCCTTCAATTCGCCAGCCTCTGATTTTAAAGATAAACAGGGAAATCCAGCGCATCAGCGTCCGGATAACAGGTGTATCGAATATGGTATAATGCATGGCTTAACGTACTCCTCGCGTATGGGTTTGGATGTCGGCGGATAACAACAGGCGGAGATGTGTGCGGGATTGAGTTGCGATCGGCTGATTTCGGCCATTTTGAAACAATGGAACCAAAAAGCAAAGCAGATTATCGGATGTTACATTTGTTTTACAATTTGCAAACGCAGATAAAAAAATGGGTGATCCGGACGGCCTGGTCGATAAAAATCCAAACCGCATTTATATTTCAGCAAATCTGAATGACCGGCACTAAAACAGTGATCTGGCTTTTTCGATCACAGCGAATTTATCGCTGTGCGAAATGCTCTACCAGTTTTTCTCAAGGGTTTTGTAACCTTTAGGTATAAGACTGGCTGGCGAATATCAGAAATTTTCAGCATCCGGAATATGGTTCGCTCGAGGAATACCTGGAAAATCAGATGGGCACAATCACCAAAATCAACGAAAAAAGGGCTATCCAAAATAATGGATAACCCCTTGATTTTATGTGGTGCCGGAGGTCGGAATCGAACCGACATGCCCTTGCGAGCGGAGGATTTTGAGTCCAAAAATATTTTTGTAAAGAAAATCTACATTTTCAACATGTTGATTCTTAAGCATTTATTGAGGGTATTTTTGGTTTAGTT
>CAJBLH010000183.1 GCA_903953895.1 uncultured Desulfobacteraceae bacterium | reverse complement strand
TGCTTTTTCCGGAGTTCCAGCTCTCCCAGGGCAAATATGGGATCTGCTGCAACTGCCTTGAGTGATAAACCTTACTGGGGACTGTATTTAAGGGAGCATTGGAATCCAACGACAGTACCATCATCGAGCTTCAGATCGATATCCTGCTCCCTGAACAGTTTCTTTATGGCTGCCAGATCCCGGTTCCAGATGGTGCATCTGATTTGTGCGATGATCTTCCCGTTAACATCCGTTTCGACCAGATCGCAATAAAATGATCCGCCCCGTTCTTTGCCAGAAGATATTTCAGCCTTGACCCAGAATAGCTTGCCTATATAGGGCTGGAGTACCGCCTGTACCCGGTTGGTGATATCAGATAGGGTGAAGAATCGATTGTTATTCACTAATCACTTTTTTTGTTTGGATTACTTTACATGGTTTCCAATCTGAGATTTTGGAGACCCCAGTTCTTAAAACTCCTTTTTCATAACAACGGGTATGGAGATAATGTGATCAACGCTGATGATGTAAAACGTAAAAGAATTATTTTGGTTTTACGCTTCCATTTTGTGTCACTGTTACCTCCATAGGACTGCCTGTAGCACCAGTTGCTGTTATGCAAATTGTACCCGTACGCGATGATTTATCTTTATTTTGATCAAAAGCACAAACAACGTCACCTGTGTCTGTTCCGTTAATCCCGGACTGAATTTGTAGCCAATCGCCACCAGATATTACTTCGGATATCCATGGCATCGTTCCAGTCCCGGTGTTGGAAACGCTGAATGTCGTTATTCCTTTTTGCTTTTCCACATGTTGGTTATCAGGACTTATGGAAAGAACAGATTGAAGGGGAGAATAAATACCGCTTGTTAATATGGTTTTGTCGTTTAGAATGATTATCGTTTGGCTGCCTGGAGTCGTCCAGCCGGTAATTGTCTTAAATTCTAAGGTATATTTTCCAACGGCAATATCATTAAAAATGAATCCACTATTCAGCCATTCTCCCCCATTTATCCGCCACTGAGCATTTGCATTGATTACCTCTTGGGGAGCTATGTTGACTATCAGTGCACCTTTTTGCTGATAAATAGTGAACATTCCTTGATATGAAACTTTTGTTATGTCGTTTAGAGGCTCAATTTTGATCATGCAATTGACTGATTCCGACCCAGAAACTGCCCATGTGTATTCACCGTTGTTCGGTGTATTATCCGTAATTGTCGTAAATGTTTTCCCGCCATCTCGTGAAATAGAAATTTTTACATCTCCCGCAATACTTTGTGTATTCCATGAAATGACTTCTTGGCTGCTAACTGCCCAACTGTCAGCTTGTTTTGGAGATAATATAATCAAGTTACCAGGTGATTCAGATTGTCCCCCACGGACAGCGCGAACATAATAGAACTCTCTCTTGTAATCGTCATTACCATCATCACCGGAGCCGAATTCTATATCCCAAGCCATCGCATAGCTTCCAAAAATAACATTTGTAGTAGAAGACCAGTAAAATGATAGCTCTGAATTTGGAAAGAAGTTGGTGTTGATGGTCGGCCCAGGGCTCGAAATATTGTAATCAACTAAAGTGCGCAACTCTTTGATAGTAGGCAGCCGCCAGTCCCCATAGCCTCCAAAAATCAGGTCTTCGCAATAGGATAGTGCCTGCTCCCATGTCATGGTTTGGGAAGAACCAATTTGCTGCCACATTAGACCCGTAGCAATATCAGTAACCGTACCATCCCCATTATCCGAATAATGTCCGACATCTGTCGTACTATCATTCGTGCTGCAAACCGCACGGACGTGATGGAAGTAGTTCTTATAGCTGCATTTCTCATCGCCATATTCGAAATTCACCCACAAAGCTGTACTCAAATCGTTTGCAAAGGTAGTAGATGACCAATAATAAGATGTTGCCGTGTTCGGAAAAAAGATCGTGTCTATCGTCGGCTCCGGATGTAGAATACCATAGTTGACTATATTGGCCAATTCCTTGATAGTGGGCAATCGCCAGTTAGAGTAACCACCAAAATGGGAATCATTCAACTGTTTGATAAAATCTTCGGTATCCGTACCATCTCCCGGAGTGCCTTCATAAGCAGCGTTGGTATCGTACCATGTGTAAGTGTTGTCCGCATCATGGGGATTGCTATAATCTTGAACATGATCCTTGTTGGTTTTTACTTCCCATGTTAGCCCTGTGATATTATCTTTCACCATGCTCCAAAATGAAGCTGTAGCAGATAATGCGTTTCCATTCTCATCAAGCTTGGTATAACATGTTGGGTTTATTGAGTAACATCCATCCTGACCCTCAGCACAGGTTATAACCTTTCCTCCAGCATCATAACACATTGTCTGTCCAGTGTGGGCTCCCAGTTTATTAGAGTAAGGAACAGCAGAAAATTTCCAAAATAGGTTGACAAGCGGGAATGAATTATCGGATTAAATGGGCCTCTGTTTGAGGCCCATTTAATTTTACATGAGGGAAAAACAGCCAACGCT
>CAJBLH010000182.1 GCA_903953895.1 uncultured Desulfobacteraceae bacterium | reverse complement strand
TAACAGCTCCATTGATGATTCGCTGTTATATGTCCAACAATGACTGGGTTTATAGTACGAGATAAACATTGAATTGACTCAAACAGAAATATCAAAGTAAGCGTTACAGCGCATTGAATTGATTTAAGTGGCGGCCCTAAGCTCTCGTTCCTGTAGTAGAATATCGCGGATTCTCGGCCCAGGTGCCGCCCTCTTTTTACCTCGCCTTAAACCTGTGGAAGATGTATTCGGCAAGACCATTCACAAATTTCATATCATTTAAATAATCTTTCATTTCATAAATTGCAGATAGCGCTTCATGCATTTCTTGTATCAGCTCAACCCTATGACTTTTTGACAAAATAAAATCAGTGAGCATTGCAGGCGTTTTGCTGTGGTTGAAATAGGCATTTGCTGTTTCCGTTTCGATATAGAAATTGTGTTGCGCCAGCAAATGCTGTTTGTCCTGCCCGTACTCCATCTCCCTGATATCAAATAGCGATCTGTCTTTGCAATGTGGACAATCACACGTGAGAGAAAGAATGTTCTTCGACAATTCAATCTGTTTCATAGGTCGTACCGTCCCCATGCTCCCGAATAATCTGAACGTTCCTACGAGACTGAAATATAGCCAATTGTGTGAGTCGTATGAAACCTCCTCAAACAAATGTCGAGCGACGAAAGCACCTACAGCCATCACCGGCATATTTGATCCAGCCAGGATATGAATCTTTTTGACACCATAACCTTTCATCAAAATCATTAATGCCAACAGCTTATTCCAATTGAGTGCTCTCGTCGCAAGGCAAAACCCTTCAAAGTGAAGTCCGTTTAACTCCCTCATAATTCTGTTTAACTGATTGATATTATATCCTTGAAAAGTATAATATAGTTCTATTTCTGGACAATATTTTGCCCTCAGTTGTGTGACTTCTTTCGCCCGAATTAAGTTATGATACGTGACAGACATGAAATTAAGTTCCTCATCACCTATATCGTAGTTACCTTCCTTACGGAGTTTTGGAACTGGCAAATCAGTTACAATTAAAACGTTCGGCTTTAAAACCATTGCGCATTTGACTGCATGAACAGCCGTAAGATTCATGGCAATACCTTTGGGGAAGATAGGTCGAGAGTTGTCAAAGATCACCCGTTCGCCTTTTTGCTTCTTCCTGAAAAATGTGAACATTCCATTATCAAGAAAGATTTTTTCAGCCCCAGATGCAGTGATAAGGGTATTAATCGAATTTATCGATGACGTGGTTCCACAGGACGCCACACTCACTAAAATCGAGTGTGGCGCCGGTGATGGAATCAGACTTAAACTACTACCGCTGCATACCGGCAGGAAGATCCCCATTCATTTTCTCCGCTAATGTAATATCAGACTGGGCAATATTTGCTTCTGAAAACTGCTCCAGTAATCTGGTGAGTTCGGCCATGGCCCTTTGGATTATTTTATACAGTGTTTGATCTGCCTGCTTTTCGTCGCTGGCAGCTATCAGGCTACCAGCAATTTCTTTGATGTTTTCATAGATATCTTTGGAATAACCCTGAGCGCCTCCCTTGTCAAAATTTATTGGTGGTGTAGGAGCAGTTTCAGTTTTGACGTCATTTTCAGAGTCCCTATCTTCAGAAGGCACTTTGATGTTTGAAATATCTTTGCCAGTGCCTTCTTTTATATGATCAGGATCTGATCTATGTGCATCCGGTTCCTCCTTAGTCTTCGTCTCAGTGGATGGTGAATCTGAGCCTCCTTGCGTTTCTTCCTCTGCGGCAGATTCCGCTTCAGGTGGTGAAGCTACTCCATTATGATTTCCATCCACACTTGTAGCCTCGTCTTTCTCTGCCAAAGGTTTTGCTTCTGGTGCTGGAGCATCGTCACCAATATTCTTTTGCATCGCTACTGCTTCGGTGTCTCCGATCCCTCGAGCTTGATCCGAGTTAGTCTGTGGTGCTGAGGTTATTTCTTTCGGAACATTATATTCTTTCCACCAAATCAGGACTTGATTACTCACTTCTATAGTGATTTCTTCATCGCTCTTCCCTTTTAACGAATCAATCAATTTTGTCTTTTTCGGTTGAGTTGCAACAAAGAATTTCCGGCTTACCTTATTTATTGCAAATTCCTCTTGAACGTCTGTGGAGAGGTATTTTGCGTAGAAGAGGATGTTTTTGATCGAATTGACTGTTTTCCCAAGTCTTTCTGAGAGAAGCTTTGTCAATAATTCCCCATCTTCAAAGTCTTTGCCCTGACGTGATCCGCCATGACCAATTATAATCTTGACGCTGGTTAAATTATTTAGCAGCAAGGCCACTAATGCGGCCAAGATCCTGATTAGCTCTCCGAAGGATGCCGTTCCACCAGCAGGTCTCGTGCGAATTGCAGCCTTCTCGATAGCTATTGACTCGTCGGAATTATCGAACAGGACATATTCAACACATTTTACTGATTCAAGCGTTGCCGGCAATGCTTGAATCTTATCGAAACCATCGATGACCCGGTACTTCCCGTCCTTATAGACTACAACGGGATGCGGCAGGATAGACGGGGTTTTAAAGAATGGAACCTCAGTGAATGGCTCAATCTCAGAGAAACTGACGTCTTTCACGTTTATGCTAAGTATATTCGTGGAATTAACCGTGTTATAAACTTCCGGAGCAAAGTCTAATTCATTCAAATCTTCGTTCATAATAGTTTCCTTTTTATAACAGTGTGATGATGCAGGGCTACCACTGTGGCCACCCTGCTTCGGTGAGTAAACGCTAAATATTATTTTTCTTGGGGTTTCGTCTGTCAGCTTATTGCCCCCAAAAACTATCTTTTATGTATTCATAATTTTCCCTCCTTTCGTCTTTTTAACTCGTCATCGAATCTTATTTTGCGTGACTCCATGAACTCATTGACATCCGACAAAGAGTATTTTATCGACCGGTATATTTTTGAGTAGGGAATGCCTTTTCCAAGGCTCCGGTGATTGCGAAGCGTGGAGAGTGCAATTCCAGTAATTTCTTTGACTTCTTTCTCATTTAAGTATTTATTTTGATTGTTATTCACGTAGATCTCCCTATGAGATTTACTGCTCAAAAGTGATGACCAAATTTCTTTGGTTTTTCTAAAAATGTATTATTTTAAACAATTGAGGTTTATTACTTAGTGCGATTGGTTTTGAAGGGGATGGTAGATGGGATAAAAATCAGCCATTTCAGCGTGTTGGCGTGAAAGAGCTTTTACTGAGGATATCCATAATTTTGGTAAAAAAAAGGCGCCTGGGTTATCTGACCCGGACGCCTAAATCAATAATTTATTGTACAGTATAAGTATTATAGCATATTGTTTATATTAATTAATATTCATATTACTGTGATTGGTAAGCCACTGTAGTAGCTCCAAACTCTCATTAGACAGTCGTTTTAGCATTTCAAAAATTGCATTAAACGACGGCAGAGAGAGTCAAGATACTGTGGAAAACCATTTTGATCGAAATTGTTTTCCTCCTTTCTTCATATTGAACATTGATACTTACTGAGACAAGAATCTCGGCGTTATTACAAAAACTTACCGTTGGAACGTCAAATTATTGTACGATTGAGTAGAAGCCTATCGGCATGAGATTTGTCAGTTAGAATCTGTATTTGATGGCTGTTTTCGATACTGATTTGCGGTGTTCCTCTATATGAGCCCAGTACGCCGTTTACTTTGACCCATTTGCCTACGTAATCTTTTGGATCAATATTATTCAGTTCAAATTCACTATAAAGTGCTTTGCCCCAGATAACCAATGTTAATGTTTGGTCAGGATGCGAACCAAAGTTTAAAAAAACGAATGGTAGTAATTGCTTTATTTTTCTAGGGTTTTTCAGGTAGATATCTTCAATCTGGCCAACAATTTCGACTCGAATTCCGACAAATGATCGAAGAGTATTAAGATCATTTGCTTCAATCAAAACATATTGATTGCGAGAAATTTGTGCTGGCGGTACTGTAGCTACAACATCCCGATATGAAAAGTTGCCGTTAATAAAGTCATCAAGACGTGGTAGCGCATCGAAACCTAATTTGCATACTCCCCTGAACCTATCAACGATCTGCGAAAAATCCTGAATTTTCATTAAGTCCAAGAAAAGCGGTGATGCTTCAATATTTTTATAATCTGATGATAAGAATAGGATATTTTCACCATCTTCATATTTTTCCCACAGTTGCGGGCATTTTGACAACGCCAATAACCCAGTGTAAATTACGATTGCTGAAAACCTATCAAGCAATGGGCCGTTGTGATTTTCATTCCTTTCAGGGTGCTGATAATTCCTGTGGCCAATTTCATTACAGGATAGGTTGCTCAGCCCAGGGAGAAAAAACCCGTCATAATCAATTAGAAACAAATCGTCATTTTTTACTATTATATTACCGTGCTGTAGATCACCATGCGCAATTCCGAGCGACTCCATCTTATTTATCAACTGTATAAACTTTTCAATAAGAGCAATTATTTTTTCAGTACTTGCAAGATGTTTCTTTACATAGCTATTAAGTGCTTCGCCCTTTATCCATTCCATTTTGATAATCGGATACCATTGTCCTGATATCAATACGCCCTCTTCCTGGTAATTCGTTTGGACCAGAAAGTGGTGCGTTCCTGATTGAATAAATTTACCTATTGCATCATATCGTATTGCGAGATCCTGCACATTCCGCCTGAAACACCGTACAGCCCATTCCCTTGATGATGACCTGTTAATAAATCGGAAAGTCGTCGTGAAGCCACCGCTGTACGCTACAGGCATTTCAGCGTCATCTATTTGGCAATTACACGTCTTTAACTCACTGTCTTTAAGATTGATGTCTGGATTTTGAACTGCTTCACAATATGAGATTCCCAACGGCATCGTAATATTCACGGTATTAGCATCCCATTTTTATTATAATAACGGTTGTATCGTCGTTTTTCATCTTTTTACTATTTCGCATTTCACTCACCCAGTCAATAAAGGCTTGGTGACAATTTACTGCTATAGACAATTGAAACAGGACATCCCACGGGCGCAGTTCGTTTTCAAACTCATGCAGAAACCACTGTGCGATAGCATCTGTCATTATTATAAAACAATCCCCACTTTGCCAATCGCCCTGGCACAATTTATAATGGTCCAATAGCCTTTGGTTCGACTTTAAGTTGCTCGATATTAACCATGGATTGTTCCCAAATTCTGATGAACAATTGATGGGAAACATATTGATTAATTTTTCTTTCCTGACCTGGATCAAGCAACTATCACCAATGGCAGTTGCTTTGAATACTCCCGAATTTGCGTTATCGCCATGCAAACTAATTTTTACGCCGCATAGTGTTGCAAATGCTCCTTTTTCAACCCCTTCTTCGTCATACCAGTTCAGTGGCTTTCGGGTGACAACATTATGCCACCGTTCGGACAAACATCCGAGCTGCCGTTGTAAGTCATCGATGGTCTCAATCGCACCTTTTGAAAAAGCTCGTGTCAGCATCCTTGCCCATATTCCGGCGAAATATGAATCTGTGGCGCCGTCAGCCACTGCTGCATATATTTCTAATGCTCCGTCATATTTGATTGTATTTGTAGTTGATGCGTCTTGATACTCGTCGACGGTGTTACCGTCTTTTTGAACAGCTAATGTCTGAAATTTGATTGAAATCATTTTATCCATCCGGATTGAAACATAACCCCCGGAGTATCTCAACCGGGGGCCATGGTAAGCTGTTGAAAATTACCCGCGGTTAGCGGGTCTAGTTCCGATGTTTATAAATTGAACAAGGTTTACAAAATCAGAATTGAAAACAAATCCTCTCGATCCTTCGCCAACAATGAAACTTTCTGCCTTTGCAACTTCAAGCATTGGCTGGGGCAAATTGCTAGACATCCGAAAAAGCATTTTTGCAAAGTCATCCGGCAACCCGTCTATGCGATCCGGAAATTGAATTGGGATAGATCTGGATGATGAAAGGTGTGCATTAAAAACCAATGCATTTCCATCATTTGTTTTGAGTTGCTTAATATCTTCTGCAATTTCCTCGGGATCGCCGTCGTTTGCCTCGCCGTCGGTTACATTGATCACTATAGGTGGAAATCCTTCAGAATGATCAGAAATCCATGGTTCAATGATCTCTTTCGCCTGTAGAAAAGCTTCCCGCATTGGTGTCATTCCGCTGGCTACTGGATCGACCCAAATGGGCATTTTGTAAGGCTTCTCAACGAGTTGGCCTGTCCCATCAGATTCTTTTTTTTCCCTTTTTTCAACTCGAAGAGTATTGTTTGCCAATTCTTCTATGGAAATAATTTGTTTTCCGGATAAAGACCCTGAAAGTCCAGATGACACGTCATCGCCATATCCGATAACGGAGATGTAGTAATAATTCTTGGTAGTTTCTCCATCTCGTGCCTTCACGACCATATCATAAAAAACGCTGTTTACAATGTCAGTTAAACCAGCGGCCTTGCTCTGTTCGCTTCTTGATCCTCCGAATGGATCTTCCATCGACGTCGACTGGTCTAACAAGAATACGAATAGTGCAGGGTTTTTTCGACTAATTTCGGCTTTGTACATGATAAACTCCTTTCAATATGCAGTTATTGAATAATAATATGATTGACAAACAAATATCTGAAATCGATTTATTTATTATGATTATATCCACCCCCTTTTAAATAATACTTACATAATGCATGATTAATCACAAATTGAATCAGGAGGACATGGTGTTAAACAAACAAAACATACTTTGTTTAAAATATGATTCGATTTGATGCGATGATGTATGACGATGAGCATGAAGAGAATAGTTATGTCACAAACGAAACAAACTTTTATTGCATGATGCGGTTTGATGCATTTAAGTCGGCAGGAAGTCACAATTTACTGAGATTTGATGCGATAAGATGTGATTTATGCACATGAAAAGCGTATTTGCGTCACAAACGATAAAAGCTATATTCGATTTGTATGCATAAACACAAAACATAAATTAAAATGACGAATGAATTTGATGCGATCAAAACCGTTGTGAACCAATCAATAATAACAATTGTTGCAGAATGATCACGGTCTATTTATTAATGTGGAGTTTTGCGCATGTTGGTTCTCCAGTTACGGAGTCCGTTCTGAAGTTCAGATCCGCTGTCAAAGGTGTGGAGGTAAATGTAGTGGAACTTGAGCGTCCACCTCCGCCGCTCTACAAAAATGTTATCTTGAACTCGGCCCCGTCCATCCATGCTGATGAAAATTGAGTTTTTTTCAAGCAAATCCGTAAATGCTTGGCTTGTAAACTGAGAGCCTGGTCAGTATTGAAAATCTCCGGGGCTCCGTAGCGTCCGATGGCTTCGACAAGGGCCTCAACACAGAAGTCTGCCTACCATGATATTAGATATCCTCCAGGAGAGAACCTTGCGGCTGTACCAAGCCGTGATTGCCACCAGAAACATGACCCCCGGTTCATGGGTATATACGTTATATCGGCTGTCCACACCTGGTTCGGCCGGTCAATGGTCAAGCCACGGAGCAGGTACGGATAGATCTTATGCTTTGGATCCGGCCTGCTGGTTCTGGGTCGGGGTAGATGGCTTCTCATCGAGCGAGATCCCCAGGTGGGGGGTCTTCAGGTACTGCTCATCAATGAGCCGCATAAGTTCCAAATCCTTATTTCTAAAGGATTTGGAACGATAGTAAAAGGAGGATCTTTTGATGTTAAGCAGCCGGCACTGGCTGGGTATGCTCAGGCCGGGTTTATTTGTATCCACCATCTGCTTTCGCTGTTTCGAGTTTACAGATTGAGCTTTTTGGACAATAAATCGCGTTCTACCTTTAACCGACCGATCTGCTTGTAGAGTTCGTCCACATGCTCCTCGGTTTGTTTTTTGGACTTTAGCCCCTTGTCAAATATCTCGGGGGCACCGTCAAATAAAGTGCGCTTCCAGGCGGTGATCATGGTCGGATGGACTCCGAATCGGGCGGACAGCTCAGAAATGGTCTCCTCGTTCTAAAGGGCTGCCAGCGCAACCTTTGCCATGAATTCAGGATTGTACCGTTTGTGTGCGTTGCTCATTGTCATTTCCTTTCTGATTTTAGGATGACTTAGAGCTTATCACATTGTCCAGTTTTTGGGGACCAGCGCCGTTGACCAAGAAAAAACACACGACCGTTGTAAAATTTTCTCCTATTGGATATCAAAGACTGATCGTCTGTTTAATGGGTTTCCCCATATGCAGACTGACATTTTTTACAATTTTCTGAAGGTAAGAGTTATCATTGCCGTATTTACTCGCTTTCCCACCTTCCAATCTGATCCTCTCCCAATCAGACTTATCATAATAAAGTCGCAGCCTCGGCCAGAGTGTTCTGGATACTTCGCTTTCGGGATAGTCTTGATTCAAAAAGCAAGAAAGTATTTTGGATTGATCTGATGCACTCAACGGAACTTGGCTTTTATTGCACAAATGATACTCTATAGCCTTTTTTAGGATCATAACTTTCTCCCACATTTTATCAAAAAAGTGAGATGCGGGTATTAATTTAAAAATATTGGGTGCTTTTATATATTTTTCATCTATCACTTTTGTTGACCATCCCGAATCTTTTTTCTCTTTGGGAAATTTTTGATTATGAAACTTAAGAAAATCTTTTTGTTTCAGAGATCTTAAGTTTTCATCTGCTGTAATTATATCGGGTGATTGTAAAAATTTATCCTGGTTTATTATTAGAAACTCCGCCAGACTCTTCATTGGATCCCGCCGTGCTTTAACAATGGTTGTATTTTTATTGAACACATGATTATATAAGTTTATCTGATATTTGATGACATTATTTTCTATTCGAAATATTATATCTGCCTGCCGGGGTTTTTCTCGTGTCGCATCATCAGGCATTTCTTCATCTTCATTATTCCCAAATTCTCCTGTTTCTATATCCTCTTGGACACCAAAATCAGCATCATCAATATCAAGATCGGCATCATCATCGGATTCAAGACTCTCATTTTTAATTTCTTGATCTGATTCACTCTCTTCACCAGAGTCAGCAATACCTTGAAATTCATCGAAATATTCAAGAGGTGCTTCAATTGCTATTGTTTTCGAAATATTAAAATATTGATTTTTTCCAGGATCAATTATCTTTGGCATTTGACAATCCTCTCATTGAGGCGCGATTCTTTTACCTGCTATGATTCTTTCCTTTAATCCATTTAGCTCGTCAGTTGCCTTAAAAATGGCAGCCTCCATCAAGACTTTTGGCAAAGACCTAAAGGACAGTTTAGCTAAAACGCCAGGATCTTGATTTCCTACCGTTGTAATGCCTCTAATTTCATCTTTTAATAGCATCTTACTTATAATTACCTCAAAGTGATGGTCACTGATCTTTGAGTTTGAATTATACACTCTTTGCAGAGCAAACAGTAGATATTCAGCCGCTGCTGCTTTTCCATATTCTTTACGAATATATTTCGCTGCAGGCCGCTTAGGGTCTTTCAATACAGGATATTGCTTGAGCAATTTATCTGTGTCTGGATCAATAATAACGAACCAGGACATTTTGTTTGGCGTTGGAGTATTGGGTGCGGCAGGAATATTCTGATTCGGAATTACCTCAGTATACGTTCCTGAAAATAATTTTTTTGCAGCATTTATTCCCACACCAATTCCTGAGCCAGCAGCTCCGCCACCGTGAAATGTCCTTAACGCAAGCTGTGTTCCCGGCTCACCAATTGACTGCGCTGCTATAATTCCAGCCGGATAATCCTTCGTAGGCGATTTGCCGGTAGACAAATCATGTCCATAACATTTTTGACATATGCCTTTATCACACTTACAGAATATCGGTGATCGAATTTTTATCCAATTATATTGGTTGCTTATAAGTTCGGCCATTTTAACATCGTCAATTATTGTTCCTTTTTCAATCACTTTCTTATCGATCGTGATGTCTTCGGCCAAACATCTGTTTATGATTCTATCCTTGAGCGGTATTTTGCCGGCAATAGCATCTACAAAATCAGAAAAATACAATCCGTTTTCTGTTCCGCAATCTTCCTCAGTAACAAAAACATCCTGTACCGCTTGCACCAAAATATTGGTCAATTCACCCGCAACAGCTGTAGATTGACCCTTGTCAGCTAAACCATAGCGTGAACCATGACAGGAATTGAAATACTCAAGTGGAGAAAGGCCTTCGGAAATATTTGACAGAATGGGGCATGCGACTTCTGCACCTCCCGGTCTTGACTGATAAGCTCTCATTCCGACTAATTGCATGAGATCGATTCTTACTGATTTAGACTTAATTAGATCTCTTAAATTTGAAGTTTCCAATAAATACTCGTCCGATTTACCACTCCTAAATTTATTAGCTATCTTATCTAATTCATTATGGATTTGGTTTGACTGAGCTTCAACAGAAGACGACCATACGCCCTCATCAATAGTGTCTCTTACTTTTTTAATCTCTGCCCTCATTTCCTCTGTGACAGAAAAATCATCAAGACCAATTGTTATTCCACGACGGTTGAGAACTTGGCGGATTTTAGCAGTGAAACTTTTTAAGCTATCTTCAAAGCCCGAATTAAAATTTATGTACAATTCTTCAAGGTATTTTTGAAGTTCATTGCTATCTGTCGCGTTGATTCCCATGACAGATTTTAATTTATTCCAACCGGGAGTGTCGTCTTTTTTAAGAAAGTACCACCCAAGTCCGATATCAGCTTTATGACTGATCAACAGTTCTCCATTAGCAGGCGACTTAAGGCATTTTGACGGCAACATACGCTCCGCTTCGGCCTTTGAATCTGGCAACATGGGAACATGGAGGCTCATGGCATCGCCATCGAAATCGGCATTATAGGCCTTGCAGACATAAGGATTGATTCTTATGACATCGCCTATGTCGTAGAGACACGGCCTAAATGATAACATGTTTAGCCTGTGCAGACTAGGTGCTCGATTCAGAATTATGAAATTTTGACTGAGAATGTTATTTAACCAACTCCTTACTTCAACCTTGTTATCTTTATTTTCAATATATTTAACTGCCAGGATAACATCGGGATCTGAAGGGTTTGTATATTCAGGATGGGCTTTGAGATATTGCTGAATTATCATTGGCTGAAATATGGTTTTGGCCATTTCGTATGGTATCCCGGCCTCATTTAATCCAAGATCAGGATCAGGAATTATAACAGCTCGTCCTGAAAAATCAGCGCGTTTACCTAAAAGGTGTTTTCTGATAATACTATTCTTGCTGATCCGATAGCCGGCAACTGTCGCAAGTAAACTATTGTAAGGATCGTTCAGATCTTTCTTGTCTAAGGGTAACCCATTGGTAATGGATGACATTTTGCCGTTAACCAATAATGCATGAACTAATATTCTTAACATTTTGACATTAAAAGCGAAATATTTGCTTGCACGATCATTCCAATTCTCTTGCTGGATTTTTTTAATAATTTCTTGATAAAGACAATTTAAATCATTTCGGTATTTCGGGTTATTACCACTAAACAAATCTCCGGTTTCGACACGAAGACTCTTAGGCAGTACAAGTAAGTTTTCAATAAAGAAATCATCTTGGGTGTAAGAATGTTGAATGATTTGATTGATGAGTTTAATAAGTTTTGATCTTTTGCCTGCTTTATCAATGATATCCTTCCAGTCAATGTTTTTAATGAAGTCATATAGATCTAAAGGTCCCGTTATAGTCCACCCCAATATTTTCAATACATCTACAAATAAACCAGAAAATATGGGATTATCTATGGGGATTGGTAAGCGGATGATGCCATAGGCATTCTTGAGTTTTTTATCGTCAAGATCATTTTCATCTCCAAATATATCTTTTGACCAAAGGCCATTCTTCTCCTTGCCAGGATTCTTTACTTCCTTACCTTGCGCCCAATCTTCTCTTTCTTTGTCAGTAGCAATTCTTATCGTCAAGCTCATTATTTTCGGCCAAAATACGGAAGAAGATGGTCCAACCATTTCAATAAGATTAGAACCCTTATCCATTGCCTCAGCCTCAAGACCAAGGCCCCTGAAATAATGGATAAGCGCCTTTAAGGCACGATGTCCTCTTTGAGGGTTAGAAAGCCCGCCAATTTCACGTTCTATCCCTTTAATATATCTGAGAAAATAAGACCTGTCCGTTTCTGCATCAGATTTCAGAAAGAGGAATTCGTCTATGATATTCCAAGCACTGTGACCTAGTAGCGCCCACACCTCCATCTCACCGAGCCTTTGGCCTTTTCTTTTTCTCGATTTTTTATTTTCCCAGATTGTTACCATATCTGTCGGGGGAGACTTAGGTATAATAGGTTGTCCCATGGCCAAATCATATTCGCGATCTTTTTGACTTCTTGATGTTATTTTCTTTTCCGCCAGATGGCTCAGTTTCATCATATACTGATAGCCAACCGTAATTTGACCGCTTAATGGATCAGCGCAGATCTCATTCTCAGCGCCGTCTTTATAAAAAAATAATTTCTGTTTAGGGCTTAAATTGTTTTCACCCATCACTGTTTTAATTCTTTCCCAGGACCATTCAACGCTGAAAGGTTCAACTATGATGCCCTTACTTTCGGCTGTATGTTTAGCTATCCAGCCGAGCGCCGTCTCATAAAGCTGTCCAACATTCATGCGTCCGGTAATACCCAATGGATTTAACATCACCTCCAAATGGGTGTGCGGTTTGGTAATTGAGCATTGCTGGTCGGAGCATCCATTATTCTCGGTCAGAAAATACGGCATTTCTCGTTCCGGTAAAATTGCTGAGACTATTCCTTTATTGCCATGACGCCCTGTAAGCTTGTCCCCTACCTTTATAGGAAATGCTTTTTCTACTTTGATCCTCAATGTTTGATCAGACATCGGCCTCTGGGATAAAAATTGAACATCTGTTACAACTCCCATCAAATCAGACGGGGCATAAAGTGAACAATCTTCCGTTTTTCTTTTATCACCAGACTTCAATTTCTTTCTCTCAGACTCTGATAAAACTCGATACTTTTTGATGAGACGCTTACCTGGTTTAACTTTGGAACCAACTGTAACAATGTTATTGATATCAATTTTTTCGTCATGTTTCTGGTCGAAAAAAATATCTTCCGTTTCAATATGAGTTAGAAAATCATTCCTGACGAGCCTATCGCTTATTACTATCCCATCTTCAAAGTTGAGAAGATCCCAGGGCAGGTAACCAACAAGAAAATTCCTGCCGAGGCAGAGCTGGTTGTTTTTAATAAAAGGGTTTTTTGATTGATCGTCATATTTTTTAGCGATCACCGCTTCAAACCCGGTTTTTACCAGTGGTGGTTCCGGATTCCGCAGAAGGACAGCCTGTTTCATCATATTGGCGCCCATAAGCGCTCGGCCACCGTCGTTATGTTGAATGAAAGGTATCAGAGAGGCTGCATACCCGAGAAAGCTGTGGTTTGTTATGGTTTCGTGGGTAATTGAATCATTCTTGCACAACAGGGTAACTTCACCATTAGGACCTTTAATGAAGGTTCCTTGCTTGTCATTAGCTTGTCCTGCAGTACAGATCGCTTTTACTTTCTCGGATTCGTCAAAAGGATCAAGATTAATTTCTTCGCCGTTATCAATATTTTTAAAAGGTGTTTCAATTGTTCCAAGAGAACTGATTCGTGCGTCTTTTGCAAGATACAGATTAAATCCCAGCATCTTGCCTTGTGGACTTTCTATGGAACAAACTCTTCCGAAGTCTGTCGGATGCACATCTCGTTTTTCCAGCAACTGGCCTTCACTGGGAAAACCGGGATGATTAGACAGCGTCAGTCTTCTTTTTTGGCTTATTTCAGACAGCGGATTCGTGCTATCGATTAATTGTAAATTATTTGAAAAGTAGAACAGTGAATTAATAGAATTGCGTAATGATTGAATAGAGCGAATATATGCATCGTAATCGCTAACCTGCTTTATTTCGGAGAAATATTTATAAATATATTTATACAGGTAATCACCAATTAGGTTCACTTTCAAGTTTAACCATGACCGCTCATCTATGGCATCCAATTTATAATTTTCGAACAAATTGATGATCAATTCAATTTGACCCTGGATTAGAGTTGGAATCGTGGTATTGATTGATTTATTGTTTTTCAATATGTGTGATATTTGTTTCTTACCAATGGCAGAAAAGTTTTCATGATAAGGCCTTGATTTCGATTCACGAAAATCTTCTTTTCCATTTTTCTTATTTTTTTTGATATTGTAAATGTATTGTTTACGGATAAGGGGCTTTATTATGAGCGTTCTTATCGTTGCCGCATGGGTCTCTTGAATTTTGTAGTGAATGCCGGGAGATCGGTTCATATCCATGATCATTACATATCGATTAGCCTTTAATCCGTTTGAATGGAGGATAAATTCTCCATCAGGTGTTGGAGATGGAATGTCAATTGATGGATTTCCAAATTCAGACTCTTCCTTGAAATCAGTAATGAAGCGCAGCTCTCTTATGAATGTATGGTTCATTGCAATATAATCATTTGGTACAACTGGAGGATCGGTTATTTCCCAGTCAATTATTTTGAATAATGAGTTTTTACTGAATTCAGCAATAATAGATTGCAGCGAAATTTCTGGTGGGGGATCTTCTTTTGAAAAAAACCGTTGGAACGAATCATACTGCATGGAAAGCCAATCAGGTTGATGGGAATCCGGCATGAGCACCTCCAGCGAAGATGTAGCAAAACGAGAGAATGATAAGTAATGGGCCATCAGAAATTGAATGTCAATCAAAATCCGAGCAATACCTTTCAATAATTCTATTTTTTGCTCGTTATTGCCTATCCTCTTCGGATCCTCCTCCCTGGTTTCCTCGCCATGAGGCGATAATATATCTCCATTACAACTTTCACCAGTTACAATCAGCGCTTGCCGCCGGTGGGATAGTTACATGTTCGAGTTATCCCGCAAAATCTCCATCAACCGGGCATAAGCTAAGAAAGCAACCTCAGAATACTTTTATTTCGATGAAAACGTTCCAAAAGAGATGCCACTTAAGCCGAAAATTCACAACTCATTTGGTCGTCTATTCGAATAGAGAGAGATCATGGAAAACCATCACTTGGGCATAATCATCCCACATGACAGGCTGAGTCAGGAAGCTTTACATGGACTTATTGAGGAGTTCGTGACAGGGTCGGCACCGATACCGGTTACACGGATGGCAGCTTGAATGGGAGCATCGAAATGGTCATGCGGCAGTTGAAAAGTGGGGATATGCTTAAAATGATTTCCCTTGATCTATCATCTGGCTGTGGGGAATAGTGTGGGGACAAACAAAAAGGGCTTAGAGGTTTTATTCTCTAAGCCCTTGATATATTTGGCTCCCCAGCACGGACTCGAACCGCGGACAAAGTGGTTAACAGCCACTTGCTCTACCGACTGAGCTACTGGGGATCAATTAGGAAACACGCTTATATATTTCCGGGATAGTAAAGTCAAGAGAATTTTCCTGAATAACGTAATTTATCATGCCGGCGGAGTTGCAGCCACTGCCTTGACTCTTATGGAAAGCTCATCGAGCTGGGCCTTACCTGCTGTCGAAGGCGCGTTGGTCAGCAGACAGGCGGCTTTCTGGGTCTTGGGAAAGGCAATGACATCCCGGATGGAAGGCTGGCCGCAGAGCATCATCACCAGGCGGTCGAACCCGAAGGCGATGCCGCCGTGAGGCGGTGCGCCGGATTCGAGAGCGGAGAGCAGAAATCCGAATTTTTCCTCGTAGCTTTCCGGTTCCATGCCAAGGGCCGCAAAGACTTTTTCCTGTAGCTCTTTTTGGTGAATACGGATGGAACCGCCGCCGATTTCAGAACCGTTCAGCACCAGATCGTAAGCCCGGGACCGGACCGATAGGGGATCGTCTTGAAGCCGGGCGTAGTCTTCCTCCAGCGGAGAGGTAAAAGGATGGTGCATGGCCTGATATCGTTTTTCGGTGTCATCGTATTCCAGCATGGGAAAGTGGGTGACCCACACAAAAGCGAACTCCGCTTCGTTGATCAGATTCAGGCGTTTTCCTAGGTGATTGCGCAGATGCCCGAGGGCTTCATTGACGGTTTTGGTTTTGTCCGCCACGAAAAACACGATATCCCCGACTTGCATGTTCAGCCTCTGGGCCAACGCATTTTTTTCACCTTCAGTAAAGAACTTGACGATGGGCGACTGCCATCCGTCTTCCCGGACCTTGATATAGGCAAGACCCTTGGCTTGATACACGGCAGCCAGAGCTGTCAGATCATCGATTTCCTTTCGGGAAAAATCCATGCATCCCTTGGCGTTCAGTGCTTTGACCATCCCGCCTTTTTTGACGGTGTCAGCAAAGACCTTAAATCCCGAGCCTATCACAATATCAGAAACTTCCTTCAGCTCGAGGCCGAATCGTACATCCGGCTTGTCGAGACCATAGCGATTCATGGCTTCATCATAACTGAGTCGCGGAAAAGGTATGACCAGGGTCAGATTCAGGACATCCGTGAAGAGAGCGGCCATCAGCCCCTCAGCAACGGCCATGACGTCCTCCTCGCCGACAAAGGACATTTCCATATCGATCTGGGTGAATTCCGGCTGACGGTCGGCCCGCAGGTCTTCATCCCGGAAGCATCGGACGATCTGGTAATAGCGGTCGAATCCGGAGATCATCAGCAACTGTTTGAAGAGCTGGGGAGACTGGGGCAGGGCGTAAAAATTTCCCGGGTTGACGCGGCTGGGAACCAGATAGTCGCGGGCGCCTTCCGGGGTGCTGCGTGTCAGTACCGGGGTTTCGATTTCAAGAAAGCCGTTGTTTACCAAGAAATTGCGGACAGATACCGATGCCTTGTGCCGGCGGATGATGTTTTGCTGAAGCTGGGGACGTCTGAGATCCAGGTGGCGGAACTTCAACCGGAGGGATTCGGAAACCTCCACATCATCCTCGATCATAAAAGGTGGGGTCTTGGCGGTATTCAGAATTCTGAGTTCGGTGACCAGTATTTCAATTTCGCCGGTCGCCAGATTGAGATTGGTCATGCCTTCGGGCCGTTTTTCGACTCTACCACGAACAGCCAGCACATACTCGCTACGAATTTCATGAGCCTTCAGATGGACGGTTTCATTCACTTCCGGATTAAATACCACTTGAGTAATGCCTTCGCGGTCCCGAAGATCCACAAAAATCACGCCACCGTGGTCCCGGCGGCGAAGCACCCAACCGGCCAGAACCACATCCCTAGCCACATCTCCAGCGCCCAGTTGATTACAGGTATGAGTACGGCGCATATCTCCCAGGAAATCTAATTGCAGTTTATCAGACAATGGGGACTCCTTTTGATAATATTCCATGAATAAAAATGATTGAACCACGAAACACACGAAAAAGGTTTCCGGGCGCCTTTACATCTTGGATGGACAACGCATTTTTCTCATTGAGACGTGCGCCCGAACTTGATAAAATTTTATGCAAACCGGTTTCGCAATGCTTCGACAATGTCTTGGACCGGAAGCGGAGATTGTTCTTTGGTAATCATGTCGCGCAGAAGCACCTGTCCGTTTTCAATCTCGGTGTCGCCGGAAATCAAAACATGTTGCGCCCCCAGTCGATCCGCCTGTTTCATCTGACTTTTCAGGCTCCGGCCGGACATATCCATTTCAGCGTGAATTCCGGTGGCAGCCAATCGACTGACCCATTCGAAAGCCAGGGTCTGACTGATCTTTCCCAAAGCAGCGATGAAGAGCTTGGGTTTTCTGCATAAATCGGAATGCTGCTGGGCGGCGATTTCCGCCAGTCGATCCATGCCGATGGCAAATCCGATGGCCGGAATATCAGGCCCGCCCAGGGCTTTGACCAGACCGTCGTATCGGCCGCCGCCGGCAATAGCGCTTTGAGCGCCAAGAAGTGAGGTCTGAATTTCAAAGGCAGTTCGGGTATAATAATCCAGACCCCGGACAAGGCGTCTGTCAAGCTCGAACGAAACCCCCATAATCGTCAGGTGCCGCATGACCGAATCGAAATGGCTGCGGCACTCTGTACACAGATAATCCAGAATCGAAGGGGCATCGGCCATGGCCTCGCGGCACGCGGGAACCTTGCAGTCCAGAACCCGCAGGGGGTTTCGGGTGCTGCGGCGGGAGCAGTCTTCACAAAGAAAGTCCGCTTTTTCCGAAAGCAGTCCGGACAGGCCGGCTGTAAATGCAGGACGGCAGTTTGGGCATCCCAGGGAATTGATTTTTGCCGTGCAGTCCGACACCGACAGTCGGGTAAACAGCGTTGTCAGCATGAACATGATTTGGGCATCGATCAGCGGTGAAGAAACGCCGAACACCTCGGCATCGATCTGGTAAAACTGCCGGTATCGGCCTTTCTGAGGCCGTTCCCGCCTGAACATCGGGCCGATGGTGTAGAGTTTTTGAACCTGATCGACGGCATACATGCGATGCTGAATGTAGGAGCGGACAATGGATGCCGTGGCTTCGGGCCTTAAGGTGATCAAATCTCCTTTTCGGTCGGCAAATGTGTACATTTCCTTTTCGACGATGTCCGTTTCCTCGCCGATACTCCGGGAAAAAAGCTCGGTGCGTTCCATGATGGGAATGCGGATATCCCTGAAACCGAAATCCTCGAACAGGGATGATGTCTGTTTTTCGATGAACTGCCAGAGTTCGACTTCTCCAGGCAGGATGTCCTTGAATCCGCGAATCAACTGTATCATGTTATGGGTTTCCGATTGCGCTCAAAAATTGATCCAAAATGGTGTACAGGGCCAAGAAACTGCCGATCACAATGTGTTCGTCTTCGGCGTGCTGGCTCATCTCACCGTCCGGTCCCCAAACGATTCCCGGAATGTCGTGATCCGCCAGATGACGAGCGTCGCTGGCCCCATGTTCGCATCCGAGCCGAGTGGACGGTGAAAATGTCAGAAGCTTATCGAGGTAGGGGGAATTACCGCCCAAAAACATGGGAGAGGTGGATACCACATGTATCTGGCTGGATATTTCCGCACGAACGGCCTTCACCAGCGCATCGATATCGTCGTTTTCGGTATAGCGGATGTCGAAAAACGCTTCGGCGGTATCTGGCACCTGATTGATGACTTTGCCGGCATGCATGATGCTGAGGTTAAGGGTCCGGTGCCAGTGATCCGGCGCCGATGCCGTAAAAAATGTCTTGATCCGCTGGTAGTCATCGATCAACCGATCGATGGCGTTTTCGCCTAGCCAGGGCCGCGCACCATGGGCGGATTTTCCTCTGGATATCAGTTTGAGCCGCAGAATGCCTTTTTCCTTGATGACAATTTTATCGATATTGCCGCCGTCCAGGGCAATGCAGAAATCGGTTTTGAATTCATGAAGGACTTTCTGGGCGCCGTTCCCCCCCCGATTTCTTCATCCCCGGTCAGCACAATGCCAAAAGGCAACGCATTCTGATTCTTTCCTACGGAACGGAGCCTGTTCACGTGGCTTTTCAGCAGGACCAGAGACAGGGCGACGGCGTATTTGTCGTCGATGCTTCCCCTGCCGTACAGTCGGCCGTTTTCCTCCCAGGGCGAAAACAGGCGGTCTGGGCCGTCCACGACATCAAAGTGACTCATCAGCACCACCGGTGCAGATCGGTTCTCCGGCAGGACCAGAATCGATGGGATGTTGTTAAAAACAAACCGCTGAAAAATAATTCCATTAGATTTCAGATAGTCTGCGATATGATCGGCGCAGGCATGGAGCTGATCGGGTCGGCTCTGTACAGATGGGTACCGGATCAGACTTTTTGTCAGGTCTATGAGTTCTTTCATGGGCTCTCTTGGAACGGTGTGAAAGGCGTCGGTATTTTAGCGTCGGGTCTTCGAATGTACATGGGCTCAAAACGAAATATGTCATCTACCTCGCCGATTTCAAAGCGTTTCATGCCGATCCACGCAATTGTGGATGCCCGGAGCGTATGCTGGCAGTTTAGCGCAAAGCAGGCGCCATTCCCCAGATGTTTCCGGATCATATCCTGATACAGCAGCGCGCCGTTTCCAGCAAACATTACTGGTGGTTTCAGGCCGCTGATGGCCAGATCCGGCGGCAGCACCTGTTCGGCTGCCACCTTGATCAGTTTCCCGCTTTTCCACCGGTAATGCGCATAATAGACTTCATTTCTTCTGCCGTCGATCAGGGTACAGATCGTCATATCCGGAACCGCCGCCTGCATTGCCAAGCCGTCCAGGCCGGATATCCCCGCAATGGGCTTTCGGGTGGCTGTCGCCAGTCCCAGGATCGTGCTGATGCCGATTCGAACGCCCGTAAAAGATCCAGGTCCGCAGGTGAAGGCCAGACCGTCCATCCGGGCCAGATCCAAACCGGCTATGTCTAACGCCGAATCGATCATGGCCATCAAGCGCCGGGAATGGGTCTGGACGTTTCCGGAGGTGATTTCTGCCAGCAGATCGCATCCATCCACGACAGCCACACTGCAACTGCGGGTGGATGTATCGAGCGCAAGAATCCGCATCATAGCCCATCGAGATTGAAGGCGATATCGAGTACTTCGGACATGTTTTTGACTGGAATGAAATTGATTTTCTTTTTGACGTAAAACGGGATTTCATCCAAATCCCGTTTGTTTTTTTCCGGAATCACGATGGTTTTGATGCCGGCCCGCATGGCACCAAGTGCTTTTTCCTTGAGTCCGCCGATCGGAAGAACCCTTCCGCGCAGCGTGATTTCTCCGGTCATGGCCACGTATTTATTCACCGGTTTGTTGGACAGAACCGAAATCAAGGCGGTTGCCATGGCAATGCCTGCGGAGGGGCCATCTTTGGGTGTTGCACCTGAAGGCACATGAATATGGACGTCCTGATTTTCGAACACATTTTCTTCGATGCCGTATTCTGTCAGTTTGGTTCGGGCGTAACTCATGGCGGCCCGAGCGGATTCCTGCATGACATCGCCAAGCTGTCCGGTAAGGATCATTTCTCCTTTGCCGCCGATAAGCGATGCTTCAACATAAAGGACTTCTCCGCCCACCTGGGTCCACGCCAGGCCGGTGGCCAGCCCTGTCTGACTGTCCTCCTGATCCATTTCCGTAATGTATTTGGGAATGCCCAGATATTTGTGCAGGTTGTTTTTGGAAATGGCAAAGGGGCCTTTTTGCTCTTCGGCCAGTTTTTTGGCCACCTTCCTGCAGATGGTTGCGAGTTCCCGCTCCAGATTCCGGACCCCGGATTCCGACGTGTATTCTGTGATAATCTGCTGAAGCGCCACCGGACTGATCTGAAGGTCTGTGTCCTTGATGCCGTTTTCATTCAGTTGACGCGGAAGGAGGTATTTTTCGGCAATGACGGTTTTTTCCTCTTCGGTATAGCCCGAAAGCATGATGATTTCCATCCGGTCCAGAAGTGCGGATGGGATGGTATCGGTCATGTTGGCGGTCAGTACGAACATGACTTTCGACAGATCAAAGGGCAGATTCAGATAGTGATCGCTGAAAGAGTCGTTTTGTTCCGGGTCCAGGGTTTCGAGAAGGGCTGAGGATGGATCGCCGCGGAAATCGGAACCCAGCTTGTCGATTTCATCCATCATGAATACCGGATTGTTGTTGCCGCACTGTTTGAGGCCCTGCAGAATACGACCGGGAAGCGCACCGATATATGTGCGGCGATGCCCTCTTATTTCAGCCTCATCGCGGATGCCGCCCAGAGAAATCCGGAAGAATTTTCGGCCCATGGCTCTGGCGATGGCCCGGCCCAAAGACGTTTTTCCGACACCCGGCGGCCCGACAAAACAGAGTATCGGCCCCTTCATTTTCGGATTGAGTTTGCGAACGCTGAGGTACTCAAGAATCCGTTCCTTGATTTTCGTCAGACCGTAATGGTCGGAATCCAGAATTTCTTTGGCATCTTTGATATTGATGACATCTTTGGAGGATTTGCTCCAGGGCATTTCCACCAGCCAGTCCAGATAGGTTCGGACAATCGAGGATTCCGCGGAATCCGGATGCATCTGCTCCAGTCGCTTGAGCTGCTTCAATGCTTCGGTTTCCGCTTCTTTGGTCATTTTAGCGCGCTTGATTTTCTTCTGATACTCTTCGATTTCAAGGGCTTTTTCGTCGCTCTCTCCCAGTTCTTTATGGATGGCCCGAACCTGCTCTCTCAGGAAATAGTCCCGCTGGCTCTTGGCGATTTCGTCCCGGACATTGGACTGAATTTTGGCCTGCATGGAGGTCAGATCCACTTCCCGGGACAACAGATCATTGACTTTTTGCAGTCGTTCCACCGAATCGATGATTTCTAGAACCATCTGGGATTCTTCGATTTTGAGTCTGAGATTCGAAGCCACCAGGTCCGCCAGTTTCCCCGGATCATCGATGCTTTCCAGAATCGCACTGACATCTCCGGTCATTTCTCCCCGGAATGCCAGGATTTTTTCGGAATTTTCCCGGACATTTCGCATGAGCGCCTGGATTTCAATCGTCATTTCTTTGATCGGAACCGGTACAATGACCTCGTGCTTGACGCGGTACAGGGATTTTTTTCGGGCATACGAAATGATCCTGGCTTTTGCAACACCCTGAACCAGTGCTTTCACCCGGCCGTCCGGAAGTTTGAGCATTCGCAGTATCCGGCCGATGGTGCCGATTTCATAAATCTGGTCAGGCTTGGGGTTTTCAACGCCGGTTTCTTTCTGCGTCGCCAGAAAAATGAATCCATCCTTTGATACCGCTTCCTCGACGGCCAGAACGGATTTTTCCCGCCCTACAAAGAGAGGAAGCAGCATATCGGTAAAAATCACGATATCCCGCACCGGCATCAGCGGAAGGATATCCGGGATTGTCGATCCTTTTTCATCTTCTTCAATAATACTGATCAAATCGTCTTTATCGGTTTCTGCCATTGCGACTCCAGAACTGATGGTCTATAGTGATCTTTCAGGATGTTTGTCGATCAAGTTGACAAAACACCAGCGGCATGATGGTATATTTCAATGAAAAACGCTCATGAGTGAGGGCTTGTTCATCTCCAATACATGAATATATACCTTAATCGACTGATTACTGATAGCTGATAGCTTTTTTCAAGGTAAAAAAATATAATAATACATCTTTTTTCATTAACAATGTTTTTCTTGTTTTTTTATGACAGAACTGGCGCAGAATGCAATCAGTGAAAGTAATGTGTCATAAATATTTTTCCGGAGGTGTTGATATGTCGCCGATTACCATGGAAGATAAGCGTTATCTGCTCCATCTTGCCAGAACCGTTATCCTGAATCGCCTATGGCAAAAACCGCCCAGTTCTCTGCCGGCAAGGATTTCACCCGAATTCATGGAGAAAAGAGGCTGCTTTGTCACCCTGCATTTAAACGGAGGGTTAAGAGGCTGTATCGGTACGATCGAGCCTATAAAATCGCTGATTTCAGCAGTCACAGAAAACGCGGTTCTTGCGGGATTTCAAGACACGAGATTTTCACCGGTCACACTGGAAGAACTGGATAGGATTACAATTGAAATCAGCATATTGACCAAGCCTGTTCCGCTTCGTTTTCAAAATCCGGAGGGTTTGAAAAAGCAGATAAAACCCGGTGTGCATGGCGTAATCCTTTCACAAGGGTATAACCGAGCCACGTTTCTACCGCAGGTATGGGAACAGCTTCCCGGAATTGAGGCTTTTCTAGGGCAGTTATGCCTGAAAGCCGGAATGGAACAAACGTGCTGGAAAGATACGAAAACGTCTGTTGAGGTATACGAGGTATCGGCTTTTTCTGAAACAGACATGCACCAGGAAAACTAACCGCAGCGAGCGACGTGGCCCGTCAGCTAGGGGGCCGGTTAGTGGGCTATCATGGAGCGCATGATATCTCCTGTATTTTCAGTGTGATTTGCAATAGCTCCAATAGATTCCGCCAGCCGGACAACATGAAACAGGGATATCGGGTCTGTTACGGATTCAAAAGCCTTCTGAACAATCATCTCTTCGACTTTATCCGCTTCGTGTTCCTGTTGGCGAATAGCCCGGATAATTTCTTTGACCTTGTTCCGCCGGCCTTCTGAAAATCGCTGAAAATATTTTCGGGCCGCTGTTACCATTTTGGTGATTTCCTCAAAAGGATCCATCACGGCATCAACAAGCAAAAAAAAGTCTTTATGTAGTTCTAACGGCACAGATTCCCTGCTCCGGTATGAAATCCATGCCAAAGAATCGACCACGGCATCCAGTATGCGATCCTGTTCCCCGACATATTGCAGCAGCAGCATTTTTTTCACCGGCATCAACCTTTCTCTGGGAAGATAGGATCGAATACGGTTCTTGATGATGTCGGCTTCGTTTTCGAGATGAATCACTTCTTTTCTGAGTTCATCAAACGAGCTGCAGTGTGAATTCACATGGCACTCTACGGCCTGCTGAAAAATCCAGGCGCATTCTTTCACTTTTTCAGCATGTTCCTGGATTCCGCCAAACGTAGGCGCCATGATAAAAGATAGAAACGGCAACCGCATGTCAATCTCCTGCGAGTCTTTCTTTGAAAAAAATAAAAACTGATTGAATACAATGTGTAATCATATCAACAGATATTGAAATGTTCAATGAAATTTAAATTGATGAGTACCCAAAACACGGATATCCACTGTCGTTGTCTTGGCAGCAGGACCGCTGTTGCCAATCCGGAAGAATGTTTGATGTCTTTTTATCCGTCCTGCAAACCAGTTATTTTGGAGATATCTATGAAACAATCACTGCATGATTCTGTCAGGATTTCATACCGGGTTAAAATTTTCGGGTGGGTGCTGGCGATCTTTGTTGCCCTGATGTCCACAACGGGATGGATTCCCCTTGATTTTTCAGGAAAAACTTTTTTGGAAGGAATCGGCTCGGCTTCGGCAGGCGAGGTTGCTTCCACCCTCTGGCCCCATGAACAAAGCGATCTTTCTCCGGATACGAATCTTATTTTTGGAAAACTTCCCAACGGATTCCGCTATGTCCTGATGAAAAACAATACCCCGCGAGACAGAGTCAGCATGCATCTGATGGTACAGGCCGGCTCTTTGAATGAAACGGATGACCAGAAAGGGTATGCCCACTTCCTGGAGCACCTGTTGTTTTGCGGAACCACCCACTTCAAACCAGGCGAGTTGATCCGCTATTTTCAGAGCATCGGTATGGATTTCGGGGCTGATGCCAATGCCCGTACCGGCTTTACGGATACGGTTTATGACGTGCTGCTTCCCAATGGATCGCGGCAAAGCCTTGCAGATGGCTTGAAAGTGCTGCGCGATTTTGCCGACGGCGCTCTGCTGCTGCCTGAAGAGATTGATAGGGAACGGAAAGTCGTTCTGGCTGAAAAATTGACCCGGGACTCGTCCAGTTATCGAACCTTCGAGTCCTCACTCATGTTTTCTTTTCCGGAGTCCGTGATTTCAAGACGTCTTCCCATCGGCGAAGAAACCAATTTAAAGAAAGCGGATCAGGCCGCCCTGAAACGGTTTTATGATACCTGGTATCGTCCGGAAACCATGATTCTGGTAGCGGTTGGCGATATGGATACGGCGGTCGGTACAGCTCTCATCGAAGAAGCTTTTGCTTCATTATCATCCCGGGTAGAAGGACGGCCTGCTCCGGATATCGGAAAAATCGACCACCACGGGATAAAGCCTTTTTATCATTACGAAGCGGAATCAGGAACCACCACCGTCGACATCGAAACGCTTTTTCGGATAACAGCGCAGCCTGACTCGATTCAGTTTCAAAAAGAAGATATATTAACCGATCTGGCGGACATGATCATGCAAAACCGGCTGGATGCATTGATTCGAAAACCAGGTACGCCTTTTACCTCGGCCGGTGTTCATTCGGGATATTTTTTAAAAGAAGTTTATGTTGCGGAAATTTCGGCTGAATGTGATTCCGAAAACTGGCATAAATCCCTTTTCACTATTGAACAGCAGTTGCGAAGTGCGCTTGAATACGGGTTTTTAGATTCTGAAATAACCCGAGCCAAGGCCGATTATTTGTCCGGCCTCGAGGATCAGGACAAAAAAGCCTCTACCCGAAACAGCCAGGCAATTGCCAGGCAACTGATCGGTTCCTTTGAACAGAACCGGGTGATGCAGTCTCCGGCGCAGAGAAAGGCGCTTCTTTCCCCATTTGTGCAGTCGCTGTCGGCCAAAGATATCCTGGATGCCCTGAAATCGGTCTGGTACAGGGATCACCGTTTGATCTCGCTGACTGGAAATATCAAATTGACGGTATCCGGTGGATTGTCGCCGGAACAACAAATTGTGGGAATGTGGAATCAGAGCCGAGAGATTGCCGTTACCCCTCCGGTGGAATATCGCCCTGTGTCGTTTCCGTATCTTGCTGTTCCGGAATCGCTGGGTACGATTCGCGCCCGCCGTGAGTTTGCCGATCTGGGAATCGTTCAGGTGGACTTTGAAAACGGCATTCGCCTGAATCTGAAAAAAACGGATTTCAAACAGAATCAGGTGCTGGCCGATATGGCTTTTGGATCAGGTTCGGCTTCGGAACCTTTGGATAAACCCGGGCTGTCGCAGTTGGCAGCAGATGTGATCCAGGAAAGCGGACTGGCTGGTCTGACACGCGAAGAGCTGGTCCGCTCCCTAGCCGGCAAGAACACCCGGATTGATTTCAGCATCGGCGAAGATCGTTTTTTATTCAAGGCCGCTTCGGTGTCCGACGAAATGCCGCTGTTGTTTCAGCTCCTTCATGCTCATATTCTGGACCCGGGGTTTCGGCAGGACGCCTATGCCCTGTGCATGGACAGATTCGGCCAGCAGTATCAAGAGCTTTCCCGGACAGTCACCGGCATGGCAAGGCTCCAAGTCCGCCGGTTTCTTGCGGGCGGAGATTCCCGATTCGGCCTCCCAGCGTATGAAGCGTTCCTAACGTTGACCCTGGAGGATATCAAAGCATGGCTGATGCCCGCCCTCCAGAAAGACGCCCTTGAAATTTCCATTGTCGGGGATATGGATGTGAACGCCGTCATTGAACTGGCAGCCAGGTATCTGGGCAATCTTCCGGCAAGATCGACCCGTTTTTTGCAATCATCCGTTACGTCTCCCAAATTTCCTGTCGGAGGCACCCTGAACCTTGATGTCAAAACAGATATCCCCAAAACTCTGGTGATCATGGCATATCCGACCGGAGACTATTGGGATATCGACAGAACCCGTCGGCTTTCCGTTCTGGCGGAAGTATTTTCGGATCGGCTGCGTGAAAGCGTTCGCGAGAAGCTTGGGGCGGCCTATTCGCCTATGGCGTTCAACCATCCCAGCCGGGCATATCCTGAATACGGTGTATTCCAGACCATGATTACGGTCGATTCCGGAGACGTGAAACGGGTGATCCAGGAGGTTGAATCCATTGCAGCCGCTTTATCCGAAAAACCTATTCCGGATGATGAACTGCACCGGTCTCTGGACCCGGTTCTGACCGGCATCAAAGATTTGGTGCGAACAAACGATTACTGGGTAAATTCGGTGATGACCGGATCTGCCGGGCATCCTCAACAGATGGATTGGAGCCGGACGATACAAAAAGACTATGCAGCGGTTTCATCGATGGATCTGCATCAGCTCGCTGAAAAATACCTGGGCCGGACCAAACCAGCCGTCATCGTGATTCAGCCTGTGACTGCCTCGAACAAGGAATGAATCGGATTCCGGACTTGTTTCCATCGATATACTTTGATAATGAAGAATAAATTCTAATCTGTAATTTTCACTATCCTGTTCATTCTGTCCATCCTTGTAAAATTGTTTAAAAATGGATCGTGGTAGATTGTATGTTTTAAGTTGCCTAAACTGCGGTTTCCTTGGCAACGGCTCGCAACGCTGGCGTCTTTGGCAGATAACTTTTGGCGCCCCTCATTGGAGAAAGAATGACTTCCAGGCAGCACACACAGCTATTTATTTTTTTTGCATCGGTCCGGTTGACGGTTATCGTCCTTCTGACGCTGGCCGCCACTTCCGTGATCGGAACGCTGATTCCCCAGAACCAGAATGTGGATGCGTATCTGCATACCTATGGGCCGAAACTGTACCGTCTGTTTTCCGTTCTCGATATGTTCGACATGTATCATAGCTGGTGGTTTCGACTCTTGCTGGTGCTGTTGACCATCAACATCATTGTATGCTCCTTAGACCGCCTGCCGGGTGTCTGGAAAATCGTCATCAAACCGCCGGATTTCAAGCCCTCCCGGTTTCTGAACGCATCGATCCAGCGAAAGGTTGCTGTCTCATCCATCGATCGTGTACAGCCTATCCTTGAAAAAGCGTTGTTCCGGAGCATCGGAAAGGTCCGCCTTGAGAGGTTTCCGAACGGCTACCATCTATGGAGCGAAAAGGGGCGCTGGACCCGGATGGGAGTTTATGTCGTTCACCTGAGCGTGGTTTGTTTGCTGGCCGGTGGGTTGATCGGATCATTCTGGGGATTTGACGGGGATGTGAACATTCCGGAAGGCGAAACCGTCAACGCAATCCGGTCGGGCAATTCCGGCAAATCCATCCCGCTTGATTTTGAGATCCGGTGCGACAAGTTCTCGGTCAGCTTCTATGAATCCGGCGCACCCAGCGAATATCGGTCCACCTTGACGATTCTGGAGAAAGGGGCTCCGGTTCTGACCCGCGATATTATCGTCAATGATCCGCTGCGGTACAAGGGCGTCAATCTGTTTCAGTCCAGCTACGGCAACCTGCCTTCTCAGAATCTGGCGTTAAGCTTCACAAGCCGGGCAACCGGAATGGAATACAAGATAAATATTGCACCGGGACAGACCGTGACGGTTCCGGAAGGGTTAGGATCATTCACGATTACGGCATTCAACCGGGATCATCTGTTTATGGGGCGTTCGATCGGGGATGCCTTTGTCGGCACGCTGTCATCCCCAACCGGGGATACTGCTGAAATTGTCCTTCCGGTAAAATTTCCGAGTTTTGACAAAATGAGAAAAGGCGATGTGATCGTTGCGATCGCAGAAACCGAAACCCGCTATTATACTGGCCTTCAGGTTGCCAGTGATCCTGGCGTCTGGGTGGTTTACGCCGGGTTTCTTCTCATGATCGGCGGGTGTATCGTCACATTCTTTATGTCTCACCAGCAGATTTGTATCGAAGCGCTTGCCGATGGAAACATATGCAGCGTCACGATTCGGGGTGTCGCCAATAAAAACAAAATCGATATGCAGAAAAAAATGGACGCCATCGCTACAGCGGCTGAACAAATAAAAATTTAATCATAACGGCTTGTTAAATTTTGAAAGCCCTCAGCTTTTTCTGCATTGACTTTGAAACGAAAATGATAAAGGAAATATGATGAACAGTTCCGGAATCCTTTCTGTTGTTACATTTGTATATGGTTTTGCCGCATTCCTGTATCTGACGTCTTGGATTTTCAAAAAAACGGAGCCCGGCAGGCTGGCTACCTGGGTGGTTTTCGCTGGATTGATGGGCAATATTACCGGTATCGCCATGCGGTGGATCGAATCTTATAAACTTGGCTACGGCCATGCCCCCCTTTCCAATCTTTACGAATCCCTGATATTTTTTGCGGCCACCCTGGCCACGGTGTATCTATTGATCGAAAAAAAATATCACAACAGGATTATCGGCGCTTTTGCCATGCCCTTTCCTTTTCTGGCGATGGCATATGCCTCGCTGTCGCCGAATATCAGCGACAGGATTCAGCCCCTTCTGCCGGCCCTGAAAAGCAACTGGCTGATCGCTCATGTCGTTACCTGTTTTATCGGCTATGCCGCCTTTGCCGTTGCCTTTGGTCTCAGCATCATGTACCTGCTCAAGGAAAAAGATTCGGAAGGAAAAATCCGGTTGCTGGAACGTTTCCCCAAAATCGGGATACTCGACGAGCTTGGCCACCGGATGGTCCTTTTCGGATTTTTGTTTCTGACCGGAGGAATCATTACCGGCGCTGTCTGGGCCAATTCCGCATGGGGTAGATACTGGGGGTGGGATCCCAAGGAAACATGGTCGCTGATCACCTGGTTTATTTATGCAACACTTCTTCATGCCAGATTGACGCGCGGATGGCATGGCAGGCGGATCGCCTATCTTTCCGTGGCGGGTTTTGCAGCAGTGCTGTTTACTTATTTTGGCGTCAATCTACTGCCCGGCCTTCACAGCTACGGAGCGATGGTCCAATGATTTTTACTTGACAAAAACAACCTGCCCTATATACAGAACATCAGATTTTAACTTCTTACCCATAAAATTATGAACGACAGACGGGGTTTCCATGAGTGAACTAGATGGCAAGTCTCAAACGGTTTCGGAGATAGTGGTTTCTTCAGCACATGGGCAAAGTGGAAAAGAGGGGGGATCAGGTGGTGTCATCGTTTTGTTTTTCTTTGTCGGGCTGGTGGCAAGTCTGATCGTAGGATGGGTACTTTTCCCAAAAGCGTTGTATTCTCAAAAAAAACAGCCTATCGACTTCAATCATACTCTTCACAACGGCCTGGTCGGCAATGGTTGTGAAAGCTGCCATTTTTTTCGAGAAGACGGCAGTTATTCCGGCGTTCCCAAGCTCGCCCAGTGCATCGAATGCCATGAAGAAGCGCAAAGCAGTGATCCTGAAGAAATCAAATTTGTTGAACAGTTTGTTAAAAAAGAAATTGAAGTGCCCTGGCTGGTGTATGCCAGACAGCCGGACTGCGTATTTTTCTCTCATGCCGCGCATGTAAAATCAGCCAATATGGACTGTGCGACCTGTCATGGCCCCATCGGTGAATCCGAGCATATGAAGCTGTATCAGCAAAACCGGATCACAGGCTATAGCCGGAACATCTGGGGAGAGAATATCGTCGGGATCAAGAAAAACACCTGGGATCGCATGAAAATGGATGACTGCTCCGAATGCCACCAAAAGCAGAAAGTGCTGCTCGGCAGTGTTCAAACGCAGAAGGAAGGGTGTTTTGTCTGTCATAAATAATTCAAGACAGAGTCTTTGGCCATGTTCGACAGATGGTGTGGCGCGGTATGTTTTTATTTCAGGTTAAGGGGAAGATTCCATGAAAATAGACCGAAGAAGTTTTTTATCGCTGGGCATTGGCGTTGCAGCAGGTACGGCCCTTTCACCGTTACCCTGGAAGTTGACGGATGACCTGTCCATCTGGACTCAGAACTGGCCGTGGACTCCGGTGCCTGAAATCGGCGAGACCAGCCATGTCAATTCCGTTTGCACGCTTTGTCCGGGGGGATGCGGCATCAGCGTGCGAAAGATTGAAGGCCGGGGGGTAAAAATCGAGGGCATGACCGGGCATCCTGTCAACCAGGGGGGGATTTGTGCACTCGGACTGTCCGGGCTCCAGCTCCTGTATGGTCCCACACGGATAAAAACACCCCTGAGACGGATCGGGAAAAGAGGGGAGGATCGATGGGAGAAAATCTCCTGGGAACAGGCAATCTCCGAAATTGCCGAAAAACTGGATGTACTCAGAACCAGCGGGAATTCACACACCATCGCCGGAATCGCCGGCTCCCGTCAGGGAACCGTGTCTCAGCTCTTCAAACGGTTTCTGACAGCCTACGGTTCTCCCAATTTTTTTCATACCCCTTCTTGTGTGGATACGTATCAACTGGCGTTTCAGTATATGAACGGCGTTTCCGGAGCCCCGGGGTTCGACCTTGAGAATGCCGACGTTATCCTGAGTTTCGGCAGCGGACTTTTGGATGGGTGGGGATCTCCGGTTCGGATGTTCAAAGCCAACACTGCCTGGAGAAAAGCCAATGCGCACGTGATTCAAATTGAACCCCGCCTGTCGCGCACCGCAGCCAAAGCCGACCGCTGGATAGCTATCAATCCCGGCACCGAAGCCGCCCTGGCGCTGGGGGTATCCCATGTCCTGATTAAGGAACTGCTTTTTGACAAAGAATTTGTAGACAGCCACACGGATGGTTTCGAGAGCTTTGTCACGAGTAAAGGAGAGATGAAAAAAGGATTCCGGCAGACGGTTCTGGAAAATTACAGCCCGGAAACCGTTGCCCGGATTACCGGTATCGATCCTTCCGCGATCATTCTTCTGGCGCGTGAATTTGCCAAGGCCAAAGCACCGCTGGCGCTCTGCGGAAAAGGACAGGGAATCATTCCCGGAAGCCTGGCCGAGGCCATGGCCGTGCATGCATTGAACGCACTGGTGGGAAGCGTCAACAGGAAAGGTGGCGTTTTTCCCATGCCTGAAACAGAGATTCAGGTATGGCATGAAGTGGCCATGGACTCGGTGGCAGCAGTCGGCATAAATCAGACCAATCTGATCGGCGCCCCACCCAATTCTCCGTGCGGCACGAATCAGATCCCTGCTGCAATACTTTCCGGCAAGGGATATCCGCTGAATGCGCTCTTTGTTCTTGAGAGCAATCCCCTCTACACGATGGCGGATTCTAAAACGGTCAGGGATGCTTTCGATAAAATCCCTTTTCTGGTCAGCCTGTCTTCGTTCATGGATGAAACCGCCCGGTATGCCGATATCGTCCTTCCCAATCACATCTATCTGGAACGCATCGAAGACGCCCCGGCCCCAACAGGTTTTCCCAAGCCTGTCATCAGCTTGTCGAAACCGGTCTTCAAACCCCAATTCAATACCAAACATGCCGGTGATACATTGATCCTTCTGGCCAAAGAAATGGGGGGCGCCGTTGCCGATGCGTTTCCCTGGGACAATTTTGAAGCCTGCCTGGAAGAGGTAATGGGAGACAAGATGAAGACCCTTCAAGAAAAGGGTTTTTGGGTCGATTCGGATGCTGCCATCCCCGATTGGAAGGCGGCTTTCAAGACACCTTCGGGAAAATTTCAATTTTCCCCTGCCGAAGCAACTCTTGGTTTTGTACCGGTAGCCATTGAAGGCGATTCCACTTTTCCGCTGCTGCTCATCCCTTACGAAACCATGCGAATGGCTGGCGGCTATATCGCCAATCCACCATTTATGACCAAAACCGTTGAAGATACGATACTCAAATTAAACGACAGTTTTATCGAAATCAATCCCAAGACGGCGCAGTCAAACCAGTTGTCAGAAGGCGATTTCGTGGTGGTGCAAACTTCCCGCGGCCAGGCAAGAGGCAGGGTTCATCTGGAGGAAGGCATCATGCCGGGTGTCATAGCACTTCCCAGAGGACTCGGTCATACCGCCTACGATGGATATATCGCGAATAAGGGAATTAACGCCAATCAACTGATCGGTCCGGTTCAGGACCCTGTTTCCGGTTTGGATGCCGCCTGGGGAATCAGAGCAAAACTGAGCAAAGCCTAAATCATAGCATGAGGTTCTAATGAAACAAGAGCATGGTGGTAATGGTACCCGAAAATATGGAATGGTCATCGATCTGGATTTGTGTACCGGGTGCGGCTCCTGCATGGTGGCGTGCATGGCTGAAAACAATGTACCGTTCCGGGAAGATGAAACCGACAAGTTAAAAAGCATTACCTGGATGCGCGTATATAAATTGACCAACGGCAAGCCGTATCCTGAAACGGACATCTGCTATCTGCCCAGGCCCTGCCAGCACTGTGAGGGGTCTCATGGGCATTCTCCCTGCGTGTCGGTCTGTCCGGCAACAGCAACCGATTACGACAGCCAGACCGGAATCGTCAGCCAGATTTACACCCGCTGTTTTGGATGCCGGTACTGCATGGCTGCCTGTCCTTACCACGCCCGATATTTCAATTGGTATGATCCGATCTGGCCGGAAGGCATGGAAAAATATCTGAATCCGAATGTATCGCCACGGATGCGGGGGGTGGTTGAGAAATGCAGTTTCTGTTTTCACCGGTATCAGGCGGCAAAAGACAAGGCGTACCTGGACGGGCAAAAAGAAATCGAGGAAGACGCCTATCAGACCGCCTGTACGCAGGCATGTCCGGCAGGCGCTATCACCTTCGGGGATCTCGACAATCCCGACCATGCCGTCCATAAGCTCAAAAAACAGCCCGGCGCTTTCCGGCTTCTTGAAAGATTGGGAACCAACACCAAGGTCTATTATGTATCCAGCCGGGAATGGGTCCGGCGCGCCGGAGATAATTATCTGAAAACCGAAGGGCCTAAAAAAGTCGTATAGGTCGGGATTTTCCGGATAAATGAAATCATTTCAGATCAATGAAGGGGTGCGAAAGTTATGGATTCTGCGTTAATACCCAACGGAGTCAGGCGCTGTTCTCTTGGCAAGTTTCTGGTACCGCTGGCCGTGGTCGGCGCTGTTCTGTTATGGGGCGTTTATGCCATGCTGCTGTGCTGGTTCAAGGGCCTCAATCAGACGAACATGAACGATAATTACGGATTCGCCCTATGGATATGGGCGGATCTGGCGGTTATCGCCCTGGGTGGCGGCGCATTTTTTACCGGATTTCTCAAATACCTTATCGGAAAAGACGAGCTGAAGCATATCATCAACTATGCGGTGTTGATCGGTTTTATCTGTTACAGCTCGGCGCTTCTGATACTGGCCATCGATATCGGGCAGCCGCTGCGCGGGTGGTTTATTTTCTGGCATGCCAACGTACATTCCATGCTGACGGAAGTGGCGTTTTGTCTGTCATGCTATTTCATGGTGCTGACCATCGAGTACATCCCGCTGATTCTGGAAAACCGGCAGATCGACAAAGTGCCGTTTTTCCATCACCTCAGCCACAACATGCACGGTACCATGGCGGTGTTTGCCGCAACCGGCGCATTTTTGTCTTTTTTTCATCAGGGATCTCTGGGTGGGGTGGCCGGTGTCCTGTTCGGCCGGCCTTTTGCGTATCGGGAAGGGCTTTTTATCTGGCCCTGGACGTTTTTTCTGTTCACCTGGTCGGCGGCTGCCTATGGGCCTTGTTTTACCCTGTTGGTTACCCGGATCACCGAGGCGGTTACCGGTAAGAAACTGGTCAAAGACAATGTGGTGGAGCTGCTTGCCAAAATATCGGGCTGGATGATGACCACCTACATCATCGCAAAAATCATCGACACCCTTTACTGGGCCAATGTCACCGCCCCATCCAAAGGATTCAACCTGATCGATTTTTACAGCAACAACGGGTTTTACGGCATCTGGATTCTGGTTATGGAAATCATTCTGGGCGGAATTGTTCCGGCGGCGATTCTGATCACGGACAAAGGCCGCAAAAGTCCGGTTGTCAGGACCGTCGCTTTTGTATTGGCTGTGATCGGCGTCAGCGTCAACCGATGGGTGATGGTACTTCAGGTCATGGCCGTTCCGGTTATGCCATTCGATCAATGGGCCCTGTATTATCCAAGCTGGCAGGAAGTCGCAACCACGATTCTGCCGGTTGCTTACGGCATCATCTTGATCATGATCTCTTACCGGTATCTGCCGATTTTTCCCCAAGAGGCGGAACTGAATCCGGCTGAATAAACAAGGAGAAAAACAATGTTTCCGTTTAATTTTGAATGGATTTGGGATATGTCTCATATGGTGTTCATGGGCGGACTCTGGTATGCCTTGATCATTTTGGGTATCGGCATGACTTACTGTATTGTCAAGGCGGCCATCGATACGGCAAAAGGGGGGGACGGTCACGGCCATCATTGATTGAAACGGTGTTGAGCCGTTTTGCCCACGCGGACTATTTCTTGCTTTCAAAAGCGCTTTTCCATATCATGATGTGGAAAAGCGCTTTTGTTTTGACTTGAACTTATTGCAGAATTTTGCTGGAGAGTTATGGATAAAATCATTATCGACGGCGGCCGCAGGCTTGCCGGAAACGTTGTCATCAGCGGCGCCAAAAATGCGGCGTTGCCCATTCTGGTGTCTTCTCTGCTGACAGACGGGAAAAATACCTATACCAATGTGCCGAATCTCAAGGATATTCAAAGCACATGTATTCTGCTGCAGAACCATGGCGCCACGGTTGAGGCGGCAGAAAATCGTGTTACCATCGATGCTGGAAATCTTACCAATCCAGAAGCCCCTTACGATCTGGTGCGAAAAATGCGAGCCTCGATTCTCGTACTCGGCCCGCTGGTCGCCCGGCTGAAAAAAGCCCGTGTCTCCCTTCCCGGTGGATGCGCCATCGGGGCCAGACCCATCAATCTGCATTTGAAAGCACTAACCGCTCTGGGCGCAAAAATTGATCTCAAACATGGGTATGTCGAGGCAGAGGCCGATAGACTTACCGGCGCGGATATCTATTTTGATATCGTCACAGTTACCGGAACGGAAAACATCATGATGGCCGCAGCACTGGCCGATGGCGTGACCACGCTCAGAAACGCCGCCCGGGAGCCGGAAGTGACTGCCCTGGCTGATGTCTTGAATCAGATGGGCGCGGACATCCGGGGTGCTGGAACATCCGAGATCACCATTAGAGGGGTTGAATCCCTTTCACCGGTAACGACGTCCATCATTGCCGACCGGATTGAAGCCGGAACGTTCATGGTGGCGGCGGCACTGACCCGCGGAGATGTTACGCTTGAAAACTGTGAACCCGAGCACCTCGAGGCACTGGTTCATAAGCTGCGATTAGCGGGCGCAGGGGTTCATGTGTGTGGAAAATCCATCCGCGTCGAAGGGCCGGAGTCGATATCCAGCGTCGATGTCAAAACCCTTCCCTATCCGGGGTTCCCCACCGACATGCAGGCCCAGTTCATGGTGCTGATGTCTGTAGCATCGGGTCTGAGCATCATTTCGGAAACGATTTTCGAAAACCGGTTCATGCATGTCGGCGAACTCAGGCGGATGGGCGCGGACATCACCATTTCCGGCAATTCGGCGGTAATCCGCGGCATGCCGTATCTTTCCGGGGCGCCGGTGATGGCCTCGGATCTTCGGGCCAGTGCATCACTTATTCTGGCGGGTCTGGTCGCGCAGGGACAGACGGAGGTCAACCGGGTTTATCATCTGGACAGAGGCTATGAAGCCATGGAAAAGAAATTCGAAAAACTGGGGGCTGCGGTCCGGCGTGTGAAGGCATAGAAATCAATCATTCATAAAAACACTTGACTTGATTATCGTGGTCTATTAATGATTCATGCAAGATAAATTCATGAATCTCGTTCTCTGATGTTTTTGTCGAAGTCGTTGCTGAAATCACCATCCCGAGGTCGGATTTTGCCGCCCTTGCTCAGATATCCTTGTCATCATCGGATGGAAAAACATGTGTTCATTACCTTACAACAGCGAAAGGAGGCGTTTATGGCAGAGAGTGTGTACAAGATTATTGAACTTGTGGGAAGTAGCGAAGTCTCATGGGAAGATGCCGCCAAAAAAGCAGTTGAAACCGCATCCAAAAGCCTGAGAGAATTACGGATCGCCGAAATTGTTCAGCAGGATCTGAAAGTGGAAGACGGCAAGGTTACCGCCTTCCGCGTCCGCATCAAACTTTCTTTCAAATACGAAACCTGATTTATCAGCACCTACCGCCCGGAAAAGGATGGTCGATTTGCAGGCTGTTCTTTTTCGGCGCCCCTTTTCTCTTTGCAAATTCTTGAGCTTGCGCCCGAAAACACATGTGCAATATTCTATTTCAATGACTGCATCTGGCGGTTTTGTTTATTTAAAATGAAAAACGCATGACCCGTATCATCATCAGTGAAAAACCCAGCATGGGCCGCGCCATTGCTTCAGCTCTGGGCATTCTGGGAAAAGGGCGCAGTTTCATTCAGGGCAAAGATGTCATCGTCACGTGGTGTGTGGGCCACCTGGTGACAGCCATAGATCCCGAAGGATATGATCCAGGACTCAAATCTTGGAAGCTGGATACGGTGCCGTTTTTCCCCGAACCTTTCCGTTACGCCCCCATCGTCGCCACCCGGGATCAATACGAAGTCGTGGCAAAACTCATCACGCGTGACGATGTGGTGGATGTTGTGAACGCAACGGACGCCGGTCGTGAAGGTGAGCTCATCTTTGATCTGGTTTACCGTTTGTCGGGATGCACCAAACCCGTGAAAAGGTTCTGGACATCAAGTCTGACGGATAACGCCATCCGCGAAGCTTATGCCAGGATGAAACCGGGCGACGCATACCACGGCCTGCGGGATGCCGCACGCAGTCGGCAGGAATCGGACTGGTTGGTCGGCATCAACTGTACGCGGGCGCAAACACTGGTCATGCAACGCGCCGGCGGACAGGGCGTTTATTCCATCGGCCGCGTACAGACACCCACTCTGGCCCTGCTTGTTAATCGCGAACTGGAAATCAGGAACTTTGTGCCCAAAAACTTCTGGACGTTGATAGCGAAGTTTCAGGCGGAGGCTGGAAGTTACAAGGGCAGATGGTTCCAAAAAATTGAGGGGAAAGATCAGGACCGGTTCGACCAGGAAGATGATGCAAAAGCGCTGGCGAATTCGCTGGCAGGGCTTCCCGGCAAGGTTGCTTCCGTCACATCCAGAACGGAAAAGAAAAAACCGGAGCTGCTTTATGACCTCACCAACCTCCAAAAAGAATCGAACAAGCGTTTCGGATTCACGGCGGAACACACGCTGGAAGTGGCTCAGGAACTCTATGAAGCCAAGCTCATCAGCTATCCGCGTACGAATTCCAGATACTTGACGCAAGCAGACGCCCAAAAAGCAGCAACCTGGATCAAGGCCATCGCCCAGGGCCAGATTGCGGAGCTGCAACCCTTTGTGGCCGACCTTCGAAAACGCTGGCCTGTGGTGCTGAGCAACCGTTTTGTAAACGATAATGAGGTTGAAGATCACTCGGCGCTGGTACCCACAGAGAACCCCGCAACAAATCTTCAGGGAGATCGGCTGAAGCTCTACGATCTGATCGCACGCCGCTTCCTGGCCGCGTTCTTCCCCGATCGCATCGAAGGTAAAACGACCATCATCACCAGGATCGGAAAAGAAAGCTTCAAGACCACGGGAACCGTTGTGCAGGATCTGGGGTACTCTGCCGTTGATCCGCCCCACAGCCGGCCTAAAAAAGAAAAGGCAGATATGCAAGGTACTGAAGCGGATGAAGACTTCGGGCTTCCTGTCGTAGTCAAAGCAGAAGATGTCGATACAACGGAACTTGTTTGCCGAGCGGGAAAGACATCACCTCCCAAAAGCCTGACCGAAGGGGATTTGCTGGGCGCCATGCAGAGCGCCGGAAAGGAACTGACCGATGAAGAACAGAAAGGTGCCATGAAGGACTGTGGCCTGGGCACGCCCGCCACCCGCGCCAATATTATCGAAACCCTGCTGAAACGCGGTTATGTCGAGCGCACCCGAAACATTCTGCAACCGACATCAAAGGGGATCGAACTGATCCAGTCCATCCGGGCGGAAAACCTGATATCTCCGAAGATGACCGGTGAGTGGGAAGCGGGTCTGGAGCGCATGCGCAGGGGCGAAGTCCAGCGGGATGAGTTCATGAACGGTATCCGGACTTTCGTGACGGAACTGGTGGCTCAGATCAAACAGCATGCCCCCCAGGGCAACCGGCGCATGTTCGGCCCGGTGGTGGGAACCTGCTCCAGATGCGGATCGAATTTGCATCTGCGGGACTGGCAAGGCAAATACTATGTGAAATGCGCCGCCTCCGCGGATATCGCCTGCAAGGTGTCCTATGATTCAGATTCAAAAGGCAAGCCTCTGGAAAATTGCCGCTTCTGCCAGGGGCCCGTCCGAACCGACCGGAATGGCGGAAAAGTATGCATCCAGTGCCGTCTTAGTGCATAACTAAACTCACTAAAAAAATAAAGCCGAAGATACTCTGATCAAAACATGGATAGAATCTCTCATACCCCTCCTAAAATTATCACCCTAACTCCGATAATTCCAGATTCAAGAGCAAAATGTTCTTGACATGCTCGATCGATTGCTTATTATACAAAAACTTTTTGTTCAATTTTGTTTCGAAGACCATTCAGAGGATTTGATCCCATGGTTAATCTGCAGAGCAATCCATATTCATCTTGAAGGGCGTATATGAAATATTGGCGAGTGCCTCTGGATTCGAATGACATTGCAGTTTCCCGCGGCATGGTGGTGATTGTCGAGGAAAGATGCAAGGGCTGCGGTTATTGCATTGCCTTCTGTCCCCGCAATGTGCTGGAGCTGTCGCCCAGATACAATGTCAAAGGCTATCATCCCCCCCTTGTCAAAAAGCCGGATGACTGTGTGAACTGCCATTACTGTGAAACGATCTGTCCGGACTTTGCCATTTATTCACTGGAAATTCCGGGTGATTGAGTTGAAATTCACCGCAAAGGCGCAAAGATCGCAAAGATAATTTTATGAAAATCGGGCGACTATTTCGCGTTTCCATTGTCTTTGCATCCAATAATAAATGGAAAATGAATACCATCAAAAAAGTTGAGTTATGAAACCAGCAGTCTTAACCGGTGAACATTTTATGACGGGCGATGTGGCCTGCGCAGAGGGTGCGCTGGCAGCGGGGTGCCTTTTTTTCGGGGGGTATCCCATTACACCGGCTACAGAGATTGCCGAACACATGGCATCCCGCCTTCCCGATGTATGCGGCACCTTTGTGCAGATGGAAGATGAAATCGCCGCCATGGCCTCGATTCTGGGGGCTTCCTGCGCCGGGGTCAAGAGCATGACCGCCACATCCGGCCCGGGCTTCAGCCTGATCATGGAGAATCTGGGGCTTGGCATCTGTACCGAGACTCCGTGCGTGGTGGTCAATGTTCAGCGGGCCGGGCCTTCTACGGGTTTGCCCACACTCGGCGCCCAGGGAGACATGATGCAGGCCAGATGGGGGTCGCACGGCCATTATGAAATCATCGCCCTGGCGCCGGCGTCACCTCAGGAGCTTTTCTATACGACGATCACGGCTTTTAATCTCAGTGAAACCTACCGGATTCCGGTACTGGTCATGACCGATGAGGTCACGGGGCACCTGAGCGAACGGGTGGTCATTCCGGAGGCCGGCGCCATCAAACTGCGGCATCGACCGGCGCCAAAAGGTAGAAAAGACCGTTTCAAGGCGTTTCAGCCGGGGCCAAACGGTGTGGCGCCGATGGCCATTGCCGGAGATGGTTATGGCATTCATGTGACGGGCCTGACACACGATGAACGCGGTTATCCCGGCATGAATGTCGAGACACAGATCGAGATGATGCACCGGTTGACACAAAAGATCCGCAACAACCTCGATGATATCATCCGGACGGAAAGCTACCGGCTCGAAGATGCCGAAATCGTCATCGTGTCTTATGGCATTTCAGCCCGCAGCAGTCTGGCGGCAGTGGATGAGGCCAGGGCTCAGGGGATCAAGGCCGGACTGTTTCGACTGATCACTGTATGGCCTTTTCCGGAACAGCAGATTCAGAAGCTGGCGGAAAAAGTGCGTGGCTTTGTGACAGTCGAGATCAACCTGGGCCAGATTCACCTGGAAGTTCAAAGATGTGCCGGCTCCCGGGTTCCGGCTGTTCTGGTCGGCCATCCGGGGGGAGCGGTCATTACGCCGGAGCAGATCGTAGACACCCTTAAAACGGCATTTTAGGATTATGTGCCGGGAAGCTGTTCAAGGTGTAAATGGGAGTGGAAATGGAGAAAAATAAAATCCGGTCCGATCATCCGCTGGATGCGATGCTGCGAACAGACCGCATTCCCCATATCTGGTGCCCGGGATGCGGAATCGGCACGGCGTTTTCCGCCTGCATGGTGGCCATGCAGGCCAGCGGCATCAATCTGGATAAAACGGTCATGGTGTCCGGCATCGGATGTTCGGGCCGCGGGGCCGGCTATACCCGGCTGGATTCCTATCATACCACGCACGGCCGGGCCATTCCCTTTGCCTCCGGCATGAAACTGGCCAATCCAGAGCTCAATGTGGTGGTGTTCAGCGGGGATGGCGATCTATTTGCAATCGGCGGGAACCACTTCATCCATGCCGCCAGGCGCAACATGGATATCACGGTGATCTGTGTCAACAACCTGATCTACGGCATGACCGGTGGGCAGGCGGCCGCCACCACGCCCTGCCTGGCCAAAACCACCACCACTCCCCTGGGAAATCCGGACCCGCCGTTCAGCCTTCCCCTGCTGGCCTTTGCATCGGGCGCTACCTACGTGGCCAGGTGGACCATCCTGCACACACGGGATCTGACCAAATCCATCGAAGAGGCGTTGAACCGGCGGGGTTTTTCCTTTATCGAGGTGTTGGCGCCCTGCCCGACGGGGTATGGACGGAAGAACAAGGAACGGTCGCTGGATACGCTCAAAATATATCAGGAACGCACAGTCATCAAGAACGGTGCGCATCCCATGGATGCGGTCATGGACTTTGGAAACAGCATTACGCTGGGAAAATTCGTCGATCATGACCGTCCGACATTTTCAGACAATTATGACAGGACATGCCGTCCGCATTTTGCTTAAGGATTTCAAATTTCGGGATATTTATGACTTCAAAATCGCATGCCGGCGACAAGATGGAAATCCTCATCACGGGTTTCGGCGGCCAGGGCATCGTACTGGCCGGGCAGATTGTGGGAAAAGCCGCAAGCCTTATCGATCACAAGGAAAGCACGTTGACCCAGTCCTATGGGCCCGAGGCGCGGGGTGGCTACTGCAGCGCCCAGGTGATCATTTCCGACAAGTTCATTCATTTTCCGTATGTGCGCCGGCCCGACATTCTGGTGTGCATGTCTCAGGGCGGATACGACAAGTACGCGGCCATGATCAAGGAAACCAGCATTCTGATTGTCGATCAGAACCTGGTAAATCCCGGAGATATCCCCGCAGACCGCTGCTTTGCCATTCCGGCAACGCGCATGGCCGAAGAAATGGGCCGCAAGATGATGGCCAACATCGTCATGGTGGGTTTCTTTACGGCCATTACCCAGGCCGTCTCGCTGGATGCCGCCCGAAGCACGGTTTCAGGCTCTGTTCCCCGGGGAACGGAAGCCTTGAACCTGGCGGCATTCGACAAAGGCTATGATTTCGGTCTGGCCACGCTCAAAGGGCGCCGGAAAAAAGCGGAAGGCAAGAAAGGAACCGTGGATGAAAAGCCCTAAAGATCGTCTGTACCGGGTTCTGGTTATTGGCGCAACACCTGCAGGAATTGCTGCAACCAATAAATTGGGAGAAATCGGCATTCCGGTGACTCTGGTAGATTCAGACCCGGATTTGAATCAGAAACTGTCCTGCGATGCCTGGCGCCTGAGTTCCGGCGTTCCCCTGAACTATGCATCCCGTCCCGGGCTGCTGCGCATTCTGCGTAATCCGCGCATACGCTGCGTGTTTCCTGGAAGTATCCGCTCGCTGAAACACACATCCCAGGGGTTTCGCGCCCACATCGACAGCCCGGCGGCATTTATCGATCCGGACCGCTGCACCCTGTGCGGACGCTGCTTGGAAGCCTGTCCGGCAATATCGCCGGATGGATCAAAACCCATTCGATCCGGCGGCAGATACAGCCTGCCAGGTCATCCTGTCATCGACAAGCGCCGTCAGCCTCTGTGCCAGGCCAACTGCCCGCTGGGAGTGAATGCACAAGGGTATGTGGCCCTCACCCGGGCCGGAAAATTTCCCGAAGCCCTGGATTTGATTCGCCGGGACAACATCCTCCCCGGAATCTGCGGCAGAATCTGCACACATCCCTGTGAAATCGCCTGCCGGCGCGCCGAACTGGACCAGTCTGTCGCCATCCGGGATATCAAACGTTTTGTTGCGGACTATGAACTTTCTCATCCCCGCGCATTCATCGCACCCGTGGTTCCCCATAGACCCCAACGCATCGCCGTGATCGGATCCGGCCCTGCAGGACTTGCCGCAGCCGCAGATCTGGCCCGTCTCGGATATCCGGTCACGGTTTTCGAGAAGGAATCGCTGGCCGGCGGCCTGCTGCGATATGGCCTGGGGCCCCATCGGCTGCCGCGGGAGATACTGGATCAGGAAATTGCTTACATTGAAAAACTGGGGGTTGTGTTTCAAACCGGGATATCTATGGATCTGTCCGGCGGTTTGGATGAACTCAAAAAAGAGTTTGCTGCCGTGATTCTGGCCGTCGGCGTATGGAAAGACCGCAAACTGGGTGTCCCCGGCGAAGAATTGGCCGGTGTTGAGGGCTGCCTGGATTTTCTGATTCGGCTGTACCGCGGAGAAATCACGGAGGTCCGGGGAAATGTCGCCGTGATCGGAGATGGAAACGCCGCCTTCGATCTGGCCAGAGCGCTGGTGCGATTGGGCGCTGCGGTGACGGTGCTGTCCTGGTTTCCGGAATCGCTCATACCGGCCGATACGCAAGAGGTCGTTGCTGCCAGGGAAGAAGGGATTTGCATTCGGAACAACATACAGGTCATGGGGTTTGCGGGCAAGGAGGGAAAGCTTGGCGCCTTGCGTTGTGCCGCCACCCAACCTGGTCCGCCGGATGCCGCCGGCATCCCCTGGCCAGTGCTGGTGCCGGCAACAGAGGCGTTTGATCTGAATTTCGACAGAGCCTTTGTGGCCATCGGCCAGGCTGCCGATCCATGCGGGGCGAAATCGCTTGCCGGGATGCCCTCAAAGGGCTCGAATCAAACAAATAGCGATTTTAATACCGGCATTGCCGGTGTTTTTGCCGCCGGAGATGTGGCCCACGGGCCGTCGTCGGTAGTAAAGGCCATGGCCTCCGGCAGGCAGGCAGCCCACGCTGTGCATCTGAGCCTTGGCGGAGAAAAACTATCGAACCAGTTGCCAAAAAGACCGCAGGACAAGGATTTTTCGGCCATCACGCCCAACATCCCCTCGCTTTCCCGTGCCCATATGCCGGAGAGGCAGCCGGCAGCGCGTGAAGGTAATTTTGCCGAAGTGGCGTTGGGACTCAGCGAGTCGCAGGTCTGCTTTGAGGCGGCCCGATGCCTTCAGTGCGGGGCCTGTTCCGAATGCCTTGAATGCGTGACCGCCTGCACGGCAGCCGGTGCGATTCAGCACGGAAAGGATACCGAAGACCTCATCGAGCAGGCCGGTGTTGTTATCATCGCCGATCCCGCTGCTGCGCCCGACATCAAGGGAGACGATATACTGCGTGCATACAGCACCAAAACCGCAAAGCAGGACGTACACGCCATGACGCTTCGGGGTTTTGCCGCGGCAGCCGATGCCATGCTGCTTCTTGGCGGCGGGTCTCAGCGGCTGAAAGGGCATGGCATGGCCTTTTCGCCGCCGGACCCCCGGCTTTCTTCGGAAATCCGTATGGGTGTTTTTGTCTGCCGGTGCAACGACGCACTGGGATGGTCTGCTGGGTTAAGTGACTATGTCGCCGGACTCTGCAATCTGCCCCATATTGAACACGCCGAGGTCATTTCATCCGCCTGCACGCCGGAAGGATCAACGGGGCTGATCCGCACCATTCGCGAAAAGGGGCTGACCCGTGTGGTTCTGGCGTCCTGCGTCTGCTGCCCTCTCGATTTTATCTGCAGCGCCTGTACCGACCAGAGAAGCCGACTCAAACATGCGATCTTTTCCGGAACCGGCATCAGCCGGGCCATGGTGGAAACCTGCAATCTGCGCGGCGAGGTGCTGCGGCTCCTGAAATCGGATCCGGAGCTGACCGAAAAACGATTTAAGGGGCTTATCGAACGCTCGATCCACCGGACTTTCCGGCTGAAAGCCCTTCCGGCGCCGGCACGGCCCTATAATTTCACGACTGCGGTGATCGGAGACTCGGAAGCAGCTCTGAACAGCGCCATGACCCTTGCCCGGGCAGGTCTGGAAGTCTTTCTTTTCGGTACACCCGATAAATCGCTTCCAGAAACCCTGGTGCATCCCAACATTCACAATCTTGGCCAATCTTCGGTACAGTGCCTGCGGGGAACGGTCGGAAATTTCGAGGTAACCCTGGATACCCATGGCGTCAAGCAGATCATGCATGCCGGGTCCGTCATTCTGGGGGAGCAGTCTCGAAAGCGCATTCCTTATATGCCGATGGCGGATCTGCCCGCCCACATCGTTGAATCCGCCATGCAGAAGCGAGGCATCACCGGAATTCCCTTTTTCAATCCGGGGGCGACCTCCATTCCGGGTCTGTTTCTGGCCAATCCTTCGGGCATTGCCGTTTCCGATCGCATCAAGGGAACCGCGGCCGCCATGCTGGCGGCTGCGGCCATGCCCAGAAGCCCCCGGCAGAACAAAGGCTATACCGTATCCGTGGATGATGCCCTCTGTCGGGGCTGCGGCCGGTGTATCGGAGTATGTCCCTATCAGGCTGTCAGCTTCCGGTCCAACGACATCAACGGCTGGTATGCGGTTGTGGACGAAGCCCTGTGCAAGGGATGCGGCAACTGTATTGCCGTATGCCCTTGCAGTGCTGCAGACAGTCCGTATCGCGACCGCAAGTATCTCAATCAGATGATTGCGGAACTGCTGCAGTGAATATCCGTAAGGCATGATTTTTTTGAACCACGAAACACATGGGATAGAGATGGACAAACTTAAAATCATCCTGTTTATCTGCAATTGGGGGCCGCACGCCGCTTATCAGGCGCTTCAGGACTGCGGCGCCGATCTTCCGCTGGACGTCCGCATGATCCGCATTCCCTGTACCGGCAGCATGAGCAAGTCGCTTCTCTTCAGAGCGTTCGAACTGGGCGCTGACGGGGTCGCTCTGCTCGGCTGCGAGCCCGGTTCCTGCCGGTATGGCAGCGGAACAAAAGTTGCCGAGCGAAATGTGGAAGATACGCGCGGCATACTCGATCTGCTGGGGCTGGGTGGAGATCGCCTGCGTTCGGCCATGTTTCTGCCCGAGGAATCGGATGCGCTGCTGATGTTTTTAAAAGACTTTCATCAAGTCATCCAGACCATGGGTGAAAGTCCGGTGACGCCGTTCCCGCGGGAAGCTGCCCTGCCCATCGGAAAAGAAGCTGCGGCCCGGGTGATGACTCGCCATGATATTTTCGCCTGTCAGGACTGCGGGAAGTGTTCTTCGGCGTGCCCTGTAACGCTTTCCGGCAAGTCCTTTTCCCCAAGAGCCATGGCCAGCGCCATTATTGCCGGAAATACCGAATCGCCCCAGGTTGTCAAGGATGTGTGGTCGTGCCTGACCTGTGGACTCTGTCGGGATCGCTGCCCGTCGGCTGTTGATTTTCCGGAATTTATCCGGGACATGCGCTGCCTTCAGAAAGGGGCCGGAAAGGAAGGCTGTGAAGCGCATGAAGGGTTTTTTCAGTCATTCATGCGCGCCATGACATCGCCCGATCTAAAAATCCGTCACTGGGAGTGGCTTCCCAGCGACATCCGGACGGATGCCGCCAGTAAGATTCTTTTTTTCGGGGGGTGTGCACCATATTTCGATACCTATTTCAGGGCCCATCTGGGCATCCGGACCCGGGATATCCTGGTGGATGGCCTGCGCCTTCTGAATTTTTTCGATATTCATCCCACGCTTCTGGATGGGGAAAGATGTTGCGGCCATGATCTGCTCTGGTCCGGCGACCGGGAGAATTTTCTAAGACTTGCCCGCCTGAATGTGGCGGCCATCACGGAAAAGGGGATCGAGGAAGTTGTCACCGCCTGTCCCGAATGTTACCGGACTCTGGCGCACGACTATCCGGAACAGGGAATCCCGGTCAACTTCAAGGTAACCCATCTCTTCGACCTGGCGGAAAAAGAAATCAGCAAGGGGGCCATCGCTTTTGAAAAACTGGACCGCACCCTGACATTTCAGGACCCCTGCCGCCTGAGCCGACTTGCCGGCCGCCCGGAGTTGCCCCGAAAGCTCATTGAACGCCTGAACCCTCAGAAATTTACCGAAATGCGGGATCGCGGCGCTTCAGCACTTTGTTGCGGCAACTGTGCGTGGACAGGATGCGACAGCTTCAGCAAAGCGCTTCAGGTCAAGCGCCTGCGCCAGGCCAAGGAAACCGGAAGCAATCTGCTGTTGACGGCCTGTCCCAAATGCCAGATTCATCTGCGCTGCGCCATGGAAGACCCGTTTATCGGCAAAGAAATTGAAATGGAAATGATGGATTTGACCAGTGTTCTGGCGCGAACCATCCGGTGGGAATAAAAAAAGGGTGCAGGGGGCAGGAAAATCCTGCACCCTGATACCTGTACCCTATTATCTGATACCTGCACCCTAATTATGAGATGACGATCATGGAAAAACTGGATAATCCGACGGCCCAGCCCCGCATCGGCGTTTATGTCTGCAACTGCGGCGCCAATATCGCCAAGACCGTTGATTGTGAAAAAGTGGCCGCAATGGCCGCCGCAATGGCGGACGTACAGATTGCCAGAAGCATTCCGTACGCCTGTTCCGAGCCGGGGCAGCAAAGCATCCGCGAAGATATTCTCGATCAGAGCCTCGATCGGGTGGTGGTGGCTTCCTGTTCGCCGAGGCTGCACGAACCGACATTTCGTCAAATGGTTCAGGATGCGGGGCTGAATCCATACATTCTGGAAATGGCCAATTTGCGGGAGCACTGCAGTTGGGTGCATATGGGCTTGCCCGAGGCTGCCACGGAAAAGGCCATGGATCTGACGCGAATGGCCATATCGCGGGCGAGGAGTCTTCAGGCTCTGAAACCGGAGAAACTTCCCCTGGTCAAACGGACACTTGTCATCGGCGCCGGTGTAGCCGGAATTCAGGCAGCCCTGGATCTGGCGGATAACGGGTACGATGTGGTGCTGGTGGAAAAGAAGCCCTCCATCGGCGGGGTCATGGCTACCCTGGATAAGACGTTTCCCACCATGGACTGCTCCATCTGAATCCTGGGGCCAAAAATGACGGATGTCGGTCGGCATCCCCGAATCAAGCTGTATGTTCTGAGTGAAGTCAAGGAAGTGAAAGGTTCTGTCGGCGATTTCAAGGTGAAGATCCTGAAAAAAGCCCGTTATGTCGATGAAAAGGCGTGTACAGCCTGCGGAGATTGCGCAGCGGTCTGCCCGGTGGTGCGGCCCGATGCGTTCAACTGCGGTCTGTCTTCCCGGAAAGCCATTTATTCCCCGTTTCCACAGGCGGTGCCATCCGCTTATGTGATCAACGTCAGCGAGTGTCTCGGACATAATCCGGCGGTGTGCGCCAAATGCATTGAAGCCTGCAAGAAAGGCTGTATCAGTTTTCACATGTCGGATGAGGAAATCACGGAAAACGTGGGAACCATTGTGGTGGCCACCGGAATGACGCCTTATGATCCGACGGAAATGGATGAATACGGCTATACCCGATTTGAAAATGTGCTGACGAGCCTGGAATTCGAAAGACTCGTCAATGCCGGTGGTCCCACAAAAGGCGAGGTGATTCGTCCGACAGACCGGAAAAAACCGAAATCCATCGGGTTTATCCAGTGCGTGGGCTCCCGGTCGGCTGGAAAGGGAAGTGCGCATTGCTCCAATGTCTGCTGCATGAATACGATCAAGAGTACGCTGGTATTAAAGGAGCATTACCCGGATATGGATGTCAAGGTGTTTTATATCGATATCCGGGCATTCGGCAAGGGGTTCGAGGATCTTTACACCAGAAGCCGCCGGCTGGGTGTCCATTATCTGCGGGGTCTTCCCGGAACGGTCGAAGAGAATCCGGACGGCAGCCTCCGGGTGGCTGTCGAGAACACGGCGCTTGGCAAAATCGCGTTTTTCGATCTGGATATGCTGGTACTGGCTGTGGGCGTTCAGCCGTCCGGCAGCACACGAATGCTTCAGGAAATGCTGGGATTGCAACTGACACCGGATGGGTTTTTTCTGGAAGCTCACCCGAAGCTTCAGCCCGTGGATGCTGCAACGCGCGGTGTTTTTTACGCCGGATGCGCCGAAGGGCCAAAAGACATCAAGGAAAGTGTTACCCAGGCGTCTGCCGCGGCAGCCCGGGCTATCCGCCTGATGCACACCGGGGAGATTTCGACCGACCCCATCACATCGGAAATCAATGCCGACAAATGCAAATCCTGCGGCAAATGCGCCGAGGTCTGTCCCTATAACGCCATTACCGTGGATGTCAAGAAAAAGACCCCTGCAATGGTCAACACGGCTGCCTGCGCCGGTTGCGGCACCTGTGCGGCCGAATGTGCCTTTGACGCCATTCTCATGAACCATTTCACCGACCGGCAGATTCTCGATCAGGTGGATGCCCTGCTGATGGAAAAGCCGGAAGAAAAAATTCTGGCATTTGCCTGCAACTGGTGTTCCTATGCCGGCGCCGATTATGCCGGTGTGTCCCGATGCCAGTACCCGCCCAATGTGCGCCTGATCCGCACCATGTGCTCCGGCCGCGTCGATGAAAAATTCATCTGGGATGGCTTTTTAAAGGGGGCACCCGTCATTCTGGTAAGCGGATGCCATATCGGCGACTGTCATTACATCGACGCCAACAAATGGACCGTCAAGCGGGTTGAGAAAATCCATAAAAAAATGGCCAAGCTTGGTATCCGACCGGAACGGCTTCAACTGGAATGGATCAGCGCAGCAGAGGGCATCCGGTTTTCATCCGTTATGCACGCTCTGGAAGCGTTACGAAAGGGTGTAACCGCAGAAGAAACAGCCGAAACCATCCGCATTCTCCAGAAGTCTGCCGATCAAAAAGAGGGATCATTGTCAGGGTAATGGGGAAGACATATCGTTTTCAAACAACGCCTGCATCCGGATGGGGAGTGTCGGCGTCTCGATGGTTTCAGGCGCGGCTCCATCCGGCGGTTGCAGGATGAGCGATCGGGCGTGCAGGGCCAGCCGGTCAAAGTCAAAATTTCGTTTCAGATAATTTATGGCCCGCATCGATCCGTACCGGGCATCACCGACAACCGGATGGCCCGACAGTTTGGCGTGCCTGCGGATCTGATGGGTGCGGCCGGTTAAAAGCGCGACTTCCACCAGCGTGTAATGACGGCTGTAATCCAGAACCCGGTATCGGGTCCGACAGTCTTTACGATTTCCTGCCCCTTCGGGGCGATCGCGACCGGCCGCAGTTTCCGAAAGGGGCCACTCCCACGTTCCCCACAAGTCGTTTCCTGCCGGTTTTTCCAGCCTGCCGTGCAAAATGGCGACATAGTGTTTTTTTGCCTGACGGGATTCAAACTGATTCGAGAAATAACGAAACATCTCCCGGTTGACGGCCAGTAAAATCACGCCGCTGGTCTCCTTGTCGAGGCGATGAACCGGATTGACACCAAAATCCGGTTCCATGGCTATCTGCCCCTCAAACGCCGCTTCTTCTTGAATTCGAGCCAGCACCAGGGAGCAAAGATCGCCGCCGGATGCGTTGTGAACAGACAGGCCGGCGGGTTTATCCACCACCAGCCAGCCTCTCCCCATGGTCAGTACGGGTATCTGAAAGTGTTTGAATTTTATGGTGTGCATTTTTCTTCCGGTAGCATGTTCAGGTGTCGATCCCCATAGGAAAATTCCCTATAAATGGGGATTATTCACATTAAATTGAGTCTTATATCTTATGGACAATGCAAGTTGATTATGATTGAATCAAAAAAGAGTGTTTTGCGTGCATCCCATACGCAAACTAATTCTTTTCGTAACCCTGCAACTCCATACATCTTTTCTATACCACATATTGTATCATTTTGGCGAGGTATTGCCGAAACAAGGCGCTTTGTAGCCTGTCATCAGCTCAATATACGGTTCTGCATTCAAAAAAAGGAGATTAGCGATGAAAACGGTCGGTCTTCAAGTTTATTCAATGCGGTATATGATGGTTTTGATCTTTTCTTTAGGCATGATATTACCCAATCTGTTGTTCGGTGAAAGCGGTATCCGAATTGGAGCTGTTTCTCCTGCAGATGCCACAGCTCCCCCACCGAATCTGGAAAGAATCAATAACTATTCGATTCGTATCGAAAACGTCAATGATGTCTGTGATGAAGAGATTAAACTATATAATTTGGCGGATATCATCAATGATAAACGTGAGGATGTGGCAAGCGAAAAAAGAGGGAAATCGGAGTTTCTAGGATTCTGGGATGGAGCCAACTACGTCAATCCTTATACGGTGGAGGTTGTCGATGAGTATGCGTTTGATCAGATTATCGGCATCAAAACCGGTGAAGACCAGGATGGGTGCGATTTCCAGTCGTTTCGTATGAATCTTGCGCTCTGTGATTCCGGACCAAAATGTGCTACCTGTTGCGATGTATTCGATGGAATCGGCTGTGAGGATGATACACCTTTAAATTTCACGATAGAAGTGGAAGCGTTACCATCTCCTGCCGCACCGGGATTCGATGGGCGTATTTGGGGCAAGGTGATGAAAAACGGGCATCCGGCACTTGCCAATGTCGAGCTGAAGCGGCCGGGAATTAAATCGTGGTGCGTAAAAGGCGAGCCGGATTACGGCAAAGATCAGATCATTCAGCTTCAATGGAGTGTCACAACTTCAGACGGACTCAACGATAGCCTTGATCGCGGGCATTACATTTTTGATGACCTGCCGATGGGTGAGTTCGAAGTGTATGTCCGAATTGATGGAACTCAAAGCGACAAAATCCCCGTAACGCTTACAACCAACCAAAAGGTGGCGCAGGTAGATATCGAATTATGATTTTTTCTTGAACCATAAGGAGGCGTCTTTATGAAAGGCCATCAAAAATTTGCTCTTTATCATATCGTAATCGTATTTGCGCTGATATGGCTTTTTCAGCCCATCCAGACCCATGCAGCAGGAAAGATTTATATTGCAGTTTATAATGAAAACGGCGGTCAGCCGGGTATCTGGATTGCCGAAGACCTGAATGCCGATGGAGATGCCCTGGATAATAACGAAACCCGGCGATTTGCATCGGGCGCATCCCCCGGCTATGTCGATGTCGTCGTGGATGAAGAGGGTGTCGTGTACGCCATATCCGCTGCGAACTGGGCTATTTACCGATTTCAGGATAAAAACAAAGATGACGATGCCCTGGATACCGGCGAGCGAACCGTTTTCAGAGATTTAACCGCCCAGGGTCTGATACTCAAACGGCCTCAGAGTCTGGCCGCCACCCGCTATTATGACCCGAAAACCGGGAAAAGCCGGACCCGTTTGTTTGTTATGGATATCACGCAGCAACTTACTGCACGTCTCGAGGATATGGATGGCGATGGCGATGCCCAAGGCGGAGAGGAAGTCACTGTGTGTGTGGTGAATTCATCCACCCTGCCATTTACCGCAAGCCGAATGGAAGTCGATGACCTGGGGCGCTTGATGGGTGTGAATCCGAACACCCTGGCGGTTTATAGGGTCAACGACATGAATGGCGACGGATCCGCGGAAGAGCCAAATACCAGCGCCAAAGCTTGTTCACCTGCTGGGTGTGGACCGTTTTTCTTTTTCAATGAATTCCAGACAACTTTTGGTCCGCTGGTATCGTCCACAGATATCAATCCGTATGGATTGGCATGGGTATCTCAAAGCCGCGCTTTTCTGAGTGAAAGCAGGAGTCAGTGGCGGGTTCACGCGTTACACGACCTGAATGGGGATGAAGATTTTAACGATGCCAACGAAATCCAGGTGTTTTACGCAGGACCCAATTTTTCCGCTCCCTATAGCTTTCCGGGATATGACGTGGTCTGGGGGGATGACCAGGCCCTGTATTATGGACTGGCCAATCCGAGTCAACCCTATACCGCTGTCTTGCGATTGAAAGACCTGAACAATGACGGTGATGCCAAAGATGCCGGTGAGGCTGTTGTTTATACCGATTTGACGGCAATCGGTAAACCGGTTGGGCTTGCAGTCAGACCCAAGTCCATTTCTCCCAGGCAGATTCAGGTGGACCTTCCGGACGAATCAAAAAAAGGACCTCTTTTTGTTCTGAAAGACGGGGTCAATACGCCTTTGAGCCTTACCGTTATCGATCGGGAGACAGGGGCGCCCGTTAAAGGTGCAAGCGTTGGGGGGTTTGCTCTGCATGGATGCTTACAGGTCTGTCCGGCGACTGCGACAACCGACAGCCAGGGGAAAGCAACTTTTTCGGTATTCCGGCTGGAAGATCAATATCTTGGTGATGCCAGCGAAGCCTTGCACTTTCGGGTGGTTGGAGACGACGTGACGATCGAGGTGATTTCCACTTCCTGTGATCCGGCTCCCGTTGCAGAGGCAGGGCCTGACCAATCTGTCCTGCTTTCCCAATCCGTAATCCTCGATGGCAGCGCCAGCCAAGGACCCGGTTTACGATATTGCTGGAAGCAAACAGGCGGAACGGATGTGGAACTGCACCCTTGTGACGATTCGACGGTGAACACCCCGTCGGTGTCATTTACCGCTCCCGCATCGCCTGCTTCTCTGCAATTTGAGTTACAGGTCTGGAATGCGTGCGACATTTTTTCCAAAGACATGCTCACCATATCTGTCGGCAGTATTAACACGGTGTTGTCGGTGAGTCCTTCCGTAAATATGGTTGGTAACGCCGCTGGCGCAACCACATTTAATGTGGGCAACAGTGGCGCCGGAACAATGAATTGGACAGCACAGGTGATATCGGGAAGCAGTTGGCTGGAAATCATATCCGGATCCAGCGGAAGTAATACAGGAAGCATTGTCTGTACTTTTACAGCCAATCCGGATATTTCATCGCGAACGGGAACAGTCCAAGTAAGCGCAGCAGGAACATCCGGCAGCCCTCAAAATGTCACAGTGCTACAGGCGGGATCAGCAAGAATGGTTGGCGTATCTCCCGGGATTGTCGAAATCTCTCTAAATGCACAGGAGGTTGTGGAACTGATGAGCAATTCCTCCAACACCCATGGGGATACACCCAGTTATGAATGGTTCTTGTTTATGGCGACAATCGGCGGTACGACAACACCGTTTTACCTGATTTCTGATAAAGGTGTCGTAGATCTGAATCAGGTGCTGCCGGATCTTTATAATTATACCTTTACATTTGATACTGACGATATCACCCACATCACGACGTTATCCATGGAAAGCCTTGGGCTGTCGGCCGGTGATCTTCTGGCCTATGGATATGCTTATCAGAATCAGAACGGTGTCATTTTTCTTGATAATGTTGTGGTCATTTCCGTTTATTGAAATGTTTTTCGATCAAATCGCAGATTGCCGGAATATTCTCGAATTGAAAAACCGGCACATTTGCCGAATATGGAGAATCGGTTACAATCGCTAGTAGCAGGTTGTCTTTCAAAAACAGCGGGATTGGGTGGATTTTGGATCGAAAGACTTCGATTTTGGGTTTTTTTTCCTGTTTAAATCCTTCCACCAGAACGATGTCCATGTCCTGAAAATAAGGCAGCAGGCTGTCCAGGTCGGCTTCGGCCACGGATTTCACCAGAGCGATCTGACCCGGAGCCGCCGCCAGAACCGTATCCGCACCGGCGGCGCGGTGGCGGTAGGTGTCTTTGCCTTTTGGGTCCATCGAAAAACCATGATGGGTGTGCTTGATGGTTCCGATGCGGTATCCCCGGCGCTTGAGCTCGGGGATGAGATTTTCGATCAAGGTGGTCTTCCCGGAATTTGAATAACCAACGATTGTGATTACCGACGGCATGATTTTTCCGTTCACATCACACAAGGATGCTTTGTTGTGGTGTTAAACAAGTTGCAATCCCCCCGTTCGATCGGGTTCTCTGCTGCCGGTTATTTATCAACCGGCAGCTCCGTCCGGGCGGCCCATTCGGTCCAGCCGGCGTCGTACCAGAAAACATTCCGGTAGCCCAGCAAGTGCTTCAAAAGAAAAAATGTCTGGCTGGCCTGATGTCCGGTACGGCAATGCACCACCACCGGTGTGTCTAAAGACGGAATGAGTTTTGCGTAGATATCAGTCAGCTCTTTCAGCGGCTTGAAACCGATGAATGCATCGATCTTGGCCAGATCTGCACTGAAAACCCGGTTGATGGCTCCAGGAATGTGACCGGCCCGGGCTTCATCCGATTTTTTTCCGGTGAAATAGTCTTCGGGCCGGACATCCAGGATCAGTGTACTTTTGTTCTGAACATCGGCCAGCACCTTCACATATGAAACGCTGAACATGTCTGTACCATGTTTTACCAGATAGGCCGATCGCTGAACCTGAGGCAGGGCATTTCCCGTGGGTTTGCCTTCAGCCGTCCATTTGTCGAACCCGCCGTCCAGTACCGCATACCGTGTGTGCCCGATACGTTCCAGACCCATGGCGATCAGCGTGGCATCCCGCATTTTATCACCGTCGTAAACCAGAACGATCAAGTCTTTGGGCTGGATTCCCATCAGGGATAATTTGGCGGCAAGGATTTCCGCCGGCATCAGCATGGAGGGCACGCCGTCCACATTGCCTCTGAAATGCTCCGGCGACAGGGAAAATGATCCGGGAATATGTCGGGTATTGTAATCCGGCTGGCTTCTGGAGTCGATGATCTTGATGTCCGGGCGGGTAAGGTTATCCGCCAGCCGTCCGGTATCGATCATGCCTGGAAGCTTGAGTCCCTGAAACACGCTATCCGGTGCAGCGGAAGCCGCTTGGTCATGGCCGTAAAAAAACACCCGCCAGGCATTGATCTGCCGAGCTGCTTCCGCAGACAGCGGGGGACTGCGAAGCGATACGGGTTTCAGGCACCGGTCGATGAAGCCATCGAGTCCGTCGGTCAGAATGAATACATTCCGGAAACCGGAGCGATAAAGCTGGTCTCTGGACTGAGAGGGATGCACCATGCCGTTGGAGTACAGCACGATTCGGGTCTTGTCTGTGCGGGCCGATACGAATGCAGGCAGATCCGGCATGTTCACCTGCACGGCCCCGCGAATATGAAAGGCATTATATTCGTCCAGTGGCCGGATATCCACAACCAGAACGCCGGGGTCGCGGTTGTAGAGCGCAGCGGCCAGTTCTTCGGGCGCCACATGGTCGGCGGCTGAAGCCACATCGGTCAGCAGCGCACGGTCTGAAACCGGGTCGGGTCCGGATGGAACAACGGACGGCGCAAACGCGGCGGTTGACAGCCTGGATTCAGATGCAGAGAACTTTTTTTCCGGTATCAAAAACAGAATGCCGGCTGTCAGAATCAGCACCAGGCTGAAACGGGCCAGAAACGGGCTTTTGAAATAAGACTTCATGCCTTTTCCGGCTTCGATGAATTCCGACCCCCAGAAACAGGCAACGGCAATCAGGGTGATTCCCAGAACCACCACCCGCCGGGGAATACCCAGAGATTCGTTCAGAAATGCCAGGCCCGGCTGGCCATAAGCCGCAAGGCCACTTTGGCCCCACGTGACAATGGGTTTGATGAGCGGATAAATCTCGTTGAACAGAATGCTGCCGATAACAGCTCCGGCCATAAACACGACCGCATCCATTTTTCCGGAGGCCATGCCCACGGCCGCAGTTCCCGGACACCACCCGCTCATCACAAATCCAACGCCGAAGATGAGCCCGGCAAAGATATATGTGCCGTAATAAGTCGTCATGTAGTAAATCTGTGTGGCAGGGTCTATCAGACCGGCCCAGATGGCGATGGAAAGCCCCATCATGGCCACGACAAGGGCAGTGAACATGACTTTTAGAACCGCCATATCGCGAAAATAGAAAATGCCGGCCAGCCGTTTCGAGCTGCCGAACCCGGCTTTTTCCAGGGAAATGCCGAAAAAAATACCGATCACCAGCGACGCCGCCAGTGCAGCCAGGGAGCCCAGTGAATCGGCGCCAAAAAAAGTACTAATCATTCCATTGCCTCCTTACCAGCCACGCTGTTGCAAATCCACCGGCAAATACGCAGACCAGAAACACGATGCTTCCGGATAGCAGCAGCGCGCTGCCGGAAAGCGCCTGACCGGATGTACAGCCGCCAGCGAGTCTTGCGGCAAATCCGGAAAGAACCCCTCCGGAAGCTGCGAAAAAAAGGCGAAGGTGCAAAGGGCCGGTATTGCCGCGCTCGACCCCTATCGAGATTCGACGGGAGAATATGGCTGAAAAGAGGCCGCCGATAAAAACGCCGATCAGCATGAAGACCAGGTAGTAATTCAGGGGGTTTTTTCCCCAAGCGCCGAAATACTCGGTGGCCGCGACATGCGCCGGAAACATCAGCCCTTCCAGAAATGCGCTGATCCGGGCAAGCCCCCCGGAGGCGCCAAGACCGGCGCCAAGAATCAGAAAAGATGCCAGAAGCGTCAGGCCCAGAAATATTCCGGCAATGTAAGGATTGGAAAACGGCTTGGGTTCTTTGAACAGCAATTTCATCGTATGACCTCCTAACATCCGGCGCTTTTGCGTTTGACCGGAGAAGCCGGCGCTGCCGGCGGCGTATCGGTTTCGGGTTGCGGGAGGAGTGGCTGAACAGCAGGCCGGGCAGCGCTGTCCGGAACACTTCCCGGACCCGATTTTTTGGCGGTTGCCGACCAGAAAGCTTCCAGGCCGCCGGCAAGCACCCGCATCGGGCGTTCGGTTCTCTGCGACAGGATTCCGGCAATGGCCATAGCCGTCATTCCATCCCGGTCGATCAGAACCAGCGGAATCGTTCCGTTCAGAAATGCGGGATTAAAAAGAACATCCGAAGCCACCACGTTTCGGGAGCCGGGAATGTGGTAATCCGCAAACTGATCGGGCAACCGGATATCCACCAGCTCGAAGGCGCCTGGGGTATTGACCGTCATGGATTGAAGGGTTTGAGGAGATACAAGTTCCGGCAGCGGGAGCAACTTTCCGGAAGAAAGCGCCGGGGCGGGTTTTGCGGGTTCAATTACCGGCAGACCTGCCTGAATCCAGGCTTCGCTTCCGCCGTCGAGGCTTCTGGCTTTTTTAAAGCCTTTTCGTTCCAGAATCCCAACGGCCAGACTGGACCGAAAGGCGGAATTGCAGACGGTGATGACCGGCTCCGATGGATCGAGTCTAGCGGAAAGCAGGGAAAGTTGGTTGAGCGGCAAATTCAAAACAGTGCCGATTTTCATGCCCATCCATTCGGTCGGCAGCCGGACATCCACGATGACCGGAGCCTGAGCTTTCTGCATCAGATCATAGAGTTCCCGTGCAGGGATGGCGGGTGTGACATTGACCGGCTGGCCGGCTTTTTTCCAGGCATCCAGGCGGATGATTTCCGCACTGTAACCGATCCGATGCAGGCGAAGCAGCGATTCTTTCAGTTCCGGGGGGTCTCCGCACAGCACGAGTTTTTCACCCCATGGGATCATGATCCCGGTCCATGTTTCAAACCTTCCCCGGATGGCGATGTTGACAGCATTGGGAATATGGCCGGCCGAATAGGCCGAAGCACTTCGCACATCCACAATCCAGGTTTTATCCACATCACTGAGTGATGCGGCTGCCGGGATTTCCGCAGGAAGGGGAGCATTCCAGTCGATCAGCGGCGGCCCTTCCCGGTTGATCCGGGCATTGTGTTTGAAATATTGCGGCGCATCCGGCAGTCCTTCAAGAAGAGCTGCAATGAAATCGCTGCGGCGGGTGTATTTGAAATACGGGTTGGAGGCTTTTTCCTTTCCGATGGTGGAAAAAGGCTCTTCGCTTAAATGGGCGCCGCACAGGGACCCGGCGCCATGGGCCGGAAAGAATGATACGTTGTTCCCGATCTTGGATATCTTGTTGAACCACGAATCATACGCCGCCGAAGCCAGCCAGGATGCGGAAGTGCTTCCTTCCAGCAGATCGGGTCGTCCCATGCTGCCGACAAACAACACGTCACCCGTAAACATGGCCTCCGTGGCATCGGGGCTGTTCTTGCCGGACACCAGGGCGCACATGCCGTCCGGCGTATGGCCGGGTGTAGCGATGAATTTTACGGAAGCCGCGCCCACAGCAATTCGATCGCCATCGGAAAGGGGATGGATGCTGTAGGCTGCCCCGCTATTTTTGCTCTGATAGATCGGGCACTTGAGAGCAGTAGCCATCTCCAGGTGTCCTGCGATGAAGTCGGCATGCGAATGAGTAAGGTAAACCCCTTTGATGGTGACTTTTTCTTTTTCAGCGGTTCTCAGAATCGCCGAAATATCCCTTCCCGGATCTACGGCCAAGGCCTCGCTGTCGCTGATCAGCAGATAGCAATAGGTGGATAGAACGGGAAGTGTTAACTGGATGACTCGAAAATTTGAAAAAAAATAGGTGTTGACGACGCTGTAGGATGCCGCATCCGTATCGTGGGACGCCGATTCCGAGTCTTTGATGCCGGCAGCATGTCCCGGCGGAATCGATAATTGCATCAACAGGGTTACGATCAGAATCATCACCCGAAAAGAATGCATGGATAATCTTCTCCTTTGTAATGTAAAGGGTTGTGAGGGATCGATCGATCAGCAGGCTCTGCATGAGGACATTTGTCAATCCAAAACGGATATTTCTGCTGATGTTCACCCTGATCGTTGTCTGGATCGGAAGTGACCTCCTGTTGTCCTTCGATGTGGCCAGCTCTTATTTTGATCTGGCCGTCGTTTTTTTTTATGGGATGTTTCAGCCTGACCGCCATGGGGCTGGTTCTGGCATCCCATGGCGCCAGCGAGGAATTCACCAGCGGCGTTCTGAATTTTATTTCCTGGCCCGTGATGTTCCTGTCGGAAGTCTGGTTTTCCATCGAAGGCGCCCCCCAATGGGTCAAATGGGTCGCCGACACATTCACCCTGACCTACCTGCTGATTGCCGTACGAAAGATCATGAATGACGGGGCTGGTCTTTCCGACGTCATGCCGGAAATCATGTACTATAGTGTCTGAACGAAAACCCCGTATTTGCGAGTACCGCAAGAGCGGTATTATTCCAAAAGGTCTTTTTCTTGCAGGCAGTGGGGTCATGGAAGGCCGCAAGTGCAGCGGTCGTAACCGGGCTTTGGATGAGTCGGTCATAAAACGGTTTGTGTATATGGTCAAGGCATCCAGCGCTATCTGGATATCGATCTTGCTGAGCTAAGAGAATCCGGAATTATCGAGGCCTATCGCCGTGAGCACAACAACTCGAAACACTGCTTCAGCGTCGAGGGCAAAACCATGTCCTGGGCACCTTCGCAAAAGCTCGAAGTGTATTTGGCAGGCGTTAAAACCATTTTCTCATCTTCGAATTTAAAGAAGACGGCATTCTTCTTGGCGAGGCCATCTGTCAGGAGTCATTCGAAAAACCGGATAGAAAACCCCAGGCCAGGGTGAAAGAAAAAAGAAAAGAGAGCTTCATCAATGACAAACGCCGCATCTCTTATCTTGCCTCTGTTTATAACCGGATTACCCGAGGCAAAAGTGTACTGATCGAAGGAGACTACGACGCCGGAAAAACCCGCTTTTTGCATTTGATTCAACCAAAGAAACAACAAAGCGTATGGGCCGAATCCTTGCTCAATATACATGAGATACTGGCATCCATTCTTCATGTTTTGAATCCGAGGCCATAGAGCTGATGTGTTTTCTGCAAATGTTGACTATAACATTGACCAAGACCGAATGTTTTATGAAGATAACTAATTAAAATCATTAATACTGTTTGGCGGAAGCGCATGGGAATCGAACCCACCCGGGACGGTTTTAGCGCCCCACACCGGATTTGAAGTCCGGGAGCCCCACCAGTGAGCTGTGCACTTCCATGGGTGGAGTTTGTATTATGGTACCGGTGGATTGTCAATCTTTTTTAAGTTCCGGTGGTGCTGACGCATCGTAACCGTTCACTCCCGCCGTTCTAATTACCAGCTTGTTTAAATCGGTTATGGCAATGCCTCTGGCTTTAAAATGAGAAAATACATCTCCCCCCGGTGTTGAAGATGACCGGCTGCCAGCTCCGCATAAGAGCCGTTTCCCCAGAATATGTCTGCCCGCCCGGGGCCGGTGATGGCGCCGCCCGTATCCTGATTGAGGGCGAACCTGCCGAATGCTTCCCATTCTCCGATTTGACCCGTTTCATTCACAGTGGGTTTATGCGTCTGAATGTACATCAGAGCAGCAGGTGGAAAGATTTTTTTGTCAACGGCAATGGAGCGGCCAGGGGTCAGCGGTACGTTCAGGTTTCCCAGAGGGCCGTCCGTTTCGATTTTAAAAAAAACATAGCTGGGATTGGCGTTTAAAATGGCCGCCTGCTCCTCGGGATTGGCTTTTAAATAGGCTCGGATTGCCTGCATGGACATTTCTGCTCTGGATATTTTTCCCTGGTCGATCAACACCTTGCCGATACTCCGATAAGGATGCCCATTGGTGACATGATAGTGAACGTTCAGGGTATCCCCCTGATTCAGCATGACTTTTCCAGACCCCTGGATATGCAGAAAATACAGATCCACCGGATCATCGACCCAGACAAGGGCCTGAACACGATTCATGAAAATCTCCCGGGTTTCGATGGCTTTGCGATCATAATAAGGAACGACCGACTGCCCGGTATACCGGCCTGTGATGGTTTCTCCCGCATATTTGGGAGAGAACGCAAACAGGTCGACGGTCACCAGGTCATCGGGCCGGCAGTAGATGGGATAGCGGTAAATCGGCGTTTCCGTACGACTTCCCTTTAATACTGGCTCGTAATAGCCGGTAAAGAGTACTTTCTCTGATATTCCTGCAGCCCTGTAAACATAATAATCTTTTCGAACCATGGCATTGAGTTGATCGGAAGAGGGTTTGTCTTGGATGAAATCCTGAAATACTTCCAGAGACCGTATTAGGTGGGTTGCGGTATAGGACTCTTCACCAAAGACAAAAATGCGGTCTTGGGGAATTTTCTTGTAATATGTCAGACTCATCTGAATGCCATGTTCCAGTCCTTCATAACCCAGATCATCGGTCAGCACCGGGTATGCAGAAGGGAGCAGCCTGAGCAGAGCCGGCAGGGTCTCGACAACCGGTGACGCTTTGAATCCAGTGCATCCGGACAAGAGTATGATCAAGAATATCCAAGACAACTTATGTTTCAGAGTATAACCATCTTTCTTGTTTTTCATTCCGCCTCTCCCTGAATAATCTGAACCGGTCTTTTTTCCACGGGAGCCGCAACCGCCGGCACGGCGTTGCCTTTGGCCGAAACTCCAAAATCCGTCAATTTTCTGAATGCAGGCAGCAGCCGCTTTTCATAAGAGCCGATCATCTGATTGTAGGTAGTCACACACCGATCGATATCCTTTCCCAAATGCTGAAAATGGCCGGCCATCAGACAGAATCGTTCATAAAGCTCACACCCCAGACGATGAATTTCACGAGCGTTGGCCTCTCCAGCTTCCTGCCGCCATCCAAAAGCAACGGTCTTCAACAGCGAAATCAGTGTTGCAGGCGTTGCCAGAATCACGCCTCTTGAAGCGCCGTATTCAATGAGTTCCGGAGCATGGGAAAGAGCGGCACTGAAAAAATTTTCCCCTGGAAGAAAAAGCACCACGAATTCCGGAGATGGTTGAAACTGCGCCCAATAAGATTTTGCCGCCAATTTCTGAATATGTGTCTGAACCTGCCGGGCATGGGTTTCCAGCAGCCGTCCTCGGTCCGCATCTGTTTGTGCTTCCAGAGATTCCAGGTAGGCGGAAAGGGGTGCCTTGGCGTCGATCACGATCCGGCGTTGGTCTGAAAGGGTGACGACCATATCGGGCCGCAGCAGCCCTTCCTCAACGGTTATGGAATGCTGCTCGACAAAATCGCAGTGAGCCGCCATCCCGGATATCTCCGCCACCCGTTTCAGGGTCATTTCACCCCATCGGCCGCGAACATGCGGCACCCGAAGCGCTTTGGCCAAATTGCCAGTTTCCTGGTGCAGTACAGACTGGGTATCAATCAGGGAACGTATCTGTTCCGAAAGTCCGCCATAGGCGTTTTGCCGGGATTTTTCCATTTCCTGGACGTTGTGGTCATAGCGATCCAGCGTGTCTTTAAGAGGCTGGACGATCAAGGAAGCGATTTCGGAACGGTCTTCGACCAGAGATTTATAATAGCGATAGTTCAGCCGGGTTCGGGATATGAACCACCCTGCCAGAAAACCGGCCAGAAGGCCGGAGGCGACTCCGCCGAAAAAAAGGATGAGGGCATCGGAATTCATGGGGACCGGGTGAATGTTCCGCTTTTTCCGCCAGACTTTTCCAGAAGGCGGATGTCGGATATCGTCATTTCCCTATCGGTTGCTTTGCACATGTCATAAATTGTAAGTGCCGCTACGGATACGGCCGTCAACGCCTCCATTTCTACACCTGTTTGATCGATAATGCGGACGGATGCTTCAATCCGGATCACGCTTTTTTCCGGGTCCGGGAAAAAGTCGATCTGTGCGTGCTTGAGATTCAGGGGATGGCACATGGGGATCAGGTCCGATGTGCGCTTGGCCCCCATGATGCCCGCAATACGGGCGGTCTCCAGAACATTGCCTTTTTTTACCTTTTGATTGTAAATCATACCAAAAGTCTCGGGCTTCATGGCGATGGTTCCCTGGGCAACGGCTGTTCGGAGGGTCGGCGGCTTGTCCGATACATCCACCATCCGCACCCGGCCTTGAGAATCGATATGGGTAAAAGAAGACATTTATTTTTCTCCAGAATGAAAGAATTTTATTTCCTGAATCTCGTCAAGATGGTAATTCAATTCTGGCAGTTGTGACAAGTTTTATTTCAACTTCACCGCAAAGGCGCAAAGATCGCAAAGAGGTAACCGTTCACGCCCCTCCCCCCATAACATATAGCTATCTTAATTAATTCATGATGACTTTGAAAAAAGGAAGGAGCGAACGGTTATGTAAAGAGAATATAATGAGAAACGCTTAATCTATGCGATGTTTGCGGTAATTTATTACAGGACATTTCTCATGATTGAATCTCTTCAGGAAAAGATTACCGGCCAGGTCTTCACGGATATTATACGAACCGGCCTGCTGTCCACAGACGGCAGTATATACCGAATCACGCCGATGGCCGTGGTGTATCCAGCATCAGTCGAAGACGTGATTCAAACGGTTCAATTTGCCGCCCGGAGCGGGCTTTCGCTCCATCCCCGCGGTACGGGCAGCGGTCTATGTGGATCGGCGCTAGGAAGCGGTATTGTTCTGGATTTTTCAAAAAACATGAACCGCCTCCTGCATATCGATTTCGAAAATCAATGGATGGAATGCGAACCTGGTTATCGGTTCGGAGAGCTGGAGGAAGCCCTGAAGGGAAAAGGGCTTTTTTTTCCGCCCGATCCTTCCAGCGGCGAGTACGCCTCATTCGGTGGTATGATGGCCACCAATGCCAGCGGCGCGCATTCGGTGAAATACGGTAATGTCGCCGATTACATCCTGGATGCACAGGTCGTACTCAGCTCCGGTCAGGTGGTTATCCTGTCTGATATCCTGAATACTCTTTCCGCAAACCTTCCAGAATCTTTTCAAGCGATTTTCGACCTGTATACCCGACATCAATCGGATATCGAAACCGCCTATCCGGATATCCGGTGTAATACCACAGGCTATAATCTAAGAGGGCTTGTCACGGACGGACGGCTCGACTTGACCCGGCTGTTTGCCGGAGCGGAAGGTACACTGGGGATCGTTACCCGGCTGAAGTTCCGGCTTCTGCCCAAGCCCGGTTACGACGCCCTGGTGGTGGCATTTTTTTCCGATATTCTTTCCGCTGCCCGGGCCGTACAGGAAATTCTGCCGCTGGGGCCGTCCGGCATCGAAATCATGGATAAATCTCTGTTGAATCTGGCCAGGGAATACGATCCTCGACTCAAAAGCCATATTCCGGAAGGCATCGACAATGTGCTGTTGATTGAATTCGATTCAAAGACACCTGAGCCCTGCATGGAACTCTGTCGCTTAGCGCAGCAGATTCTGATATCCCGGGAATACACGCATAATTCGCATATCGCCATCACAGCCCTGGAAAAAGAGAATTTCTGGGCGGTTCGCAAGGCCGCAGTTCCGATTCTCTACAAATTAAAAGGTCAGAAAAAAATTCTGGCGCTGATCGAAGATGCCGCCATACCAACCGACAGGCTGGTGGACTATTTCAGCGGGATTTATACCATATTGAACGACTGCCAGGTCTCTTTTGTGGTCTATGGACACATTGCCAAAGGACTGCTGCACACCCGTCCCCTATTGAATCTAAAAGATCCGGATGATGTCAAAAAACTGAAACCCCTTGCCGATAGGGCGTTCGATCTGGTTCATTCCCTGGGTGGTGCCATTTCCGGAGAGCATGGAGACGGAAGGCTCCGGAGCGCTTACATCCGACGCCAGTATCCGAAGATATTCCCACTGTTTTTAAAAATCAAACACCTGCTTGACCCCCTGAACCTTTTCAATCCAGATATCATCACTCCCGACAATTCGAACCAGATAGACCGAGACCTTCGCTATGGGCTGGACTACAGAGCATCAGACTTACTGGAAAAGCATCTGCTATGGCCGGAAGATTTCGTAACCGAGATCGAAAAATGCCATGGATGCGCCAAATGCACCACCGTCACGACTGCCACGCGCATGTGCCCGGTTTACAAAATCACCCGGGACGAACCCGCAGCACCCAGAGCCAAGGCCAATCTCCTGAGAATGCTGATCAGCGGCGCCGTCGATGATGCCATGCTGTATCACAGGAGCTTTCAGGATATCATTTCACGGTGTATTTTCTGCGGCAGTTGCTTTCATGAATGCCCGTCCGGTGTCAATATTCCCAAAATGGCCATGGAGGCCAGGGCCGCAGCCGTTTCTCGTTTCGGCCCGACCTTTCATGAACGGCTGGTTGTCGGCGCCGAACAGCAGGCAGGAAAGTTGTCCTGCCTGCTGTCTCCGGTGCTGAACATACCGGCAGCCAGACGTATTGGGGAAAAAATTACCGGCATTTCTTCACACCGCAACCTGCCGTATGTTGCCAAAAGAACGCTTTTTGAACTGATTCCTGGTATCTCCGGCAAAGGATCGCCGAAAATACTCTATTTTGCAGGCTGCTACGCCGCCTACCTGAAGCCATCGATCGGAATGGCCGTTATTTCCGTCTTGACATCGATGGGTATGACCGTGCTGACCCCCACACAACATTGCTGCGGGCTTCCCATGATGGTAAAAGGTATGATCCGGCCGGCAAGGGAAAGAATCGCTGCAAACTTTTCAAAATGGGGCAGGTTGATCGCGTCTGTGGATTATATTGCGGTCTCTTGTTCATCCTGCGGATTGGCGCTAATGCAGGAATGGCGTTTTTTGGATGATTCCGTCTTCGTGCAAGGTGTTCGGGAAAAACTGATTCATATCAGCCGACTCATCAACCACTATTCTGAACGGCTGAGGCCCATACCCTCCCGAATGCGTCTTTTTTATCACTCTCCCTGCCATTTAAAGGTACAGCCGGAGCCCGACAGTTCGATTCACCTGCTCCAGAGAATAGCCGGAGATGCCATTGAGCGACCCGCCACCCATTGCTGCGGCATGGCAGGCGCTTGGGGCCTGTCGGCGGATCATTTTGATTTGAGCCTTTCCATCGGATCGAACATGCTTGAGCAGCTTCGTTCATCCAGCGCAGATATCGGGGTAACCGACTGCCCGACATGCGCCATGCAGATGTCTCAGTTCGGACGCAAACGTATCCGACATCCTATTGAAATTATCGCTAAGCATTTACAGAGCCATAATTTTCAACTTTAATCCTCATTACGGAGAAACTATCTCCGAATGAATATCGATACCATATTTCTTGATGCGTTTCCATATCGTCACTCGGCTGACTTCCAGAATCCGGGCAGCTTCGGACTGATTGCCGCTGACTTGGCGAAGAACTCGAACCAAATGTTCTCTCCCCCGCGTATCTTCCGGATGCGCCATGGCGTTTATTGATGACATTGCTTCCGGGCGGGTTATTCTAACAGGCAGATGACCCACTTCGATCCACCCACCGGAACACAAGACAAATGCATATTCAATAGCGTTTCTCAGTTCCCGGACATTTCCCGGCCAACAATAGGCCATCAATTTTTCCATGGACTCGGAGGTTAATCCCAAAATTTTTTTTCCGCTTTTTTTTATGTTCTGTTCAATAAAATTTTGTACAATCATAGGTATATCCTCTTTTCGTTCACAAAGCGCGGGGCAGCGCAGCGGAAACACGTTGATCCGGAAAAAGAGGTCTTCCCGGAAAATACCCTGTGCGATCAATGCATCGAGATCCCGGTTGGTCGCGGAAATTATCCGGACATCAATTGAGATGCTCTTGTGGTCTCCCACCCGCTCGATTTCCTTCTCCTCCAAAACCCGCAGCAGCTTGACCTGAGTTTTTAAGGGAATATCGCCGATTTCATCCAGAAAAATGGTTCCCTCATGAGCCGCTTCAAACCGGCCGGCCCGCGACCGGTCTGCGCCGGTGTAGGCGCCTTTCACATGACCAAACAGCTCGCTTTCCAGTAAATTTTCATTGAGGGCGGCGCAGTTTACCTTGACAAAAGGCTTGCTGCACCGCAAGCTGACATCGTGGATGGCTCTTGCCACCAGCTCTTTTCCTGTGCCGCTCTGGCCCTGTATCATCACCGGTGCTTCCGAAAGAGCCACGTTTTCGATGAGTTCAAACAGCCGCTGCATGGCCGGAGACTGCCCCAGGATACCCTGGTATCCGTCATCCACATGAAAGGTTTTGCGGAGAGATAAAATTTCCTGCTGCTGACGAACAATCTCGGACATATCCGTAAACGTTTCCACAGCTCCAATTGCTCGTCCGTCCGAATCTCTCAGCACAGAGGCGTTCTTGATGGTATGAATCGCCCGTCCATCCTTTCGCATGATAACGCATTGTTTAGCTCGTGTTTCACCCTTTAAAAAAAGCTTGCACCATTTTTCACCGTCGCCCTGGTCAAACACTTCACACCCCGTACAGTTTAACTCTCGGCAATTGCTTCCAATCAGCTCTTCAGCCGAATAACCGGTCAATTTTTCGGCTGCGGGGTTTACGGCCACGATATTTCCACTGGAATCAACAACCATGAGGCCGTCCTGAAGGGTATCCACAATGGTTTTCCAGTACCTGGCAATATCCATATGCTCAATATCCATTATTATATGTCGCATCTGCAGATCTATCAGACATACTGCTAACTGGCATAATCTGAACTTTTCAAAAACTCCCACTCCCAGCGGGGGAAGGTTGGGTTGGGGGTTCAAAAGTGCTGATTACGGCCGTTGGCAGCATAGTTGAGCATCTGTTTGACATCCGATCTGTAACCCTGTTAAGTTAACATATACTAACATAGCAATTAATGAGTGTTTCATCAAGCAGCGTTTGTTCACCCGTATACCGGTCTAATTACGTATCTGTACGGAATGTTCCGGCATCCGGCATCTTTTTTATACTGGCACATTTATTGCGGTATGCAAAAAAACTCTAACCGTTTAACTGGAGGTGGACATGAAGGAAATAAGCCCAGCAAGAACAGTAACCCGCAAACTTTTTACGGTTGTTCTGATTTCATTTTTTCTGATGATGGGATTTCCGCCTGTAAGCCCGGCGACCGAGGAAGTGGATGAGTTGAAAAAACAGCTTCAAACGCTCAACGAAATGATGAAAACTTTACAGGAAAAACTGGATAAGGTGGAAAAACAAAACGCCGGCAAGGAAACCGAAATCAAGGAAATCGACACTCGTCTGAACAAAGCGGAGCTGCACACGGCTTCCGATAAACTTTCCTTCGGTGTGGATATGAGGTCCGAAGCCCAATCCATTCATTACGAAGATACGCGCATGGCTCCAGCATCGGTCATTAATGCGTTTTTCGCTCCATTTCCTCAAGGGTTCAACGGTGCGACCCAGCAGCAGATTCAACAGGCCATGGCCGGTATGAAGGCAGCCGGTATGGTTCCGTCACCCAACATCTACAATGCAGACAATAACCTCATCTACACCAGTCGGCTTCGCATGAACATGAAAGCCACTGTCAATCCGCATCTGGATTTTGCCGGCAGACTGGCTGCCTACAAAGTCTGGGGAGACAGCACCGGCGTCCAGTTCAATCATGGCAGCCTGGGAGAAGTCACTTTCGACGGCAATACATCCAGCCTTCCTCATGGAGATACAATCCATGTGGAACGGGCTTATTTCAATTTTAAACAGGATGTCGGCACTGTGCCCATCAATTTTTCCCTTGGGAGACGTCCATCAACCGAAGGTCCTCCTCTGGAACTCGGCAATTACAGCCTTGAAGGCGGCTCTCCTTTAGGCACCATCATCAACTGGCAGTTTGACGGCGCCTCCCTGACCTTCGGCATGGAAGATGTCACCGGCATTTCAGGTCAGTCTTTTAAACTCTGTTACGGTGTCGGGTTTGAAGGCGACTGGGGCAACAGCTACTCCATGACCAGTTCATCGGATGTCAGCGATGTTCACATGTTCGGCTTCATCGCCGATCTATTCGACAATGACACCACCCGCGCCACCCTGAACTACGCCCATGCCTGGAATGTCACCGATGGATTTACGGGCCTTACCGTCATGCCCTTCGTCGTTTCTGTGGACAGCAACAATCAATATAATTTCATTCCGAACAGCGGTGGATATATCAGCCGCATGGAACCTTACACCAATATCGGCGACTGGGATGCCGCATCGCTCCTGTTAAGAACGAATCTTTCTGAACAGATAGCCAATATCGACCTGTTCTTTGCGCCTTCCTGGAGCCACACCAGTCCGTCTCAGATATCCAGAAACCCGTATTATCAGTTAATGGGGCAGGGATTGCTCAGTTCAAATGGTGATCTTCAGCCCCGTGATGGTTACGGTATCTTTACCGGCGCGCTCTTTCCCATGCCTCTGAACGCCAGGCTGGGTCTGGAATACAACTGGGGATCCAAATACTGGTTTAATTTCACCGGAGCCGAGGATTCGCTGGTCGGCAGCAAGCTGGCGGCCAGAGGGCAGGTTTATGAAGGATACTATATTCAACCTATCTACAAAGACAATTTTTTCTTGAAACTCGGCGGCCAATATTACGACTATGACTATACCGGCAGCGGCAATCCGCTTGGAGAACCCGTCAGTATTACCGATGCCACAGCCTTTGATTCGCTGAATGCCATTCTTGACAAAGTATGGGTTGCTTATCTGTCTGCAACCATTCGCTTTTAGTTCTATAAATCATTATTTCAAAAGATATAACTTATCAAACCCCATTTTTAAGGAGAAAAAAATGAAACGTACGATCTTGACCCTTGTTTCACTGGCATTGATTTTGGTATTTGCAGGCAGCCTTTTGGCAGCGGAAAAAGGCAACAGCCGGAAAGGCAAATACACTTTCCGAAAAGGTTGTCGCGATTGCCATGTGGAAGGCGGAAAAGCTCAGGAAATGAGTCCTGCCAACAAGACTCAGGCCCAGTGGGATACTGTTTTTGCCAAAGACAAATACAAGGAATTTCCCTGCAAAGCCGAATGGGACAAACTGACCCCGGAAGATATCTCCGATATCTATGCCTATATGTATGAGCATGCGTTCGACTCGCCGTCACCGGCAAAATGTAAATAGCAGAATTGGCTGAATACCTATAGGGGTATTCAGCCTTCAGCCCGTCCTATAATCAAGGAGACGATTCATGACATCCCCCATCGACACCCCGCTTTCGCGACGCAGTTTTCTGAAATGGTCCGGTGCTGCCTCAGCCGCGGCCGCTGTGGGCGGCAAAGCGCCAGTGCTGTATGCGCTGACGCCCGATGAAACCAAAAAGTCTTCTGCAAAGCCAGACACCCGGTATTCGGTGTGCGGCATGTGTCTGAATGCCTGCGGACTTGTGGCAAAAGTGGAAAACGGCGTGATCACCAAACTGGATCCCAATCAAAAATTCTTGAAATCCAGAGGCATGCTCTGTGCCCGTGGCAATGCCGGCATTCAGCAGTTATATGATCCCGATCGCCTGAAGTATCCAATGCTTCGAAAAGGAGAGCGGGGTGAAGGCAGATGGGAACGGATTTCCTGGGATCAGGCGCTCGATCATGCCGCCGCCAAGCTGATGGAGATTGCCGAAAGATATACCCGCTGCGGTGTTATGTTTACACCAGGTTCGGACTCCCAGTCCCTTTTCGTTCACTGGTTTGCGGAAGTGTTCGGCTCATACAACGTTACCACACATGAATCCTCTTGTCTTTTAAGCCGGAACCGGGCTTATCTGGATACGTTCGGGGAAGTACCATTTGCTGATATCCTTCATACCAAATATATCATCATTGTCGGCGCCAATCCTTTCGAAGCTCTCATCACACCGGACAGTATCGACCTGATGACGGCAAAAAAAAACGGCTGTAAAATCGTTGTCCTCGATCCCCGGTTTACCAAAACCGCCGGCCTTGCCCATGAATGGTACCCCATCCGACCGGGAACAGACATGGCGTTTTTTCTGGCGCTCAGTCATGTCATTACCACGGAAAAACTGTATAATGAAACATACGCTCTGGAAAAACTTTCCGGAATTGAACAGTTGACCGATCATGTCCTTCAGTATACGCCGGAATGGGCCGAGAAAGAATGCGAGATTCCAGCGGCCGATATCCGCCGGATCGCCAGAGAAATAGCGGCCGCTGCACCGACTGCCATCGTCTACCCTGGTCGGAGAACCTCCGATTATATCAATTCCACCCAGATGCGGCGATCCATGGCCATCGTCAATGCGCTGCTGGGTAACTGGGACACGCCAGGAGGCTTGTTGGCGGCCAGACAAGTCGGCCTTTCCGGGCCGGAACTTCCAGAAGCCCCATTTTATGACGACAATCCGGAAAATCGTCTGGACAAAGGCATGGCAAGCATGATGTTTGAGGAGGAAGGCGCTTTTAAACACATGCGCGATGCCATCATCAGCCAAAAACCCTACCCGGTGAAAGGCTGGTTTATCTATCGGTACAACCCCCTTCAGTCTGCAGCCAATCGCCAAAAAACTATCGAAATGATGAAACAACTCGATTTCATTGTAACCGTTGACATCGCCATGAGCGATACCGCCTGGATGTCTGATTTGATTCTTCCCGCACCCAGCGTGCTGGAGCGTCAGGACCCGGCCAGCGGTCTTCAGGGATCGGCGGCATGTGCTTGTGTGGTAGCCCGGGATCCGGTGGTTCCAGCACTTTTTGAATCCAAGCCAATTTTTGAGATTCTCAAAGGCCTTGCCGGTCGTATGAAGTTAGGTGAATATTTTGACTTTACCCTGGAAGAATACCGCAAACAGCAGTTCAAACTGCTTCCCGATGCCGAATGCGCTATCCAGGAAGATGGGGTTTATTACAATCCCAGTAAACTGTACGGAATTTATGAAGGAAAAATCTACAAAACCCTGTCCAAAAAAATCGAAATTTACAATGAACGGTATGCTCAGATGGGAGTCGATCCCCTCCCCGTGTATCAGCCACCCGCCTCCAATCCTGTAAACCAGTTCCGTCTGGTGGTGGGACGAAACGCCTATTTCACCCACTGCACCACCCAGAACAATGCGCTGCTCAATCAGCTAATGCCGGACAATTCTCTGTGGATGCACCCCACGGCTGCCAAAAAACTGAATTTAAAAGACGGGGACCGTGTAGAAGTTTCCAGCAAGGTCGGAAAAGGAGAGCTGAGCATCAGCCTGAACAACGGCATTCGAGAAGATACGGTTTACATGGCAAGCGGCTTCGGCGTGCTTTCAAAAGGGCTGACACGAATTTACGGCAAAGGAGCCTGTATTGCGGAACTGATCGAAGATTATGCCGATGCGATTTCCGGCAACATGGCCATGCACGAAACCTTTATCCAGGTGGCCAGAAAGGGAACTGTATGAATAAGCAACTGGCAATGGTTATTGATTCATCGCTATGTATCGATTGCAAGGCGTGTACCCTGGCCTGCAAAATCGAAAACAACGTACCTGATGGATATTGGCGGAACTGGGTCAAACGAAGTGAGCCGGATTTCACAAATCCAGAATGGATGAACCATCGCACACCGCTCCATTTTCAACCCGGCGGCTGCATGCACTGCGAAGCGCCCACATGCGTCCAAGCCTGCCCGACCGGCGCCACGTATAAAGACGACGCAAAAGACGGCGCGATCAAGGTTGACCCCAAGCTCTGCATCGGCTGCGGTAGTTGCATACCGGCCTGTCCTTATGGCGCCAGATACAAACATCCCACCAAGAATATCGTGGACAAATGCGATTACTGTGAAAAACGACGGGAGCGCGGGGAATTGCCGGCTTGTGTGATTACCTGTCCAACCAAAGCCAGGGTCTTTGGAGACATCAACGATCCCAACAGCGATGCGGCCCTGCTGCTGAAGAAAAACCAAAGCATTCGCATCACCAACAAGGAATCGGACACCAAACCCAACATGTACTATCTGTCTGCCACCGCACCTCTGAACTGGCCGGTAAAAGCAAAGATGCCGGATGCCATTCAGTTATGGAAACTGGTGGGCCCTCTGATCTGGGGTGTTGTGGGGCTGAATGCACTGGGCGTTCTGGTCATGCTGGGAAAACAGCTTTTGATAACCGACAAAGAACCCGATACAGACATCTCCCGTAAGGAAACGAGGCGATCATGACACAGACTCTTATCCATCGTCATACCCGACTGTCCATTTTTATGCACTGGTTCAATGCCGGCTGCTGGATTTTTCTGCTGTTAACCGGCTTGGGTCTGATTCGAAACGATGACCTTCAACCTTTTCCATTTTGGCCGACGATGCTGCGGACTGTCTTCGGCGGCGGCGGAAATCTGCTTCTGGCCCATGAATTGATCGGTATTACCTGGGCGGGAGGGTTTCTGTTATATGGTATCATTCGACTGAAATCCGATGTTTTTCCCTTTATTCGTGATATTTTTACCGTGGATATCCGCCGGGATTTCCTATGGCTGATTACCAAGGGAATTCAGATGACCCTCGGATATAAACTGCTTGGCGTGGTTGCTGAAAAATTCGATTTCAACCCCAAAATTCCGGATCAGGGTTTTTACAACATCGGTCAAAAAATATTTGCCATCCCGGCTGTATTCGGGGGAATGGTTATTGCGGCTTCCGGCATCGTCATGATTCTTTCTCAAACCGGCAATGCAGATACGGAATGGGTTCAATGGGCTATTGTTATTCATTTTATTACTGTAGGACTGGTTTTTGCCGGACTGCTCATTCATGTTTTTATGGCATCGATTGCCGCCGGGGAGAAACCGGCCTTTATTTCCATGTTTACTGGAACTGTTCCTGAAGATTATGCACGACATCACCATAAACTATGGCTCGATGAATTTAAAAAGAGTTAGGTGACCATCAACAAAAAATACCGGTGAATGATGGCAAGGTGTTTCAATCATGCAAATAACGACTTTCAGCTTCAAGCGGCTGCTGATTTACCCTGTAATCTTGATCATTCTCCTGGTGCTGGGATTTACGGTAACTGCTGAAAAGCAACCTGCGTGGTTCCAGCAGGCACAGGATGAAGCCGAACAGGATGGGTATAAACTGATTACCGCCCATGAAATGAAAGCCCTGTATGAGTCCGGAGAAAACTTTACCATTATCGACGTCCGGCCTGAATATGAATTTCGTGAGGGACATATTCTCCATGCCAATAGTCTTGAGTTTGATCTGGGCGACAAACTCGAACTGAAGTCGGATAAACAAGCAGCCCTTATCGGTCTTCTGGGTTCGGATAAAAAACAAACGATTATTTTTTACTGTCGAAGCGTTGCCTGACTTCGAAGCGCTATTGCAGCCCGGTGGGCCGTACGATTGGGATATCAGAATGTCCTTCGGTTCCCGGATGGATTTTTTGGCTGGAAGTCCTTTTTTTCCGACAACACACAATCCGTTGATACCATCAAGAAACTGGGAATCGGGGATGTGTTTCCTTCCTGTAGACTTGTGATGCTGTACGATGAAACTGACAGAGCTTATCTGAAAATTCAGAGTCTGCAGAAAAGCTTTGCTTTGGAAGATATTGGCAACCCTTATCTGTATATCGTAATTTACAATGAAAAATGCTTGGCCTGCGTAGATGAAGTCCAATCTTTCAAAGCCTTATACAAATCATTAAATGAAAGTTTATATCTATCGGACAAGGTTAAACTTCTGGCTATCGGTGCAGGAAGCAAAAAAAGGGGAGTGATTGCGTTTAAAAAAGAAAACGCCATTCCCTATCCACTTTTTGCAGATGAAAACAGGAGTATTTTTTACTGCCTCGGAAACCCCGTTCTTCCCACATCCTATTTGGTTCACATTCAACCGGATGGCAGGAGACAAATTCTGTTCGTTCAGCAGGATCACATAAACAATGTTGAAATGCTGATTCAGAAGATATATTCTCTTGTGAAAGATATGGAATTACCCAAATAAGAACAAAGTGTTATACCAGACATCAGAGATACCCTCTCAAAAGAAATATATTTTATTGACGGTAGTCTCGACTTATTTTTAAATCTATCAAAAGAGGTAAAAATGAAAAAAAAACATCAAATTTTGTGGTTGATCGTTTCAATCGTCATCTTAATTTCAGTTGCCGGATGTGCCGGTACACAGGTAGCATCCACACCGCCTGTTGAAACAGAAAGTGCAGCCGACTGGAAATTTCATGATATCGTCGGCATCGATTTTGTTAAACCATATATCACCATTCCGAAACCCGACAACGTATTTCTGATAGATTCCCGTCCCAAGGAAGCCAAATATGACAAAGGATGCATTCCAACGGCCATCAATATTCCGGATACCAACTTCGAAAAAATGACCGGCTTGCTGCCCCATGACAAAAGCACCTTGCTGATTTTCTATTGCGAAGGAATTGAATGCAAACTCAGCCACAAATCCGCAAAAAAAGCCGAAGCACTGGGATATACCCAGGTAAAAGTTTATGCCGAAGGATATCCGGGCTGGATGAAGGACCCGGAAAATTATGCCGAAGTCCCGGTGGAGTTTATTAAAAACGCCTTCGACAGTAAAACCGAGATGGTGCTGGTCGATTCTCGTCCAAAAGAAGGTAAATACGATCAGGGCCACATTCCAACGGCAATTAACATTCCGGACACCCAATTTGATAAAATGACCAATCTGCTTCCGGTAAAAAAAAATACGCTTCTTATATTTTACTGTGGTGGATTTGATTGTAAATTAAGCCATAAATCCGCATCCAAGGCCATAAAATTGGGGTATGCGAATATAAAGGTGTTTTCCGCTGGATACCCGGCATGGGAGGAAATGGCGGCAAAATCAGGAATTCCTTCAACTGCGGTTCAAGGATCGCTGATCAAAAAAGGGCCGCAGGAAGGGGCTATAGAGACGGCTGCATTCGAGAAAATCATGTTAGAAAATCCATCCAGCATCATGTTGATCGATGTCAGAGATCCGGATGAATTTACAAAAGGCGCCATTAAAACCGCTGTCAACATTCCGGTGGACAAACTGGAAGCTCAGGTGAAAAAACTGCCGTCCGACAAACCAATCGTTTTTATCTGCGGTACCGGCGCGCGAAGCGGCGAAGCTTTTTATATGCTCAAAGATCAGCGACCGGAACTCAAAGAAGTTTATTATCTGGACGCAGAAATTAAATTCGAAAAAGACAATACATATAAAATCACCGATCCTAAAAAGAAATAACAACAAGTTCAACCGTAGGGGCGGTTTTGAAATCCGCCTCTACCCGAGTGTATTGTTAGATGCTAGAAAAACTATTTTTTGATGCGTCGAACCCGCTGTGATTTTTGAACTTTTTACAATTCCTCATGTATGATAATTAAGATTGTCGGTAATGTAACATTCTAAAGAGGATCAAAAAATAATGAATCGCTCAAAAATACACAGATTACTCCAATCCAAAAACCCCCTCGAACAAGTTCTAATAAATGGTTGGGTCAGAACCCGTCGAAATTCCAAAGACTTTTCGTTTATTGAAGTCAATGACGGGTCTTGCCTGAAAAACATCCAGATCATCGCTCCCAGCAGCCTGCCCAATTATGGCGACATTCAAAGGATAACCACGGGATCATCCGTCAGCATCGCCGGGAGTCTGGTTCCTTCACAGGGCAAAGGCCAGAGCTGGGAGATCGTCGCTACCCAAATTTCGGTCATTGGGCCAGCTCCGGAAACTTTTCCACTTCAGAAAAAACGTCACAGCGATGAATTTCTTCGTACCATCGCTCACCTCAGACCCAGAACCAACAAATACAGCGCGGTGTTTCGCATCCGTTCCGAACTGTCTTATGCCATCCATACATTTTTCAGAGACCGGGGCTTTCGATATATCCATTCCCCCATCATCACCGGTTCAGACTGTGAAGGTGCTGGAGAAATGTTCAGGGTAACAACCCTGGATATACACAACCCATCTTTGCGTGAAAAAAAACTGAATGCAGAACAGGATTTTTTCGGAAAAGAGGCCAGTTTGACGGTCTCAGGACAATTATCCGCGGAAATGTTTGCACTGGCTTTGGGAGATGTTTATACGTTCGGCCCGACGTTTCGGGCAGAGAATTCCAATACCCGGCGTCATGCCGCTGAATTCTGGATGATCGAGCCGGAAATGGCTTTTTGCGATCTTGCCGGAAATATGAATCTTGGAGAGGAACTCCTTCGTTACCTGATCCATCATGTACTCCGCGAATGTCCGGAGGATATGGCGCTTTTTGGAAATTTTGTAGATAAAACACTGATGGATACACTGCACCACATAGTTTCATCCGAATTTGTCCGGCTATCATACAGTGAAGCCGTGGAAATTCTGAAAAAATCAAAAGTTTCTTTCGAATATCCGGTGAATTACGGCATCGATCTTCAATCCGAACACGAAAAATTCCTGACTGAAACCCATTTTAAAAAGCCGGTCATTCTTCATGATTATCCCAAAACCATCAAGCCGTTTTATATGCGGCTGAATGCGGACCAGCAGACCGTGGCAGCGATGGATATCCTGGTTCCGGGTATCGGAGAGATCGTCGGCGGCAGCCAAAGGGAAGAACGGTTGGAAGTACTTGAAAACAGAATGGATGAAATGGGTCTATTCAAAGAAAACTACTGGTGGTATATAGATTCCAGACGGTACGGTTCAGCACCTCACAGCGGTTTCGGCATGGGATTCGAGCGGCTGATCATGATGGTCACCGGCATCAGCAATATCCGCGATGTTATTCCTTTTCCCAGAACCCCGGGAAATATTGATTTTTAAATAGCCTCTTGCTTGTTTTTCATTGTTCGCAGCCGAGCCAACTCCCATATATAATCATATAAATGAAGCCCTTTGCTGGCGGCAATGATTTCTCCGTCCGCAACCCCAATTTCCTGCGCCATATATTCCTTGAGCAATTGAATGGCTCCTATATTCGCAGGAAAGCCATTCCATAAATCCCAGGAACGGAAGTACACCATGAAATGGAGTTTACCATATCGGATACGGGTGTCGATCCCCCGAAGGCAGGGCGGGTCTTTCAATAGCAGCGCCTTCGGGTCTCCGACCGTCATATAAGCCTGATTGGTTCCATGTCCGTCCTGCCGATACATACGAATCACTTCAGCAATCTGTGGCTCGAGATATTCTCCATAAGTATAGTCTTCATTGGGCTGCTTATCCGCTGTCATCAGATAAGGCAGATAACTTTCAATATATCCGTCTGCCACCGGATTCGGAATACATAGCGCTTCGGGAATATCGGGTATCAGGGGTCTGGCTCCCGGATATCTGATCTGAACCGTGATATAATCAAACTCGAGCCGTTCCTGGCCTTGAAAACTTCCCCTGTCGATCTGATAGCGATGCCCTTTATCAATGATCTCGTAAACACATTGAAACCAGGCATCCGGGATATCTCTTGCTTGAATCGTCGTGATGTTCAATGCCATGATTTATATATCCAGCGTGGTTACCTGCAGCGCATTGGTCTGTATGAATTCTCTGCGGGGTTCGACTTCTTCTCCCATCAACACCGTAAAAATTTCATCGGTTTCAACCGTATCCTCTATTTTTACCTGGAGAAGAATCCTTTTTTCAGGATTCATTGTGGTTTCCCAGAGCTGTTCGGGATTCATTTCGCCCAAACCTTTATACCGCTGAACGCCAAGACCTTTTTTTCCTTCTTCGATCAGCAATTGCAGCAGTTGATGTTTATTTTGGGCAATAATAGCCTCTTTTTCCTTTCCGATTTCAATAATGTAAAAAGGTGGTGCATCATAAGGTACAATCCGTCCTCCTAAAAAAATACATTTTTGAAATTCTTTGGAAAAGACCAAACCTCTGCCGATTCTGACCGGCTTGAAATCTTTTTCTGTTCTTTCCGTCAACAACCGTTTCAGTTGATCTGATTCCGGACTGGATACCATCATTTCATATAAATGTTTTTCTTCGTTCCACAGCGGTTCGGTAACATCAAAGCCAGACTGGATGATCGCTTCTCTCAGAACGGTCATCTGCTGAAAGTCCTTGATAAATTCCTTGTTTGCAACGCCAGCTTGAATCAAGGATGTCATCAGCTCCAACGGATATCCTTGAACCATGAACTTGTTCAGCAGCCCAAAATATTCGGAAAGATCACCGATCCATGCCAATAACTGATTGTCCGTAATCAGCTCATCGCCGGCACTGGTTTTAACCGCCTTTTGATAACATACTTTTTTCAGAATATACTCGTCAAAAGCCCTTTCATCTTTAAGATAAATAGCCTGATTGCCTTTACCCACCCTGAAAAGCGGCGGATGGGCGACATATAGATATCCTTTTTCAATTATTTCACGCATTTGACGATAAAAAAAAGTCAGTAGCAAGGTTCGGATGTGGGCACCATCCACATCCGCATCGGTCATTATAATGACTTTATGGTACCGGATATGATCTGCGTTGTAATCCTCTTCTCCAACGCCGGTTCCCAACACCGTGATGATATTCTTTATTTCTTCGCTTTTGATGATCCTGTCGAACCTAGCCTTTTCTACATTCAGAATTTTACCCCTAAGGGGGAGAATGGCCTGAAATTTCCGATCTCTTCCCTGTTTGGCGGAACCTCCTGCAGAATCCCCTTCCACCAGAAACAGTTCCCTTTGCTGCGGATCGGAACTCTGGCATTCCGCCAGTTTTCCCGGCAGAGTTGAATCCAGTAGAGACCCTTTACTGCGGGCAAGATCGCGGGCTCGCCTGGCAGCTTCTCTAGCCCGGGAAGCCTCAACCGCTTTTTCAATAATTTTTTTACCAACCGACGGATTTTCTTCCAGAAACATGTTCAGCTTTTCATTTACCAGCGATTCAACCAGTCCTTTGACCTCGCTGTTTCCCAGCTTGGTCTTGGTTTGACCTTCGAACTGGGGAGATTTAATTCTGACGCTTACAATGGCGGTCAACCCTTCCCGAACATCGTCGCCGCTGATTTTGGCCTGAAGGTTTTTAGGCAGGCTGCCACTGGTTGCATACTGATTCAGGGTCCGGGTTAAAGCCGCCTTAAATCCTATCAGATGAGTTCCACCTTCTATCGTGTTTATATTATTTGCAAAAGAAAATAATTTTTCGTTATAAGTATCATTATACTGGATGGCGACTTCGATACTGACTTCATTTTTAATGCCTTCAACAAAAATAGCCGGATGAAGCGGCGTATTGCGCCGATTCAGATATTCCACAAATGAAATCAGACCTCCCTTGTACTGTAATTCTTTTTTGACATCTGATCGTTCATCTTCGATGGATATTTTTATACCCTTGTTCAAAAAAGCAAGTTCTCTGAGGCGACGAAGCAGAATATCAAAATCATATGTCGTAATGGCAAATATTTCCGGGTCCGCAGTAAAATGAACCTTTGTTCCCCGTTTTTCAGTAGTTCCGATTATTTCAAGCTCGCTGGTTTTTTTTCCTTTAGCATAAGTTTGATAATAAATCTTTCCTTCCGAATAAATTTCAAGTTCAATGAAAATAGATAGGGCATTGACGACAGAAATACCTACTCCATGAAGTCCCCCGGATACCTTATAGGAACTGTCATCAAATTTTCCACCGGCATGAAGCTTTGTCATGACGACTTCGACGGCAGGAACATTTTCCTTTTTATGAATTCCAACTGGAATGCCTCGACCATTATCTTCTACGGTAATACTGTTATCTGTGTGAATGATCACCTTAATATCATCACAATATCCGGCCATGGCTTCATCGATGCTGTTATCCACGACCTCATAGACCAGATGATGAAGACCTTCAACATCCACATTTCCGATATACATGGAAGGTCTTTTGCGTACAGCCTCCAATCCTTCCAGTATTTTGATATTATCCGCGGTATATGTCTGATTTTCCATTTTATTTTTTTATTACCCTTAAAACATGCATAACCCTGAAGCTGAGAAAAATGACGATTTTTCCTGCTTTCTCGATTCTTATTCTAAATTCTCATGGGCATAATTACGCAAATATAGCTCTTGTCCTTTTCTCCCTCTATTAAACAGGGCGTTTGATCATCAACAATGCTCATTATAACATGTTCTTCTTCAATCACGGAGAGAGCTTCCATAAAATACCGGGGATTAAATGCGACTTCGATGGGATTGCCCGGAAATACAATAAACATTTCTTCTTTGGATTCCCCAAGCTCCGGGTTGGTTGAAGTAATGATCATTTTATCGTCATTGAGATTGAAGATAACCCCTTTATAATCATCCGTCGAAAATATGGACATGCGTTTTAGCATCATCATGAATAATTGTTTGTTGAGATTTATCTGTATGGCATCTTTGACGAAAAGTACATCACTTACATCGGGAAAAGTACCATTGATGAGTTGAATACTGACGGTTTCCTGCTGTTGCTTGATGAACAGTTTATTGTCCATCATGCCGATGGACAGATTCCCCTGGGGAATGATGATTTTAGAAAGTTCATTCAACCCTTTTTTCTGAACCAGAACCGTTCGATCAAGGACGATACCGGATTCATTGACACAATGATAATCCACTTTGGCTAGACGGTTTCCATCTGTTGCAATAATCCGTATCCATTGTTCAGCTTCTTTTTGAAATGTTTCCAGACAGACCCCATGTACATGAGGCCGTTTGTCTTCGACAATCGGCGACATCATGGAAGTTTTGTCAATCATTTTTTTGAAATTTTTTGAATCAATATCGATGAATGGAATTTCATCAATTTCAGGAACTTGGGGAAAAGATTCAGGATTCATACCCACTATATGATACTGAACGTTGTAATTGCCGATTTCGATCCAGAAATTATCGACTTCATTGACAAGAATATCTTCTGTTGGAAAATCCCTTACGATTTCATAGAGTTTTCTGGCATTGATGGCAATTGCGCCATCAGATTCCACTTCAGCCGGATAAAAACCAATAAAGCCGGTTTCGTAGTCGGTTGCATATATTTTAAGACTGTTTTCAATCGCTTTTATGAGTACACAGGAAATGATGGCATTACTTGTTTTCTTACCGGAGATTCCCTGAATTTTCGCCAACGTATCCAGCATTTTTGATTTTTTCAGTGTAAATTTCATTGATTAAACCTTTCATAACCGTTGATGGCTCAGATCCATTTTTACTGAAGTATCCATTTTTTGATGCTAGGCACAACACCATCATTCCATTCAGGAGAAAGCCTTATTTTTATAAAATAGCCAAAGATACCATCCAGCCAGTTCATAATTTTTTCATATAAAAAAAATTTTTCAAGCACCGCGCCTTCTATGTCGTCCTTGGTTTCTATCTGCCCGGTATCAGGTATTTTCAGATTGCTGATATTCAGGCTTTCGCCTTTTAAAGTAAATTGCCATTCATTTTCTTCTTCTGTTGCTCTTAAATGAATTTCAGTGACTAACGCCCCTTTTTTGAGTGCCAAAACCCCTTCTTCCAATCCGGCATCATCTCCTTTGATCGTGATGGTTTCTACAGCATCATGAACAGCATTTTCCAGCATAATCCGATTTCCGATCGTGAACTTGACGGTTTCCGGAATAACATGACTTAATTGACTTGGATCATGTTCGACCACAAACCAGAGCCATGTCAGAAATTCGTATCCAACGAATTTATAACGATTGTATGCTACGGAAATATCTAACACGGATTACTCCATAAAATGAGATGGCGTCAGTTTGTTCAGCAAATCCTCTTCGGAATCCGAAAGAAATTCCAGAGCGGAGGTATAGGGAAAGCGTCGAACAAGATTCAACTTGAACGTTTTAGCAAAAAAAATTTCAAACGCTTCATTTGCTGATTTTTGTGTAGAAAAAAACCAGAGAATGGCTTTTTCATAATTCCAGAGGATATCGAACACATTCGGTGTTGCCGGTATCCGAATTGAAAGATCGCGAATAACATCTTCCTTGACCTGTTTTTTTTCATTTCGCGAAAAAAATTCTTTACCGCTTTCCTTCAGTCTGTTTTTAATTTCCTGTCGATATCTTTTATTGACGATTTTTGAAGGAATCGCTTTTTTATCCATTCGAAAGGAAAAGATGAATTGTGACCCTATTACAAATGATGATCCGGTAAAATTCGGCGTAAACGGATCTTCAAAAGAAGTCCATCCTATGGATTGATCCATATCTTCATCATCTATTTCAACAATTGCATTTTGGGTAAGCAGTCGGGTCAGGTTATCCATTAATGGTTCCGATAGTTGACCCAGTACCTGATAACGCGTTATAGAAACATTGGTGGAAAGAAGGCTCATAGCATTCCATAAATAGAGATGGTTTTAAAAAAGTCATTTTATCCCTTTTGTATAGAGGTTACAAGCTCTAATTATTTAGGCTTGAAGTAAACATTATTCAATTAGACATGTTCATCTTTTTCAGGAAATAAATGCCGATAGTATTCTTGACTGTTTCAGTAGAAAAATCATTGGATGATTTTTCTGTTTAATTCTTTTTTTTATTTTTTAAGATAAAAGACTATTATACCCTGTTCTAT